>JAYTCK010000001.1:0-40966 GCA_043736515.1 bacterium
ACCTTATCCGCATATTCAAAAGAAGAGCGAGTATCAGAGGAGTGCGGGTATACGATTTGACGGATTCCTCCTCCGCGATGTTCTTTTCCGTTAATGATACTTGAGATGGATTTTTTCATACGCGTACAGGGAAATTAACTTATGACGCGATTATCAATGAAATGCTTTAACTTAGAGGTGCCGAGATTTGAAAGTTCTGCTTGAGTAAAAGTATTAACCGAGACACGAAAGCCTAATTGTTGATAAAGATAGTCGGCAACATTACCCAAGAGGCGTTCATCGTGCTCCCCCTCGGGGACAATCTTGAGTAGCGCAAGTTCCTTCCCGCCACTCCTGCTTACCTCAAGTTGCCAGACATAAGGATTGAGTCTGTCCTTCAATCCATCAAGAATAGCTGCAACATAAGACTTTTCTATGCCAATACCTTTATAGAATATAGTCTCTGCGACTCGTCGTTCTATCCTTGCGATTCTCGGCATCGTTCTTCCGCATGGACAAGGTTCATAAGTAATGCTTGTCATATCACCAGTGCGATAACGAAGCAACGGACTTGCCTCTTTGAAAAAGGTAGTGAGCACAAGCTCACCCAGCGCACCCTCTTTGAGCGGTACGCCTGTTTCTGGGTGGATAATTTCTGGATAGACATAATCAGCAAGAATATGCAGTCCATTTTTTTCTGAGCACTCTCCTGCAATACCCGTATTGATTTCACACAGTCCATACTGATCGTACATACTCGCGCCAAATTGATCCTGAATATACGACCGCTCTGCTTCTGAAAAAGGCTCGCCACCAGCAATAAGGGAACGTAATTCGAGTGCATGAGGATCAATGCCGTGTTCTTTTGCATACGAAGCGAGGTAGGGGTAGTAGCTTGCAACAGCAGCTGTCGCATTAGCGGAAAACATTTTAAGCAGTTTCAGTGTTTTCTCCGGTGAACTCCCGCCAACAGGGAGAACAAAAGCACCGAGATGCTGGATTGCATAATGATTAAGCAATCCCGCGGAAAATAGTCCATAAGAGGCGAGCATGGCAAAAGTAGATCCCTGGCGCACTCCCTGCATGTGCCATGTTCTTGCTAGGAATTTATTCCCGTTCGCAATATCGTTTTTTGTTAAAAATGAATATACGGGATTTCCGCTCGTGCCTGAAGAAAAATGGACTTCTGTAACCTGCTCTTTTTGCACAGCAAGAATATCATATGTCTGCGAGGAACGGAGTTCTTCTTTGGTTGTAAGTGGGAAACGTGCAAAGTCCTCGAGTGAGGTGATCAATGTATCTTCGCCATAAAGATGTTTCTTGCTGCGATAAAATGGCGAATTATCAAGAGCATAAGCAATTGAATTTACTAGGCGCTCCAGCTGCAATTTGCGTAATTCATTTACTGAAATTGTCTCCTGTCCTTCATCAAAGAAAGTTGGCGAAGGTACTACATTAGTTTCCTGCATAAAAATAAAGTGCCAATATGGTTAACTTCGGTATCTTAATGTTAACATATTGTTACAGAGAAATAAAACTGTTACGCTATAGAGAGGAGTGGTCATTCACGACATTATGAAACTCAGCTTTAAAAATGAAATTTTGCTATCGACGATAGGCTTGGCTGTCGTGACTGTTGTGGCGACCACGCTTATTGGTGTCTTCTCAACAACATCCGCAGGAGATTATGCAGAAAAGTCAACGAGTGCTGTGCTTCAAGAGCAAGCGAAGAATCTCCTGTTGCAAATTTCCTCCTCCGCAGCAAACCGAGAGGATCTCGTATTTGAACATGTGAGAAAGGAAACCGAGAGCGCAGCAAGTTACATTGTGGAAATAGACAATGACCCATCAACCTTTAACGCGCACTCCTATTGGAATTTTAACGAACGAGTAATAAAAGAGGATGGGGTGTTGATCAACAACCCTTCAGATATTTCAACTTTTCATATTCCTTCATTTGTCAATCTCGACGCAGTGCAGAAAAAAAATATTGAACAATCTGCAAGGCTTGATTTTCTGATACCTGGTATCTTAAAAAATAATCAGGAGATCGCAGCAATGTATTTGATCGACACTGCGGGTGTCACGCGATACTACCCAAACATTGTTCTTGGAAAACTTGCCCCGCCGGAATATGATCCTCGTTCAGACATTTATTATGCGCCGGCAACACCGCAAAATAATCCCGAGAAACAGGTGATTTGGTCGCCGCTTTATGAGGATGTAGCAGGTCGAGGGCTTATGGTCACCCTCACCATACCGGTCTATCTCAACAATAGATTCACCGGTATTATGGGGACTGATATCCTTCTCGCAAGTATTATTGAACGCATTACAAATTACTCTCCAATAGAAGGATCGTACGCATTTCTCGTTGACAAAGAAGGCAACACAATTGCCTTCTCAGACCAAGCAGCGAAAGATATCCTTGGTCCCGAGAAAACGAGTGGGCGGGTCAACCTTTTTGAAAAGGCACGGGACGAAAAATTTAAAGACATCCTAAAAGAAATGACAGTGGGGCAGACTGGTTTCGGCACATTTAGCTCCGATGCGGAGATTCTTTATGTTTCCTATGCACCACTTGAGCAGACGGGCTTCAGCATCGCAGTAGCAGTGAAGGAGTCAATTATTTTAAAAGCTGTCGAAACACTTCATCAAGATCTTTCGAGCTCAATTAGGAGAACAATATTTGCTCTTACACTTCCTGCTGGAGCAGCCATCCTTCTGCTGGCCTCATTGATTGCAGGATATCTCGTTGTCCAAAGAGTAAAGGAAGAAATTGCTGTTAAGGAAAAAATTCAAACGCTTGCAAATACGGTCACCGAGACCAACTTACAGCTCGCGAAGACGAACGAGAAGTTGCGGATATTGGATCAGCGCAAGAGTGAATTTGTCTCTATTGCTTCACATCAGTTGCGTACGCCGATCACCGCAATGAAGGGATATGCGTCGATGTTACTTGAGAACTCATATGGCAAGCTCTCCGACGAGCAGAAAGCGCCTATTGAGAAAATTTTTATTTCTTCTGAGCGTCTTGCTGAGATGATCTCGGACTTTCTTAATATCTCAAAGATCGAGCAGGGGACAATGACCTACACCAATACTTCCGTTGATGTTGGGTCTATGATCATGGACCTTACCGAAGAGTTTCAAAAGAAAGCTGAGGCGAAAGGGCTCACTCTTGCATTTAGTCTTTCTCCTGACGGGCCCTTCATTGTCTCTGTCGATGACGGTAAGATCCGTCAGTGTTTCTCAAATATCATCGACAATGCGATCAAATATACTCGAGAAGGAGGTATCACTATTTCACTTGAGAAGGTTGCCTCTCGCCATGCTGTGATCTGTCTCATTAAGGATACAGGAATCGGACTTTCACAAGAGGATATACACCATCTTTTTGGCAAATTTACCCGTGGCTCGGAGGGACAAAAAGAAAATACCGCCGGCTCGGGCCTGGGTCTCTACGTTGCCAAGCAAATGATCGAGGCAATGCAGGGCAAAATTTGGATCGACTCCGAAGGCCCGGGCAAAGGCTCAACATTTTCCATCGAACTCCCCGTAGAGCCGACAGGAAGCCCCGATAATGCAGATAGCCTGGCAAAACCTCGTTAAATGCGCTAAAATAGCCCGACAATGAACGAAGAAGGCAACATTGTGCTTACGGGGGATAGGCCGACCGGAAAGCTCCATTTGGGGCATTTCGTGGGCTCTATAGAGAACCGTCTTCTACTCCAAAATAATGGTGGGGAATTTTTCTATATGATCGCGGATGTCCAGGCGCTCACTGATAATTCCGACAATCCTGAAAAAGTGAGATCCTCAGTCCTTGAAGTCGCACTCGATAATCTCGCCTGTGGAATGGACCCCAAAAGAACGACCATGTTTATACAGTCACAGATCCCACAGATAGCCGAGCTCACCATATTTTTTTTGAATCTTGTGACCGTTTCGCGTCTCAAACAAAATCCGACCGTAAAAACCGAGATTAAGCAGAAGGGATACGGCGAAAATGTGCCGGCGGGATTTCTCATGTACCCTGTTTCTCAGGCGGCCGATATTCTGGCATTTAAAGCAACTCACGTCCCCGTGGGCGACGATCAGCTCCCCGTGCTCGAGCAAACTAACGAGATCGTCGATAGTTTTAATCGCATCTACAAAAAAACATTTACCAGGATCACCCCGCTCAAATCAGACAACGGACGTATGCCCGGGCTCGACGGTAAGGCCAAAATGTCGAAGTCGCTTAATAATGCGATCTTTCTTGCGGACTCTCCAAAAGAAGTGGAGCAGAAAGTGATGCAAATGTATACCGACCCAAAGCATATTCATGCTGCTGATCCGGGCAAGGTGGAGGGGAATGTCGTGTTCACCTATCTCGATGTTTTTGATAAAGAGAAAGACGAACTTGCCGAGCTCAAGAAGGCATATAAAAAAGGTGGACTAGGAGATGTCGTACTTAAAAAACGGCTCATTGGAGTACTCAATGAATTCTTAAGCCCAATCCGCGAGCGTCGTGAAGAACTTGCCCGTAACCCCAAACACGTAATGGATATTCTCGAAGAGGGAACCAAAACGGCAAGAAAGAAAGCGGAACAAACACTTGAAGAAGTGAAGGAGCATATGAAAATTAATTATTTTTCATAGCAACATGAGCCATGCGCTGTCCTTGCGTATCCCCACACGCACGCTCTTGTGGGTTTACTTAATCATTCCGCTCGGGGCACTACTGATGCTTATCGACACAGTTTTTTTTGAGGGCTATCTCGGCAAACATATTCCCGTGATGCCTGAAACGTTTTTTTGGTATGCGATACTTTTTCCCTATCCACATATTTTCGTTAGTTTCGTTAGTTTTATCGATACTGAGTACCTCAATTACTACAAATGGAAACTTGCTCTTGGTATCCCAATCATTTTTACCGCATCGCTGCTTTTGCCGAATTTTTCCATCACGCTAACAGTCATACTTTTTTCCCTAGCAACTATTATACATGTGGCACTTCAGCAGGTGGGGATCGCACTCATGCTTCTCGCCGCCGGAAGAGGTGCGTGTACCACACTGTGGAAATGGTCAAACACACTAGCATCGATACTTATCTTCGCAATGGTATTTCCTTTTGAGCTTCCACCTTACGCAAATCGGGAGTTATTACTTTGGGCGTCTATCGCTCTACTTATCGTTGCATCGGTCTTCTCCTTTATACTTCTTTGGCGAGGACGGAATCGCGGCATTAAAGAGCGTTGGTATTTCATCGGAACAGCCATGCTCCCCGTTGTGTCACTTGTTGCTGTTGTGCTAGGCTATCCCATTGTGGCAATTATTGTGGCTCGACTCGCACATGACATAACTGCATTTTTGTTTTACTACACTCATGACTATCACCGTAATATTGATCGACCACGAAACAGTTTCACCAGACTCTTTGCTCTGCCAGTACCCGCATATCTTGTCTCCATAACGCTCTTGGCAGTATTGATTTCGTTTACTGTGTTTCAAAATAATCTCTGGGGAATTTCATCGATTTTTTTTATTTCTATGCTGCATTATTATATCGAATCGTTTATGTGGAAAGGAGGAACACCTCATCGGCGAGTAATGTTGGCATAATGCTTTTCAAGCATACTCAAATACGCTAGGATGGAACAACAATGACCGCGCGAACATATATTGGATCACTCAAAGAGGAAGCCGGAAAAGAGGTGACTATTTCGGGCTGGATTGACGTGCGACGCGACCAGGGGAAGCTGGTCTTCCTCGATTTTCGTGACAAAACAGGATACGTGCAGGGTGTCGTGCTCCCCAATGCCACAGAGGCACAGGAGGTTGCTTCGCGTGTCCGCCCGGAGTGGGTTGTCGAAGTGAAGGGCAAAGTCAATCCTCGCCCGGAGAAAAATATCCAAAAAGATAAACAAAACGGGGATATTGAGCTTGAGATTTTCAGTATTACTGTACTCAATGAAGCCGCAACGCCACCGCTTGATGTACGAGGAGACGCACGCGACATTGGGGAGGATGTGCGCCTCACTTATCGCTATCTCGACCTTCGCCGTCCTCGCATGCAAAAGAACATTCGCATGCGCCACGACGTGGAGCTTTTTGCCCGTAACTTTCTTTCAAAGGAAGGCTTCATTGAAATCGAAACACCACTCCTCACCAAATCGACTCCTGAGGGCTCACGGGACTATCTTGTTCCGTCACGCCTTGAACAAGGAAAGTTTTATGCACTCCCGCAGTCGCCACAGCAGTACAAGCAACTGCTCATGGTCTCGGGTTTTGAAAAGTATTTTCAATTTGCCCGCTGCATGCGTGATGAAGACACAAGGGGAGACCGCCAACCTGAGTTTACACAGCTTGATATGGAACTCTCGTTTGTAAAAATGGAAGATGTCATGGAATTAAATGAACGTCTTTTGATTCAACTTGTGCAGACTATTTACCCTCACAAAAAAATTCAGCTGATTCCCTTTCCGCGTCTCACGTATACGGAAGCCATGGAAAAGTATGGCAACGATAAACCCGATATACGCGAAGACAAGAATGACCCTGACCTTCTCGCTTTTTGCTGGGTAGTAGAATTTCCATTTTTTGAAAAAGCCGAGAAGGGGGGATGGACTTTCACGCACAATCCTTTCTCTGCACCAAAGCCCGAACATATGGAATGGCTCATGAATAAGGAAAAGATTGCAGAAATTCTCACAACACAATACGATGTTGCACTCAATGGCTTCGAGATAGGCGGAGGAAGTATTCGTAACCACTCGCCACTCGCACTCTCCCGTGTACTTGAAGTCATGGGGCACACCGAAGAGAGCATCAAAGCAAACTTTGGCCACATGCTTGAAGCATTTTCCTACGGAGCACCCCCACATGGCGGTATTGCGTGGGGCCTCGACCGCCTTATGGCTATTCTTCAAAACGAACCAAACATTCGCGAAGTTATCGCTTTTGCCAAAACAGGAGAAGGGAAGGAGCTTATGACAAAATCACCCTCGGATGTTTCTCCCGAGCAACTGATCGAGCTCGGAATCTCGATTCCAAAAAGAAAATAAGCCACTACCCCTGGTTAGGCATTTATTTATTCGCGTAGGTAGCCACTGTGCTGAGCAAGTCATTCATGTCAAAGGGCTTGATTACAAAGCCATCTGCCCCAGCCTCTTTGGTTATTCTCGCGATATCTTTATTCGCAGAGACCATAATTATCGGCATGTGTTTCGTTTTTTTGCGCGCTTTAAGTGCAAGACATATTTCCTTGCCGTCATAGCCCGACAACCCAATGTCAAGCAAAAGCAGATCGGGCGATTGTAGGCTTAAATCCCTCACAAGAGAGCCATCTTGAGTGGTTCTTACCTCGTATCCTTCCAGTTCGAGGATCATCCTCATGACATCCAGAATCCCCTGATCATCATCAGCAACAAGTATTTTTTTGGGCATAATTATATGTGATTAGGTTTTACGGTATTTTGTGGAGTTGATAATTTATTATTCTTCGCATCTTTACCAGCATTAATTGGTAAGGAAAAATAGAAAGTTGATCCATTTTTTCCAGTACCTTTTATGCCAATTTTGCCACCTTCGCGCATAATGATCTCACTGGAAATATAGAGTCCTAATCCAAGACCAGGAAATGTGTTGTGAACATCCCCGTTTACTCGGAAATACTGCTCAAAGACTTTATTTCTATGTGATTTCGTTATTCCTATGCCAAAATCTTTCACATATAACGAAATAGTATTTTTAATTGTTGTCGTCGAAACGATTATCTTGTCTCCGTGAGGAGAATACTTTATAGCGTTCGTTAAAAAATTTGTCACAACCTGTCTTATACGCTCTCTGTCAGCCCACACACTTTTCGACGAAGTAAGCTTGTTGACTATGGTATGGTTGAGAGAGGTGCGTTGCACCTCTTCGATGACTTCCAAGACAAGCTCATTAAAATCAAAAATATTATCGTTAAACTGCATTTTGCCTGATTGAATTTTTGTAACGTCCAAAAGGTCGGTGATAAGATTATTGAGTCGAGATACTTGAGCGTCCATTTTTCCCAAGAGTTCCGCTGTTTTTATATCGCCACTTTTGCGAAACATTAATTCAAGAACTTGGGTATACGCCTTAATGCTTGTTACGGGAGTCTTGAGTTCATGTGACACAATTCCTAAAAAGTTATCTTTTTGCTGCTCTAGTTCCTTTTGCTCGGAAATGTTGCTAAACGAGCCGAACCACTCAATGATTTTTCCGTCTTTTCCAATGATCGGCATCGCGCGAGAATGACTCCATCCCAAAGTACCGTCCATACGCATTACCCTGTGCTCCAGTTCAAATACACTTTTTGTTTTTAAGCACTTCGCGATAGCAACCTTCACTTTTCTTCGCTCATCCGAGGGAATATATTTTTGCATCCAGTTCTTTGTGGGTTTCTTTGTATCATTTATGAAGCTGTTTCCGTAAAGTTCGTGCATTGTCTCCCACTTTGGGTCCATTCGATAGATCGCATCAGAATTCGCGCTGAGCAACGTTCTGAACCTCTCCTCGCTTTTTTGGAGCTTTTCTTCTATGAGCACACGATTATTTATATTACTGTAGTTTATGACAACTGCATGTACATCTTTGTTTTCAAGCAGATTCGTCATTACCGATTCGACCCACACTGTGTATCCCTTCTTGTGCAAAATTTTATACTTGACTCTTTCTGTACTCCCAGGGCGCATTAAAAGTTTCTCAAAGAGCAGTGTTACAAATTTTCGCTCATTAGGAGGGACAAGGTCAAAAGGATTTCTCAGGTTCATAAATTCTAGGGGAGTATAACCCAAGATATCCTTTGTAGACGGGCTCGCTTGAAGCACTTTTCCTTTTTTGTTTACTAAGGCTATCGCGTCAGCACTTTTTTCCGTCAGCGCCTTAAATAGGCTTTCAGAACCCGTGATCCTTTCGGTCAGCACATTGTGGTATGTAAAAGCGATTTTAGATGAAAGTATGTCGCAATATGCACCAATTAATTGACTAAATTCAAACAGTTCCTGAGTAGAAAGCTCTTTGAGGAGGCCTGTTTCATCGAGTTTTTTCCAAATTGCATCTTTAAGAAAGATTGTTCCATCTACCGCCTCCTCTATAGAGAGATTGTCTTTAACCGCGCTTTCGGCAATTTCTATGCCCAATGCATTGAAACGGATAATTCCTTTTTCACGATTATCTAAATTGTTTGCAATGGCTCGCACCATTTTCATGTGTATTTCCTTATACTTTACAATATGCTCCGGGGGCAATGGGTCCCCGCCAATCAGCCGGGTATGATGGGTCGTTGCTAGCTTTTGTATAGAGTCCAAGTTCTCCTTAAGAAGTTTTTTAATTTTTACAAACTTTCGAACCTGGTCTTTTTTTACATTAGGCAGACTAATAAGTTTTTCTAAAGCCTTTTCTTCAAACCGCCAATCGCCCCGAGTACCGACCTTTATTCCTTTCAGTGTGCCGTTGATAGCCCATCTGCGAATTGTTCCAGGATTCACGGCTAAAAACTCCGACGCTTGTCGGATGGTATTCAATCTGTTTATAGAAGGGTTATTAGTATTATTACTCATTGTATTGAGAGGAGAGAGATACTGTCTCAAACCCACACAAACCCTAACAAACCCATATTGAAGATGAGGTGAAGTGCATTTCGTACCACAATATGATACTATAAGACTATTGATATGAAACAAGCGGAAAAAGCACGAGCAGTAACAATGCGGAAAAAAGGTGGCTCTGTACGAGAGATCAGCAAAGAGCTCGGAGTTTCAAAAAGTTCAGTCTCGTTGTGGGTACGCAATGTCGCACTTTCCGATAAAGCAAAAAACGTTATTGAAAATAAGTACACCAACGGCCAGCTTAAGGCGCAGCTAGCACGTCGCGCCCAAACGAGCGAAAAATTGAAATCCGCAAGACAATTCGCAAAGAACGTAGTAGAGAAATTTTCTCAAAATACTTCCACAAATCATGTTATTTGTGCGATGTTGTATTGGTGTGAAGGCACTAAATCAGTGAGTGACCGCGAATTTACATTTACCAACTCAGATCCTGATCTCGTCATTACTTTTCTGAGACTGCTCAGGTCTTCTTTTCAAATTAATGAACAAAAATTTCGTGTTTGCGCTCATTTACACGATTATCACAACTCAAAGAAGCAATTGCAATTTTGGTCAAAAACTACTAATATACCATTGTCGCAATTTATTAAACCATACCGTAAACCACACACAGGCATTCAGCAGAAAATTGGTTACCAGGGTTGTGTGCAAATACGTTATCATGATGTGGTGGTCGCAAGAGCGCTTCTAGCAATTGCAAAAGCATATCTAGAAAAAAATAAGGGCCTATAGTTTAGCGGTAAAATTCTTCTCTCCAAAAGAAGAGTCCGGGGTTCGACTCCTCGTGGGCCCGCAATTTTAAAACACCAAAGGTGTTTTAAAATGCTGCCCAAAAAGTGCCCTGCGGCACTTTGGCGAGGAATCGAAGCCGTTCTCCCATATTTATGAGGGATTCCTATCCAGAGTAAATGGGAAAGGCGTGCTGATCCTGTAACGGTCGATATCCTCGTGGACCCGCAATAAAATTTCTTAATACACAAATTAGCAATTATGAAAATATTTTTTAATAAAAAAAGCATAATCGTAAAAACACTGCCGTATGTGGTGGGGATTGTGGTGTTAAAATATGCTTTGCATGTGCTTGGCTTTGAATTTGTCGAGCTCAACGCTCTTTTTACTTCTTTTATTGCTGCGAATGTATTCCTGCTCGGTTTCCTTATGGCGGGCGTGCTTACTGACTTTAAAGAAAGCGAGAAACTACCTGGCGAACTGTCCGTGAGCCTGGAGTCTATCGCAGATGAGGCGCAGATACTTTATAAAACTAAAAAACTTAAAGAAGCAAAGGAATGTGTCGTGCACGTACGTTTGCTGATTGTATGCCTCAAGGATTGGTTCCACAAAAGAGAACGCACGCGCACACTCTTCGAAAAACTTTCAGAATTAAATCCACTTTTTTCTGCGTTCGAGCCACACACGCAGGCGAATTTTATTGTCCGCTTGAAACAAGAGCAAGCAAATATTCGTCGTATCGTAACGAGGATTGATTCGATCCGAGACACTTCTTTTATTTCTTCTGGCTATCGCATCGCAGAAGTGAATTCCGCCCTCCTTATACTTGGACTCCTGACACTCAGACTTGATCCCTTTATAAATTCGCTATATTTGACTGGATCAATTTCATTGTTATTCCTATATATGATGTTTCTTATTAAAGATCTCGACAATCCATTCGGGTTCCATGGCAAAGATTCGTTTGAAAATGTGTCAATAAAAGCAATTGAAGATTTAGAGGAAAGATTAAAAGATGATAAGTGAATAAACGCACAATGCGCAAAACAATTCACAAGTTTCTATGATTGAATGAAAATGCGTACGCTAACCAGAAATGGACGTTCGTGCATATGACTAAGTGCGCTTGTGAAGCCTGGGGGTAACTTCCATTATTGTTTTCCGCCTTATGACACCGTAGGGGTCGATACTCCTCGTGGGTCCGCATTATATAGAAGTGTCTTGCGCGTTTTTGACAAGAAATCGAAGACCTTCTCCCGTATTTTTAAGGTTTCAGAAACCCCTAGCCGTGTGCTAGCGTTAATACAGCATCGTTACTTGAAACTGGAGTAATTCCATGAGCAAAATTACACAATGTGTTGTGCTCGCTTTTGTTTTGCTCCTTTCTTGGGGCGTACAAGCAAAGACTGAAACCACGCGTGATACGTGCAAAAAAGTGCACGGTAAATGTGTAACAAAAAAAACTCAGAAGAATGTCGTGAAGCGGAAATTGCAAGGCAAACTGGGCACGGGAGCGCTTGATGGGAACATTTTTGAACGAAGAAAAAAACTTGAGTTCGAAAACCGTCTCGCCTATGATCTTGGTTTACCGCGATTTCAAACATTGGAAGAGATCCAATCTTCGCACAGCAATTTGGTAAAGGTTCCCGATGAAACCAGTACTTTCTATATTGATGACCATGTGAATCAGGACAGACGGTATCTCCAGCGCTGGTCAAAAGAATACCTTGAGCAGCTTGCGGCAGACTTTATGAGTGAGGTTGGAGGCACTACCAATTATCCCAAGCTTAAGGTCACTTCAATGGTCCGTGACATGCATTATCAGCGCGGCTTGCGCAGTGCAGCGCAGTGCCGGTCGCCCGAATCTTGCTCGACGCACCTCACGGGAGCCAGCTTTGATATTTCATTCAATGGAATGAGTGTGGAACAAAAAAGATGGATGTATCGCCGCCTCACGCAAGATCGCGATGATGGGGAAGTGCATGCCATCCACGAACCCTGGAGCGGATGCTTTCATATCTTTGTTATTAAGCCAGACGAAGAAGAAAAAGCTCAGGCGAAACCCATAAATAATAAGCCCCAGTGAAGGGGCTTTTTTGTTACAAAATACTCAAAACACAAATTACGCTAAATACTTCGGTCGAAGTATTTAGCGTAATTTTTCAGACGTAATTTTCATGGAATATGGGAAGAGTTCAAAAAAATACGCACAAGCTCTTCGGGAGACTTTCTGTCATTAAGAGAAATCCAATGTATTTTTTTGTTACGACGAAACCACGTATATTGTCGTTTTGCATAATTCATAATTTCTACTTCCAACTGGTCGAGCATTTCACTTTTTGCAAGCTTTCCACGAATGAAACGGGAAAGATAACGATACTCTAATCCGATTTCTTCCATGCGTTTCCAAGAAAGTCCCTTTTTATGCAACTCTTTTGCTTCCTCCACCATTCCCATTGCTACGCGCTTTTTGAGTCGATTGTGGATTCGTTCCCGTAAAATTTCGTTAGGCACATCAATGCCAATAAAAAGTGTTTCATACGGAGCATCCTTTTTCATGAGTGGAACGCTTCCCAGCGTTTTGGCAATTTCGATAGCACGGATAAGTCGAGGCGGATTTTTTGCATCGATTTCCGAGGCGCGTCTCGGGTCAAGCTTGTGAAGCATCGCAAAAAGTTTTTCAGTAGACAGCAGTGAAAGTTTTTTGCGCAAATCGTAGTCGGGCTTTACTTCAGGAAGAATGAGCCCTTGTGTAACTGCATCTATATAAAACCCTGTGCCTCCGCACAAAATTGGCACCTTACCTCTTTTAAGAATATCAGCGATACAGTTATCCGCCGCTGTTTTATATTCTGCGACGCTATAAATGTGTTTCGGAGAAGCAATGTCGAGCATATGGTGAGGTATACCTCGCATTTCCCTCACGGTAATTTTTCCGGTTCCTATATCCATGTCGCGATAGACTTGGCGTGAGTCGGCTGATATCACCTCGCCTGTAAATTCTTTGGCAAGTATTACAGCTAGGTCACTTTTTCCTGAAGCAGTGGGACCAACGACCGTGATAATCTTGGGTTTTCTATTCATTGTAGTTATGCTAGTATGGCAACACATTACTCGCAATCCCTAAGGATTTTCGCAAATGGCGAACTTCGTCGTTACGGGGCCCCTGTGACTCGGTCAATGTATCAGAATACATCTTCCTCGTCACATTCCCCGCGCCTCGAATTTCATCCATTTACAAAAATCCTTTTAAAACAATACTAATATGAACAATGAAACATCACTCGTACTCAGCATTGGCGCGGCCCTTCCTGAAACCCCGCTACACGCGTACGATCCCAAGAAAGACGAAGAAGTAACACTTACAACAGGAGCATATAAAAGCAAAAAATGGCTTATATTCTTTTTTTATCCTGCAGATTTCACTTTTATTTGTCCTACTGAACTTGAAGAAATGGCAGGGATGTATGAGGAGTTTGTGAAAGAAGGGGCAGAGGTGCTATCAGTATCAACGGATACAGTATTTGTGCACAAAGCATGGCACGACAATTCTCCGGCAATTAAAAAAGTAATGTTTCCGATGGTCGCAGACCCAACTGGTGCAATCTCAAAAATGTTTGGTGTTTATATAACTGCCGGCGGTGATGCCGGACTCGCGCAGCGCGGCACGTTTATTGTCAGCCCTGACGGGGAATTAAAGACGATTGAAATTCATGACAACTCAATCGGCCGCAGCGCAAAGGAAACACTTCGTAAATTAAAGGCCGCAAAATTTGTCGCAGAACACGGCGGTAACGTTTGTCCCGCAGCATGGGAACCGGGTGGGGAGACACTACAACCAGGCATGAACCTTGTGGGCAAGATCTAGCAAAAAATAGCCGCAAGGCTCTTTTTTTGTTGACTATTCTTGTGTTCGAGGTAGGATGCGATGAGTAAATATTTCAACCCAAGGAGTTGCAATGACCCAAGAATGGGAAGGCGGAGAGATTGAAAGAACTGCGAAAGAAGAGGCTGATTCACGTGATTTTAAAACATCAAGGAAAGAAGCACAGGAGCGGGACCCGATCGAAGTTGCTGCACGACGCTCCGGATTAAACGGATGTCTCATGATGATCGTTGCTGGACTCTTTGGTTTCACACCTCTATTTGTGGATCTCAGAGGTGTCTCCATGTTTCTGATTGTTCCTGCCGTTATTGCGGTCTGCGCGGTGGCCTTCATTGGTAATCACAAAATCAATAAAGCAGACGAAGTTCTCTACGGAAAAAGAAATTAGAATCAAATAAGTCATCAGACAGGCTGCTTGCGCGCAGCCTGTTTTTCTATGGTTGAATTCTTTGTGTGAAACACGTATAGTATTTTGTATTGCCGGAGTGGCGGAATTGGTATACGCGCACGACTCAAAATCGTGTCTCGCAAGGGATGCGGGTTCAAGTCCCGCCTCCGGCACAATACAAAGACGAGACTGTTAACACAGTCCGTTTTTGTTTGTGCAGGAGAGGAAACACCTGCGTGTTTCCGTGCGGGACTTGAAGACCTTGGTGATGTTTCGTCTTCGAAACCAACAAGGTCTACCGAATCTGTAAGATTCAAGATTCCCGCCTCCGGCACAAGTAGAAACATTCGCAAAATGGGTCGGAGGAATATCCTATCGCAAAGCGATAAGAATACATAGGAGAGTCCTATGTGATTTTGGTGGATAAAAAATAATAAACACTACTAAAGTAGTGTTTATGCTATGCCGTATCGGGCGACATATCCAGCATATATGCCAAGCAATGCGCAGCCGATAATCGGACCCTTGTCGTATGGGAGCTTAAAGAACCATCCGCGGAATATGTAAAGCCCCATCACAAAGAACGAATACATCGCCAAAAGTTGCCGCACATCTCGAGCTTCCATTACCGCAGAAAGTAGAAATACGCCAAGAAATCCAATGAGCGCAAGGAGTACCAATCGCTCGAACATGTGTCGAAAGTCCATGAGATAAACCTCTTTATTGCTATCCACACCTTATCAAAAATACAGGGATGTGCAAGTCATTTCTCGAGAAATGAATTACCGGACATGAGCATTTTTAACATCTCGAATCTTTAAAGCAGTATGCGGGAGTCTGCTGCACATGGAAAAAGATAGAGGCAGAAAAGGTTATCAAACAAGCTGCATATGTGCAGCTTTTTTGGGGAATGCAGAATAGTGCGTTCATGTTACAATACGTGCATTATGACTGAATTTGAGAACAATGCTATTTTTTGGGTTGAGGTAGAAAAGATCAACCCCAACCCCTACCAGCCCCGCAAGGAGTTTGATGAGCAACATCTTCAGGATCTTGCTGACTCGATACGCCAGTACGGTATTTTGCAGCCGCTTGTTGTCACGCGCAGAGAGATACCACACGATGGTGGACTTGCAGTCGCGTACGAACTTATTGCCGGAGAACGCCGTTTGCGTGCATCAAAAATCGCCGGCATCGCCCGTGTCCCTGTGCTTATTCAACAGGGCTACATTGATCCTCGGCTCAAACTTGAACTTGCCATTATCGAAAATTTGCAACGTGAAGACCTCAATCCTGTTGATCGCGCAATTTCTTTTTCAAAGCTTGCGAATGAATTTAGTCTTAAGCATACGGAAATCGCCAAGAAGGTTGGCAAAAGTCGCGAGTATGTTTCGAACAGTCTTAGACTCCTCATCTTGCCGCAGGAAATTCTTGATGCGCTTTCGCAGGGGAGAATCACAGAAGGCCATGCCCGACCACTCATGATGCTTACTGACAGAAAAGAGGAGCAGGGGACACTCTACAAGGAAATTCTATTCAAAAAACTTACCGTGCGAGAAGCAGAGCAAATTGCGCGCGGCATTGCTCATGAGCGCGCTCGCAAAAAAGTATTACCCGATCCAGAAATCGAGCGTATTGAAAAAGAACTTGCTGAGTCGCTTGGTACTCGCGTATCGATCGAAAGCAGGCAAAACGGCGGCAAGCTGGTGATCGATTTCTTTTCCCACGATGATCTACGCGCGCTTCTTGATCGCGTGCATGTTGCCGAGGCGCTCCATACCGTACGGAGTATGCGCGCTGAGGAAGCAAAAACCGCCACACAAATGATGGCAATTGAAGACAGCACCCCGATTGAGCTATCGCGAACCGTTGATGCACCAGAGGAGCTTGTGCACCCTACCTTAGAGACACTCGCCGTGCAGAACCACACAGAGGAGGAATCCGCTCACTCCGTCGATCAGGACCCACTGCTTAATAAGCCGTATGATGACCGTTCCAAAGAGGAGCAGAAACGGTCGTCACAGGAAGAGGATGACCTCTATGCGGTGACTGGGTTTACTATCTAAGCATAAAAAACGGACCAGCGTCCGTTTTTTTTGTTATTTACGCATTCGCCTACGCTGTTCCTCTTCCACGTGCTGAAGATGCGAACGAATGTGCCTTTTGGCAAGTGTTGTTTTGGCGTATTCAAGCCACTTTGCAGAAGGCTTTGCGCTTTTTTTCGTGATAATCTCCACGATATCTCCATTGTGGAGTGCAGTATCCAGAGAAAGATATTTGCCGTTCACCATTGCTCCCGCCGTATGCTCGCCGATGTCCGAATGAATTGCATAGGCAAAGTCGATGGGACTTGAATGCTGAGGAAGATCCACCACATCACCTTTTGGAGTGAACACGAATACGCGGTTGCCAAAAAAATCGGTCCGTAGATTTTCCAGATATTCTCCAGACATCTTGCTGTGCTGCTGCAAATCAGAAATTTCTTTCACCCAGTCAAATTTTTGCGGAAGGCCTTTGCTCAGTGCGCCTGTGACTTCACCTTTGTATGCAAAATGGGCGGCAATACCAAACGCCGCGTCGCGATCCATTTCCTGTGTACGCAACTGTACTTCGACAATAGCGCCGTCACCAGTGAAGACGGTCGTATGGAGGCTCTGGTAGCCGTTGGGTTTTGGGAATGCAATGTAGTCTTTGATGCGACCCGGGAGTGGCCGCCATTCGCTGTGGATGATGCCAAGGGCGCGATAGCAGTCGGCAATAGTGGGGACAATTACCCTGATCGCTGATACATCATAGATCTTACTGATGTCCATTTCATGCTCACGTAGCTTCTTGTAAAGGCTATATGTGCGCTTCAGTCGGTATTCTCCGTGAACATGGATCATTCCCGCGTTGGCAAGTGCAATTTGAATATTGCGATAAACTTTCTCAAGACGTCGTTCGCTGTCCTTGCTGCGCTCTTTGATGATTGCTTGAACTTTTTCGTACTCCAAAGGATAGGCAAAAGGAAAACAGCCATCCTCAAGCTCACCTTTAATGCGGCCGATTGAAAGCCTGTTTGCGAGTGGCGCATAGATCTCAAGTGTCTCGAGCGCAATTCGTTTTTGCTTTTCTTTCGGTACAAATTTTAACGTTCTCACATTATGCAGGCGATCAGCCAGCTTAATGATAATGACGCGAATATCCTTGGCGGTTGAAATAAAAAGTTTACGAAGACTTTCGACATGGCGTTCGACACCATGGTATTTAAGTTTTCCAAGCTTGGTCACACCGTCAACAAGAAAACGAATGTCCTTACCAAACTCTCTTTCAATATCTTCCTCTGAAATTTTTGCATCCTCAACGGTGTCATGGAGAAGACCCGCTGCAATCGTTGTCGCATCCATGCCCATTTGTGCAAGCATATGACCGACGGCAGAGACATGTACAAAGTATGGCGCACCTGAGTAACGCTTCTGTCCATGGTGCGCGTTTTCTGCAAACAAATATGCGCGCGAAACAAGCTCAGTATCAGTTTGATCCTTGCTCCGCATGGTAGATGTTATTTCTGCTAGAGTCGTGACGTGCTCCATAAAAAATTACTGTACACTATTTTTAGGATTTTGCAAGGAGCACTTTAAACAATAAAACAACATCGCTAGGTAGCGTTTTCGGTCACAAGTTGATTTTGCTCCGTCGAGCAAAATCATTCGCGACCCCACCTCACGGTTTCGTCTGCTGACGAGACATCGCTCCGGTTCACAAAAACTTGTGCACATGCAAGGCAGCTTGCATGTGCATGCTTATTGCACGGTGAGTTTGTGCGGATTGTGGTTGAGACACGTTTTAGTTGAGCATCGCTCCGGGATCGTTTTTGTGCCTTCCATCATGAGTGACTGGCACGTGGGGCAGATTTTGCCTGTAGGCTTTGCTTTGATGGCAAGTTTGCAGTTGGGATAATTGGAGCAACTATAAAACGGGCCAAATTTACCGCGCCGAGCAACAAGTTCACCATCTGCACACAGATTGCACTTCACTCCCGTTGAATTAAGTTTGGCAGTCTCTGGGTCATTTTTAATATATTTGCATTTGGGGTAGTTTCCGCAGGCGATAAATTTTCCAAATCTTCCTTCACGCTCCACGAGCTCACCCTTGCTACAGTCCGGACATTTTTCACCCGTCGGCTTTGGCCCTTCAAGCTCTTTGCCGTCCATGCCGCGCGCACCGTCGCATTCTGGGAATTTTGCACATGAAAGAAATTTGCCGTTTTTACTTAATTTTACGATCATCTTTCCGCTACACTTCGGGCAAAGCATTGCGGGGTCGGCGTCACCCATATTGGTGACCCTGGCGACCTCCTTGTCTTTCGCTTTTACTTCTTTAAGAAATGGTACATAAAATTCCTTGAGAGTTTTTGCATATGCACGCTTACCCTCCGCGATATCATCAAGCTTTTGCTCCATTTCTGCAGTGAAGGTGTCGCTAATGTATGAAGCAAAATATTTTTCCAAGAATGAACTCACCACGTCTCCTGTATCAGTCGGAGTGAGTGTCTTGCCTTCTTTGGTCACATAACCGCGGTCGGTAATTGTTTTAATAATAGAGGCATATGTAGACGGTCGGCCGATATCGCGTTTTTCAAGCTCCTTCACAAGTCCTGCTTCCGTATAACGTCCGGGCGGCTCTGTTTGCCTTTCTTCGGCACTTACGTGAATAAGATCAAGTTTATCTCCCTTTGCCACCTTGGGAAGCATGACTTCCTCACCTTGTGCATCTGGGTCAGCTTGTAGCCAGCCCGGAGAGAGGAGACGAGAACCGTTTGCATGAAAATCGGGGATTGGTTTTCCACCACTACCTGCCTGCGCAGACAGGTCGATATTTGCAATGATCTTTGTGCGGAGCATCACCGCATCTTTCATTTGTGATGCGACTGCTCTTGCCCAGATCAATTTATAGAGCTTTTGCTGTTCGGGAGTCGCGCCAGCAGTTTTTTTCGCTGCACTTGTTGGCCTGATAGCTTCGTGCGCCTCCTGTGCGTTCTTGCTCTTTGTCTTATATGTGCGTGCTAGGGCGGACTCTTCGCCGTAAGTTTTTTTAATAACACCGAGTATCTCGCTTACCGCCTGTGCTGCAAGATTAGTGCTATCGGTACGCATATACGTAATATGCCCAGCCTCGTAGAGTTTCTGTGCAATGCGCATCGTATTTGAAGGGGAGAGACCCAGGCGGGTGCTCGCTGCTTGTTGGAGCGTTGAAGTGGTGAATGGTGCTTTTGGTGCACGAGACGCCTCGCTTTCTTTTACGTCCAGTACTGACCATTTATTTTTATTTCCACTTTTGAGAATATGATCAACAACCGCCTTATCGCGCGGCTCTTCGCTGCACATAAGTTCGAATTCATCCTTTTTTGGGGTGCGTACTTTTGCACTTAGTCTCCAAAAAGTTTCAGGAATAAACGCCCGGATTTCACGTTCGCGCTCCATTATTATACGAAGCGCAGGGGATTGAACACGTCCAGCCGAAAGGCCGTAGCGCACTTTTTTCCAGATAAGTCCCGAAAGATCATATCCCACCAAGCGATCAAGCACACGTCGTGCCTCTTGCGCGCTTTTAAGGTTCATATCGATCGGACGGGGATGGGCCTTCGCCTCGTTCACCGCAGTCTCAGTAATTTCATGGAAAACAATACGTTTCGCATTTTTAAGTCCCAGCGCGTCAGCGATGTGCCACGCAATAGCCTCGCCTTCACGGTCGGGGTCTGTTGCAAGTAACACTTCACCTGATTTACCGGCAAGTTCTTTGAGCTCTTTGAGCACCTTGTCTTTGCCCACGGCAACTTCATAGTTGGGCACAAAACCAGCCTCAATATCTATTGCGGTCTTGTTTGACTTAGGAAGGTCGCGGACATGTCCCACTGAGGCACGTACTATATAGTCACTTCCCAGATATTTCTCGATCGTCTTTGCCTTGGCCGGCGACTCGACGATGACAAGCGTTTTTTTCTTTGCTGCAGTTGGCATTGTTTATCACAAGTACCACGTGCAATTTTTTTATGCAAGTTCTTATTCACAGTGAACATGTAAATAAGGAAATATTTTATTCAATGGTGAATAAAAAAAAGGAGCAACAGTGTTGTTGCTCCTGTGGTCAAAGACCGGTGATGTTGTTAGACGCAAACCCGGTGCGTTACCGGACAGTTTATTACATTGAGCTCAGCCGATTCGAATGCGGCGATGATCAGTGCAGATGCTGATGCCACGACAACAACGATTAGCCAAATACGCATAACTTACTCCTGGTTGAAGAACGTAAATAGTTTATCACATATAACATATAATGTCAAGCTTGTCGTAATGGTATCACTATATTCTACGAATTCCCTCGGGAGTCTCTTTGATGAGGCCGGCTATTTCCATTTTCATAAGGAGGATATTTCCTTCGCTTACCGGAAGCTCGAGTTCTTCAATAAGAACCTCACGGTATTTAGTTGAGGTAAGCGCCTCCATGACCTCACGTTCATCATCACCCAAGCTCGAAAAATCGAGTTCCATTTGCATCTCTGTGTTCTCCTCGACAGTAAATCCCAAGGCCTTGAGCACATCCTCGGACGAGGAAATAGGGGTTGCGCCGAGTGTGATCAGCTTATTTGGTCCGCGAGAGAGTGAGGAAAAAATACTCCCCGGAACAGCAAATACGTCTCTATTATAGTCAGTCGCAAGCCGCGATGTAATAAGGGTGCCTGATTTCTCCTCTGCCTCTATAATTAGTGTTGCTTGTGCAAGGCCGGCCATAATACGGTTGCGCTGGGGGAAGCTCCAGTTTGTCGCATGAAAGTTAGGCTCAAATTCAGAAAGTAGTGCTCCACCCCCCTCTATAATACGTTCCGCAAGTTGCACGTTTGAACGGGGATACAGCACGCTTTTATCTAGCCCACTCCCCGGTACCGCTATTGTGGGGAGGCCCGCTCGCATCGCGGCTTCGTGGGCGATAGCATCAATGCCAAGCGCAAGCCCTGAAACGATTGCGATATCGTATCCGCGCAATCCTGAAATTATCTCCTCGCATGCCTCACGTCCGTATGGTGAGTGCTTGCGCGCACCCACGACGGTAAGCAGGATTGTTTCTGCTTCGGGTAGCGTACCTGCCACCCAAAGCTCCTTGGGGGGTTGGGGAATCTCCCGTAATTGAGGTGGAATTTCTTCTTGTCTAAGTTTTTTAATTTCGTAAGGCATACGATTATTTGGCGTATTGTATCCTATTTTGCTATCATATGCTCACTATGTTAGATATCAAATTCATTAGAGAAAACCCCGATCTGATCCGGGAGGCGGTACGCAAGAAGCACCTTGATTTTAATGTTGACGAGCTGTTTTCAGCAGAGGAAAAACGCACCACCCTTTTAACCCTCGTTGAAGGAATGCGCGCCGAGCAAAACACGTTTACTGAAAAGATTGCCCGGGCTACAGATCAAGCCGAGCGCCAGAGTATGATCGACCAGATGAAGGCATTTAAAGAGTCGATGGCCGCAAAAGAGGATGAGCTCAAGGTCACAATGGAAACGTGGCGGACACTCATGCTTCTCGTCCCTAATGTTCCCGATGTGTCGGTCCCTGAAGGTGCGGGCGATGAACAGAATGTTGAAGTGCGGAAAGTAGGCGAAGTCCCTCAATTTGCTTTTACACCCAAAAGTCATGTCGAGCTCATGCTCATGCATGACATGGCTGATTTTGATCGCGGTACAAAAGTTGCTGGCTTTCGCGGATATTTTTTGAAAGGAGACGGCGCGATGCTGGAATATGCAATTTGGACATACACGCTGCAGTTAATGGTTAAAAAAGGTTTTATTCCGATGCGCGTTCCATCAATGGTGCGCCGCGAAGCGTTTCTTGGGACAGGTTATTTACCGCAAAGCGAGGACGACCTTTATAAGACACAAGACGGTGAGTATCTCGCAGGTACCGGGGAAGTTGCGACAATGGGCTATCACATGGACGAGACACTTGCGAAAGCAGAACTTCCAAAAAAATATATCGCTTTCTCCCCGTGCTTTCGGCGTGAGATAGGTGCGCACGGCAAAGATACGAAGGGGCTTATTCGCGTACATGAGTTTTTCAAATTCGAGCAAGTAGTGCTTTGTGAAGCAAACCACGAAACAACAGTCATGCTGCATGAGGAACTTACAAAAAACGCGGAAGAGCTTCTTCTCGGACTCGGTCTCCCGTACCACGTTGTCGTTAATTGCGGCGGCGATCTTGGTTTGGGGCAAGTCAAGAAATACGACATCGAAGCTTGGGTGCCATCAGAAGGGAAGTATCGCGAAACCCATTCGTCTTCATACTTTCACGACTTTCAGGCACGACGATTGAATACGCGATATAAGGACGATGATGGCAAGACGCGTTTTGTGCACTCGCTCAACAACACCGCAATCGCCACACCCCGCGTACTCACGGCTATCGTTGAAAACTATCAAAACGAAGACGGGACGATTCGTGTTCCTGAAGTGCTCCAGCCCTTCATGGGAAAATCCGTGATTGGTTTCTAAGGCGATCTCCGTCTCAGAGTGGCTTTGTTTTTTTTGTCCAAGGCTTTACACTGTAGTGATGATAGGGCGCAAGACATTAAAATCAGAACGTGCGCGCGGACGACAAATTGATATTTTTTTTGAGCGTACAGCACAGGTTATGCTGCTTTCTTATGCGCTATTTGCTTTTATGTCCTGGCTTTCATATCGCCCAGCATTTCATGTTACTGATGTAGTCATAGAGGGGCTTCACGCAGTAGGGAAGGACGACATCATTAAAGTCACGGGCGAGGCGCTTTCATCGCAATTTTTGTCACGAGTACATCGCAACAACATGCTGCTTTATCCGCGTGAAAAAATTCAGAGTGAGATCAGTGCGCTTGACCCACGCATTGCCTCTGTCTATCTCTCATTTGATTCGCGACATAATTTGCGTATCACGGTTCGTGAGCACAATGTTGCTGCACTTTTCTGTCAGTCACCCGATACTCGGGTTTTTACGATTGCTATACCTGAAGCTACATCCACCAGCCTAGACACCCAAGTCACTTCGGGAGACCAATCTGTGCATTGTTATTACGCCGACGATCAGGGTTACATTTTTGCTGAGGCTGCTAATTGGAGTGGCTACCCATATATGACCTTTGTTTCTTCAAGCACTGCACAATCACTCCGTACACATATTTTACCCAAGAAGGAGTATGCCCACATTCAACAATTCCTCGCCTCGCTTGCCGCTATTGATCTTCATCCGCACACGGTAACGATTCTTGGCAACAATGACTTTCGTATCAACACATCGCTTCCCTGGGATATCCTTTGGTCAAGTGAAAAGGACCCGCAAAAAAGTACCGACAATCTTTCACTTGTCCTTAACTCACTCCAAACCTTAGACGAAAAAAAGAAGAAAGAGCTACAGAGTATTGACCTGCGCTTTGGTGACAAAATTTTCTATAAATAGGGAATAAAGTAAAAGCAATATTGGAGAATAGTTCCTGTTTTCTGCTATACTTATTATATGCGTATCTTTTCGGTATTTAGGGATTATCTTGTGTGGCACTACAGTGTCGCACTCTCAGACATCCTCCATATGTGGTGGAATTATGTCTGGTTTGTTTTTCATGTGTTTTCCGTAAAGGATGTAGTAAAAACACTTTTTTCTCCCTGGAAACGACTCGAGGAAAAGAAAGTGAGTATCTTCAAAGATCCGGAAGAATATTTCGGCAACATGCTGGTGAATTTAATAATGCGTGTGGTCGGGTTTATGGTCAGGGCCTCACTCCTCGTTATCGCCTTTATTGCTTTCATATTTATTTTCTTCGGTGGATTAGTGTTTTTTGCGCTCTGGATTCCACTTCCCGTATTCATCGCCCATTTTTTTGTGAGTGGACTCAGACTTTTAATCTCCTGATATTATGTTTGACGATAATACATTTTTTAGGGATACGAATTATCGCTTTCACAAGGCAATTGTGTTGCAACGCGTATTTCCTGAACGGCTTCGGGGGTGGATCTCAGTTGCTATGGGTACTATTATCCTCCTGTATATAGGTGCTACAATCGCCCCGTTTGTACAAGAAAAGTTCAAGGATGGATTAAAGAGGAAAAAAGTTCCAGTATCAATTTCCCAAACGGCGACCAAACTGTCAGAAATAAAAAAGATTGAAATACCTGAGGGTGTTTCTTTGCCTAATTTCGTACCATGGGTTTCCTCTACGGCCATTCCGCTCGATCCCGACACCCCAAAGGCCAACGGCACTTTCCTGCTCGCACTTGCCGTGTGGCTGTGTTTGAAAATGCTCCAATTCTATCATCGTTCGTACTATTATTATGTCGAAGCGATGCTGGAGCGTGGCAAAAATGGTGCACAAACACCCTACACGACACCGAATTATGAAGTCTGTGAAATATATTATGATGTGCCTCACGGAGATTTGCTGAAAAGTTTTAGCACTTCTCGTCATGGCCGTATTATCCTCCGGCGCTGCGGAATTTCCGATGAGGTAATCGCAAAATATCTTAAATCACGCACAACAGTCATTAACTACAGAGATCGTGAATCGCAGCTTCATGACGTCTTTACTTTGCGGGACCTTGCTATTGCGCTGGTAGAAAATGATCAGGACTTTTATCAATTTCTCTTTACGCTCGGAATTCGTGATCGTGAACTTTCTGGTGCTGCAGAATGGGTGGAGCGCGACATCAAAAAACGCAAACAGAAAGCACGTTTTTGGGGCAAAGTTGCGCTGGGGCAAGCCCCATCATTTGGTGCGGACTTTGCCTACGGCTCTGCGTATATGCTGAGTAAGTATGGTCGCGACCTTTCACGCGAAGCAATCAGCGGAGGTTCTAACTTTCGATTTGTATATGGCAACGAACAGATCACCCAACTCGAGAATGTGCTTTCACGCCAAAAAGAAGCAAATGCCTTATTGGTGGGCGAAGAAGGTGCAGGAAAAATGGATGTTATTCTCGACTTTGCGCGTGACATTATGAATGGCTACACTCATCCTGCTCTTCAGCACAAACGCGTAATGGCCCTCGACACAAACCTCTTTATTTCCAGCATGAAAACGAAGCAGGAACTTGAAACAGGCATTATCAGGCTCTTCAACGACGCCACCGCATCGGGCAACATTATTTTAGTGATCGAAGACCTTCCCGGATTTATTCATAGCGGATCTACGCTCGATGTCGACGTGACCTCACTTATTGACCCTTACCTTGTACAAAGCGACTTACAGGTCATTGCCACTGCGGACAATGCGCGATTTCATCAATTTATTGAGCCCAATCATGCGATCATGCAGCGCTTTGAAAAAGTGATGTTGACCGAACCAGGCAATGAGGCGCTTGTCCGCATCCTCGAAGAGGTTGCCGAAGTGTCTGAGCGCAGGAACCATATATATTATACGTACCCCGCAATTACCGAGATCGTCAAAAGTGCGGAGAATTATTTTTCCGATGCAATCATGCCCGACAAGGGAATTGATATACTTGTTGAACTCACAGGAGCCATGGCTGCAAAAGGAAACGTTTTTGTACAAAAAAGTGATGTACTCGACTTCATTCATTTGAAAACAAACATTCCGGTCGGTAATATCAGCGAAGATGAGCGAGAGCGACTGGTGCACCTTGAGGAGTTAATGAAGGGCCAGGTTGTTGGTCAAGAAAAAGCGCTTATTGCCATTGCAAATGCAATGCGCCGCTCGCGTGCCGGAGTGCGGAGCCTCAATCGCCCTATTGGAACCTTTCTCTTCCTCGGCCCAACGGGTGTGGGTAAAACAGAAACAGCAAAGGCACTCGCCTCGGTATTTTTTGGAAATGAAAATGCGATGGGACGTATCGACATGAGCGAGTTTCAAGGTGAAGACGGGCTCAATCGTATGATTGGATCAATGGACGGTACTCCGGGCGTGTTGCCGGTCATGCTTCGCGAACAGCCTTACGGAGTAATCTTGCTTGATGAGTTTGAGAAAACAAACCCGAAGACGCTGGACCTTTTCCTCCAGATTCTTGATGAAGGTATTTTCCATGATGCACAGGGCAAGAAATCAAACGCGCGCAATACAATTTTTATTGCAACATCAAACGCCGGATCAAAGAATATTCGTGATGCTATTCATGAAGGAAAAGATCTTGAAGTGGTCAAGAAAGAAATCATCGATGACATTATTGCTGCGGGCAAATTAAAACCGGAATTGTTTAATCGTTTTGATGGAATTATTCTCTTCCATCCACTCACGCTTCCTGAGTACAAAGTGATAGCAGAATTAATGCTCAAAAAATTACAGAAGCGTCTTCGGGAAAAGAGTATTAATTTGGTGATCAACGACGTATTAATCGAAGCCATGCTTGCGCACGGCGTTGACCCTGACTTTGGTGCCCGCCCCATGCAGCGCGCTGTACAAGAAATAGTTGAACAAAAAGTTGCCGAAAAGATTATTGCCGGCAAATTGAGCCAAGGCTCCACTCTGGAATTCACCCGGGAGGATTTCCCCGAGCTCCCTGCGCAAGTGGCAACCGAAATACCTACAATCCAGGGATAAAAAAAAGCCACTCGGAATGAGCGGCTGATCTTTCAAATTGAAAGTCTGTAAAGATCGGGAACGAACTGAAACACCAGCAGAAAGATGACACAAACCATGCCAAGCCGCCGGTAATAGGGTTCGAATCTCGGCACAAACCGTCGGACATGGATCATTCCGAGATGTCCGCCATCGAGCGGATAAAGTGGAAGGAGATTGCCAAGTCCAACAATAACAGAAATATAGGCAACATACATCCAAAAATCTCCTCGCTGCCCAGCATTTTCCGTTTGAGTAGCAAGCTCGATGAAACCGCCACGGGCAAGCATATCAGCATTTAGGGATATCTCCATAAAAACATATACCACAAGCGCAAACACGAGAACGCCAATGATCGGAAAGATGAATTTGCAGACGAACCGCGCAAAATAGAGAAGCAAGAACGCAAAGAGGAAAAGCATAGGAATGATCGCCCACGTGTGCATCCCGCCAACAAGCGGAAGGTTTGGGGCAATGATACTCCCACTGTTCTTCCATACCGTTACTGCGGTGACTATGCCCAAAATGAAGACGGCAAGAAGGATGTTGGCGATAACGCCTCCACCATATACGAGAGCCTTCTCGTCATCGCGAAGTTTCTCCTCATGCTCCGGATCACTCGGTCTCACATAGCCGACGAGGATAAGCGGGGAAAGGACCAACGTGAACTTTGGTCCTGCATAGCGGCGCAGAAACTCGCTCTCGATCTTGATGTGTGGCCCCCAGCGGACACCAACAGCGAGCGTGTCGACCTCCATTCCAACGCGACGCATTGCGACAAGATGTCCAAATTCATGGACAAGGATAACAATGAACAGTGCAACAAAAAGTAGCACAAAACCAAGCATGAGATTTCCCTATTATGGTTGACCTAAAATCAATGCTGTAGTATATCTCTCACTATGTCAACCCACTCATTTTGGAATACTTTACCAAAACCATTTTATTGCCTGGCGCCCATGGCAGATGTTACGGACGCTGCATTTCGGCGCCTTATCGCAACATACGCGAAGCCGGATGTCATGTGGACAGAGTTTGTTTCTGTGGACGGACTTTGTTCGCCGGGACGTGACGCACTCCTCTACGACTTTATCTATACCGAAAAAGAGCGACCGATCGTGGCCCAAATTTTTGGCTCCAAGCCTGATAATTTCTTTAAGGTTGCGACAATGATTGCCGACCTTGGTTTTGATGGTATCGATATTAATATGGGTTGTCCTGATCGTAATGTCGAAAAGCAGGGCGGTGGAGCAGCAATGATGAAGGATCCGGCGCTTGCCAAGGCAGTCATCGAGGCAACCAAGGAAGGTGGAAAAGGACTTCCCGTATCAGTCAAAACTCGCGTAGGATTCAATAAAGTAGAACTTGATGAGTGGCTCCCCGCGCTTTTGGAAACCGGACTTGCTGCTGTGACTATACACGCACGGACCCGCAAAGAAATGTCGCTTGTCCCGGCTAGATGGCAACATGTACAGCGTGCCGTAGAAATTAAGAATGAAATCTCCCCAGGCACCCTTATTATCGGAAATGGAGACGTAAAGGATCTTAAAGATGCTCGCCAAAAGGCAATTGAGACAGGAGCAGACGGGGTCATGCTTGGTCGCGCCATCTTCGGTAATCCATGGCTTTTTTCTCAAACCACGGCCTTAGGCCAGCCCGAGGCACTCAAGGAGCGGTTCGACGTTATGCTTGAGCACACGCGCCTCTATGAAGAATTACTTGGGGATGTGAAAAACTTTGCGGTGATGAAAAAACATTACAAAGCGTATGTAAATGGTTTTGATGGAGCCAAAGAACTTCGCGTAAAACTTATGGAAGCAGAGAATGCTGACGAGGTAGAAAAGACGATACGACAGTTTTTGCAATAAGCATCCCATATTGTATAATCATATGTATCTATGACTGATTTATTAAAGATGGACATCTTTTTTTTCACAACGACCGCCGTGGTTATAATTCTCGGAGTCCTGATTGTAATTGCCCTTTATTACATTATCAAAATATTAAAGAGCGTAGACCATGTTGCGCACAATGTCTCAGAAGAGAGCGACCACATACGCGAGGATGTCACACTTTTACGCCAAAAAATTGCCGGAGAGGGGATGAAAGTAAAGCATTTTTTTGATTTTTTCATGAATTTTGCTGGAAGAAGGACAAAAAGAAAAAAAACAGCCAAGAATCCCGAGTAGGCTTCATATGAAGTTGCTGTGTGATACGTTATAATATAGTTTCAGTTATCAGTAATAAATTTTTTATGGTTAAGCTCAGTAAAAAGAATAAGTCAGTCGCTGTGGGTGTGGGATTAGGACTCGCTGCAGCAGCTGCAGGCGCAGGATATTATTTTTACGGGTCACCAAAGGGTGACGCCCATCGCAAAAAGGCCGCAAAGTGGGCCGGGGATTTGAAAACTGATGTGGTGAAGAAAGCAAAGAAATTAAAGAAGTTTGATGAACGTGCGTTTCGTATTATTGTTGATGAATCTGCAAAGGCATATGAGCGCCTTAAGTCAGTTGATGAAAGAGATGTTCGCGCTGCGGCTGCCGAACTCAAGACTAACTGGAAGAATGTTGAGAAAGAACTTTCTCGTGTTGCAAAGAAAAGCGGAGGAGCAGCCAAGAAAGTTGTGAGTGTGGCTAAAAAATCAGTCAAGTCTGTAAAGAAGACTGCAAAGAAGGCCGTGTCTCCCGCGAAGAAAAAAGCAGTAGCAAAAAAGCGGTAATACGGTATACTCAATTTCTTATCCATAATACGTCATCACTATGAGCTGTGGAGGAAATTGTAAATGTGCCGGCGGCAAAAACAACGTGATTTCGGATGAAATGTGTCCTACGCCTGCCGGAGGCGTTGTGCTTGATGATGCGGGCAAGTGCCCATGTGGCAAGGAGCTTAAGGATTGCTGTCATCATAAAGACGAGAATACCAAAAATGAAGCATTAGAAGAATTGTGTGTCCCGACCCACGGTGACATGTCACTCTGTGGAGATGAGGTAGTTTCAGAAAAAACGGCTTAAAACAGCCGTTTTTTCTTTCATACACATTCTAGTGGTATACTGAGTTTATGTCAGAGATAGCACTGTACCGCAAATACCGCCCCCAAGCTTTTGATGAAGTGTGCGGGCAGGACGATATTCTTCGCATTCTCAAACAGTCTGTTAAAAGCAAGAATATCTCCCATGCATATCTCTTTTCAGGTGGGCGTGGGACAGGCAAAACAACCATTGCGCGCCTTTTTGCGGGGGCGATAGGTGCAACCCCAACCGATCTTTATGAAATGGACGCCGCATCAAATCGCGGAATTGATGATGTGCGCTTGCTTCGTGAGGCGGTTGCCACGATGCCATTTGAATCGCCCTATAAGGTATACATCATTGATGAGGTGCACATGCTTACCAAGGAGGCATTTAACGCACTCTTGAAGACCCTTGAAGAACCCCCCGAGCATGTTGTCTTTATACTTGCGACAACTGACCGTGAAAAGGTACCCGAAACAATCATCTCGCGCTGCCAGAGTTTTGTTTTTCGTCAGCCCACACATGTCGAACTTAAGACTTTTACTATTGAGATTGCCGCAAAGGAGAAAGTGAAACTCGATGCGCCCTCCGCCGACATCATAGCAATGTTTGGAGATGGCTCATATCGAGATACACTCTCGGTACTAGAAAAGGTGCTGATTTCGTCACAAGGAAAAAAACTTGATGTGGACACCGTTGCCCGCATTGTTGGGGCGCCCACACATGACCTCATTAATAGCGTGCTTCGTGCCGTAGAGAATGACGATATTGCGGAAGGACTGCTCTCATTTCAAAAGGCTGACGATAACCACGTTGAAATGAAGGTATATCTCAAAATGCTGCTCCAAAAGCTTCGAGCAGTACTTCTCTTGCGTTACGCTCCCACATCGGAAGCAGTGCTCAAGGGTGAATTTACTCCCGATGATCTCGAATTTCTCAAAACACTCGCAACATCGGACAAAAAGCGTATCAATTCGCACATACTATCCCAGTTTCTTGGCGCATCCCGCGATATCGGGCATAGCGCTATTGCATCACTTCCACTTGAGCTTGCATTAATCCGCGCACTAAAAAGCGAGCAAGCTTAAGGAACTTACGCTTTTTGCCTACTACTCGTCCTTCCCAACCTCGGTCCGGCAAATGTACTCGGAGTACACTTGATCGGACACAAGGCTGCTACAGGACTTTGTATTAGGCTAAAAAACCTAAGTTCCTTGAGGTGAAAATTTTATATTAGTTGCAGCGAGTTCGAATATTAGCGTGCTAATAATTCAATCGTTATGCATGTGCATTTTATACGGCATGGTGAAAGTGAGGGAAATATTAAAATGATCAGACAGGGCCCAGAGGAGCCGCTGTCAAAGAGAGGCATCGAGGAAGCCAAGGCACTCGCCAAACGCACAAAACGCATACCCGCAGAAGTAATTTTTTCGAGCAACTATCTCCGTGCTCAACAAACGGCAGCGCATATCCAAGACGCACTAGGGACCAATGCAACATCCACACTGCTCTTCAGTGAATTAAAACAGCCAAGCGAACTGGTTGGACTTCCCATTCACGGTGAAGAAAGTAGACGCGCACACGAGCTTAAGGATCTTCATGAGCATGAGCCCGATTGGCATCTCTCTGATGAGGAAAATTTCTATGATGCGAAACAGAGAGCGAAGGAAGCGCTCAAATTTCTTGAAGAGCTGCCGTTTGAGGATATGATTGTCATAACCCATTCTCATCTTATGTTCTACATTGTGGCGCACATACTTCTTCCTGAAACGATTTCACCATCCGCGCATCGCCACTTCAGAGACAACATGCGTATTGCGAATGGCGGAATCACCACGTGCGAATTTCTGCGAGATGAGAAACGGTGGCGCCTCATAAGCTGGAATGATCATGCGCACATCAAACAGGGGAGACGGCGCAAATAAAATCACCCCATCGTTTGCACGTGGGGTGATTTTATAAAAAATCCAATGCAATTACGCGCGTGTCACGTTTACTGCGTTGGGTCCCTTCTCGCTCTGTTCGATTTCGAACGACACTGTGTCGCCCTCCTTGAGTTCTTCCCAAGCTACACCAACGAGAGAGTTGCTATGAAAGAAAAGATCCTTGGTCTCTCCCTCGCGAGAGATGAATCCAAAACGCTTTTCCATCATTGTCTTTATTGTTCCAGTCATTTTTAAATATTTATTGCTCGAGAAACGCACGACCTTGTTTCTTGCTCTTGTAGCCAAACCATGTTATCATGTTTGCAACATCATGTCAAGAATTTAGGTAACACTTGAACCCGTATTGATATTATTGAACTAATACAGTATGTTATGATACCATGTATGTATGTTCAATAACCAGCTCAAAGAAAAGGCAATACTCCTAAGAAGGGACGGGAAATCATATTCAGAAATTCTAAAAACTATTCCCGTAGCAAAATCAACTCTTGCGTTGTGGCTTCGGGATGTCGGATTGTCGGTGCCTCAAAAACAAAGGCTTACAGAAAAAAGACTTGCGGCCGTAAAAAGGGGTGGTGAAGCAAAAAGAAATCAACGACTTGAAAAGACTCAGCAAATTGAATCCGCGGCCATAGATGAAATAGGGAATATTTCGCAACGCGAACTTTTTCTTATCGGCACAGTGCTTTATTGGGCCGAAGGATCAAAACAAAAAATACATAATCCCTCAGAACGTGTTATCTTTTCAAATTCTGACGTATTGATGATTCATGTTTTTCTAAAATGGCTTAAGGCAATTGGGATTCCTGATGATGATATATTGTTTTCATTATACTTGCATGACACTGCGATTCACAGGGTAAAAGAAATTCAGGAGCACTGGTCAAAATCGTTAAAATTGCGTATAAATAAGTTCGAAAAGGTTTACTTTAAAAAAGGTTCAAGTAAGTCTTTTCGAAAAAATACAGGAAACGGGTACTACGGGCAGGCACGAGTTTCAGTTGCAAGAAGCACGAACCTGAATAGGCGCATTAATGGTTGGGTGCTGGGTATTACAAAAAATTAAATATTGGGAGATCGTCTAACGGTAGGACAGTACCCTTTGAAGGTATTTATCTAGGTTCGATTCCTAGTCTCCCAGCTCGTACAAAATACCGCTTTAGGCGGTTATTTTGTTGAGCGTAAATGAGAAAGTGCTCCGTAGCACTTTCGTGGAGGATTCGGAAATGGGTATAAGTCCCATTGATTAGCTTCACGTGGCCATGATATTTTCTCAAAAGCAGCCAGTGCAGAATATGTTTTATGATAAGGTGTAGCAAGGAAGACGCCGATGATCATTTCAAGGTTGAAAAGCCATAGGAGATGAACCCATTAGGGACTTCCAGCCACTGAAGAAGTCTGTATGTTTCAGTGCACTGCGTTTAATTACTCTCCTATGGCGTAAATGACGACCGTTTCATTGTGAAAGACGTTATTGCACCGTTCCATGTGTCGCACGATGCCGTCAAGCGGTGCTTGTTCGCCATAAGTATAGAGTCCGACAAGCGGGACGTCCTTGCCAAGCACATCTTGGATTGCGGCAATTTCAAGCCCACCGTCATCGCCCAGTAGTCTGCGACGTGCAATACAATTAAAAATAAAAATTGCTTTGGGTTTTTTGTCACCAAGGGCAGCGAGTGCCTGCTTTGCCGCAGTACGGGCCATGTCTATTGCGCTCTTGCGTGTACCCATCATGATGCGCACCTCTGAGCCTTCGGGAATCTCTGAAGTACACGTAATGGCACCATTTGCATCTACAGAAAATGGTGCACGTAATAGATAGTCATCAGTTTCTTTCGATTTGATACCGAGCGGGTACAATACTGCAAACTGGGCAAGGTTCCCCTCCCGCAACTGCTTCGCCCTCTGTGCCCCGAAATATTTTTCATAGTGCTCAAACGCGGGCTTGCCATCAATCTCGTATACAACGCTATTCTCTGATTTTGTTACTTTTGCGGGACGCCCAAGTACTCCCCAGCCATGCTTCACGCCGACACCGAATACGAAGTCCCCAGAAAGACCGACGCCGACAGTGTCTCCTGTATGTGGCTTTCCATTCCAGTACTGATATGTTTTCTTGAATTCAAAATCATCACCTGCTGAACCCCCGACTAGCGGAAAGTCGTCGCCAAGCACACTCAGGGCGCCGCGCACAATTTCTGCGCCATTGCCGGCAAGACCGTCTGAAAACATGATACACCCCGTAAGTGGTGCTTCCCCGGCTCTTGCAAGTATGGAGTTTGCGAGTGCTGCCCCCGCATTAAACTCTCCGGCTTTTATATTCGTACCGATTCCCGGGGCAAACGAAAGCGCATCTCCTCCAGCCACCATCATCACCACAACTGACGGGTCCTTAAGGGGGCCGCTATTGGTAATTTCTCCCGCAGATGAGCAGCCGATAAATGTGACATCGGGTGCTATTGAGTACACTCCGCGCAACATTTCTTGCTGATCAAACTTTGTCGATGCGAACACAAAACCAAATGAAGGTGTGGCATCCTTCAATCCCTCCCTAGCTATGCGCGATGCAGTAGCGCCTGCCGTGAACGAATCAGACTCATGAGATGAACCAGCTGAAGCAAATATGGACATATATAAAAAGTATAAGCTTTTTAGGTTTAATGGCAAATATGTCGTTATGGCTCATTAAAATTATTACCAACCCCCTATTGAATAGCTCATAATTGAAAACAGGAAAACGAAAACGGGGACAAAAACTGGGACCTATTTTCGGGGCAAATCGAATCCATTACCTCAAGTCGAAAACACAAAAATGGACGCAAAAAAATGATTATCAGAGGTATACTACTATTTGCAGTTGGTTATTTGGTTGCGCTTTGGTCAGGAGGATGGCTCTATATTACTACAATTCCCATGTGGATTGTCGGGCTGTCTCTTTTAATCCTTGGTTTAGTTCGCTTTATACAACAGCTCAAGTAACAGGAATTCAGCAACAAAAAAACAGTCATTTGGACTGTTTTTTTATTATTTATTCCGCAGCTACTGATTTGGTGCTTGTCGCGTGAACGAGGACGAGGTCGGGGATGAGTGCTTCGATCTCACCTCGGTTTTTAAAGCCATAGTAGGGCTTGCGGTTGATGATGAGGACCGGCATGTTATCCTCGAGTTTGTAAATCGCTTTAAGGGTTTGGATCACTGAAAGCTCCAGATTGTAATCAAAGGCGTAAATATGCAATTTATCGTAATCTTCACGCATGGAGGTGAGTACGTAGCCCATTTTTGTACAGTCATCACAGTCTCCCTGGTTGGAATAAAAATACAGGATCGAAAGCGGCTTTTCTCCACACAGCTTTGTGCGCTCTTTGAGAAGGAGATAATCCTTCACTTGAAGTAGAGAATAATATTTTTTCAAGCTTACTACTTCAGGATCAACTAGCCCGCGCTGCTCTTCCATGTAGGAGAGTCGCCTCGTGAGGCTATTTAACTCATCAATAAGAAGCGAATTACCCCCGGTATCCTCGTTGTCGCAGGATACATCTGCAAGCAGGGCATACTGTATTTCAGACTCAAGAATATTTCGGTTAATATTGTCCTCTATATTTTTTATCTGTGCGATCCGCTGATCATAAATAATGTTCGCAAAAATATACACCACCACACAAAGCGTGATCGTGATGAAAAAAACAAGCGTGTATTTCCCCAAGTGTGCTTCTTGTTGTGGTTGCATATGAATGTTTTACATGAGATTTAGAAAAAATACCAGAATAGGTAGAACGAATAATTTGGGATGTATTGCGAAGTCCCGGACTGTTTCGGCGTTTGAGAAGACGTATCTCATATACGTCTTCCAAACCCGATGCAGGAAGGACGAGCAGGACGCCCAAATTATTCGTTCTAGCGCCAGGGGGATTCCTTGGTGGTAATTAAATTATACAATGACTTCGCCAACCAAAAAGGCGCAATAAGTCCATAAAAGAGGAGAAAGTAGAGCGATCCCCGATTGAAGGGATTTGCGCGCAGCACCATACGCGTTCCAACCAGTAAAAAAAAGATGGTACACGTAATCATCAGATAAATAATAAGCATGCGAAATTCAAGATTGAGGGAAAACCAATCGAAATTGAATGTCGGCCATCCAGGACTAAACTCAAAACCCAATGCAGAGTACTTCAAATATTTTTTATAGAGCAAGCTCACAATATTTTGTGCGTATGCCGCAGAGAAGAACAGTGCAATAAAAATAGAAATGAAAGCAAATGGCATTGTCAGTAAGCCCAAATTTCCATATTTTTTATTTAAAAACATGTGGCGGTAATTGAAAAAGGCATTTTTTAAGAAGCCCGATACCCATCTTACGCGTTGCTTGTAGAGCGCTCGGGGGGAGTTGGGTGCAACGGTGAATACAAATGCTGTATGCGCATTTTCTATCTTCATACGATGTGATTGCATGCGGAGCGCCATTTCCATGTCCTCCGTGTTATATGCGTGAACGAAGTCTCCGATCTCACCAAAGACACTCTTGCGATAGATTGAAAAAGGCCCTGGAGTGACATAGAGGCCATTGATTCTACTGAAGAGCTTTCTCGTAAATTGCCCGATCATATATTCAGCCGCCTGCATTTTTTGGATAACATTGCCGGGTTTGTGGATTTGCACCGAAGGGGTAACCGCCATGACCTCAGCTTTATCGAAATAGGGGATTATCTCCATCAATGCGTTTTGGTCTACAAAAGAGTCCGCATCAAGACAACCGACTAGTTCGCTGCTTGCATGCTTTATTCCCAGATTAAGTGCAGTGTACTTTCCGCCGTTTTCCTTGCTAAATACGCGAATTTGTGGGTTTTCAGCGTAACCACGAGCTACTTCAAGCGTGTTGTCTGTTGAGCCGTCGTCGACAATAAAAATCGCCAATTTGTCCTTTGGGTAGTCTAAATCTAACAGGGAAGAGACTGTTCCGCCGATCGTCCGGCTCTCGTTCCAGGCGGGCACAATAATAGTTACAGAAGGATAATTTCCCGACCAGCGCATTCGGGGGAGGGTTGTACTGAACATCTTTCGTTCCTCGAAATAGGTGACAAGCAAAAAAATCTCAAAATATAGGGTGAGAAATAGGAATGTATACACAAAGATGTCGCTCAAAAGTTCCATGTGAGGGTAATGACTATTGAAATTTTACCAAGTTGGGGTGCCTAAAATAGCTATATTTAAGGCCGTATTGTATATTTTTAGGGCCTCATGCTGAACAATAAACTGAAGCAAAAAAGTACAAGAATCCAAATTACCCTTTAAAAATCATGTTTATTGGCTAATTGTAGTACATATAGATAAACATGTCAAAATTGATTTGGGGAAAATATATTGTTCTGAAAAAATTGATACTGTAAAAATGCGTAAAACATGCTTTAGATTAGCCATATTTTACGTCTGTGGGTACAGAGATTGCTACATGATGAGTGGTAAGTACAATGGATGGGTACTTGAAAACCCATACTTTCGTATTGACTAATACCATATTTTATGGTAAAATATGTAACTAAGGTATGTGAGTCACCCATTACTACGTCTAATGAGAGAGAGGAGCAAATGCCTTGATTTGTTCTTCAACGGAATGACGACGTGGATAAAGCAGAATGTCTTTTACTTCGAATTAACTTGCAATCATCCTTTTATGAATTTTGATACAGATATTGGTGAACAGGTGGGGTCACAGAGACCCCTTCACCACACACTCGCTATTGCTCTTACGATATTTGGATTGATAATGCCTGCTTTCGCATTTGCCGCATCAGCGTATGTTGAGGAAAGTGCTTCAAACCTCATTGAAAAAACAAGGGATAACTATGGAGAAATGGTCAGTATCGCCGCCATGCTTCATGACTATGACGAGAAGATGATTATTGCGGTTATTGTTATTGAGTCCGAAGGCCGAAAGGATGCGCTTTCTCATGCTGGAGCACAGGGCTTGATGCAGCTTATGCCCATTACAGCAAAATCCATGGGTGCCAAGAATCCCAATGAACCTTTTCAAAATATCCTTGCTGGAACAAAATACTTAAAACAACTTGAGAATAGGTACGGATTTGAAACCTCGGAGGATGCCCTGGTTGCATATAACATGGGCCCAACACGCGCCAGGCGGTGGCTGTCACAGTACGACGCAACTAATTACGGATATGTTCGCAATGTGATGCATGTCTACGATATTCTCGCAGAAGAAGAGAGAAATATGCAGCGACTCGCGGTGACTGCATACAAATTCGAATCTAAGTCTGTAGCACAAAATGAGGCGAAGCTCATCCTCACAAGACCTCGGATGCTCTCAATGGCGGACCTGACCTTCACGCTGCCAAGTATGAGGCGCCCCGAAGCAGTGGAACTCCCGTAGCGGAATTATACTTTAATGAGGCAGCTCATTCTGCTATGATCACTTAATGATCGTGCATAAACCCGTATTGTTTCTCGATTTCGACCGCACGTTGTTTGATACGGACCGATTTTATGAGTGGCTCGGAGACGAGCGTTTTTCGCGTTTGCTCGATCTCGCTGCGGGAAAAATAGAAGCTCCTGATTTTGCCGAGATGGTCTATTCTGACACCATCCCATTCTTGAAACGTGCAAAAGAAACACATCGTCTCGTGCTCCTCACCTTCGCCATGAACACTGCGCTTCAGCGTCGGAAAGTTCGTGGCTCCAACCTCGTTTCATATTTTGACGATATCATTATGACGCAGGGAGCAAAGGGTCAAGAAGCAAAAAACTACTTGGAGCGAATGGGTGACACGGGGTGGGAGCACGCATTTATTGATGATGCGCCCTTAAATATCGATAATGTGAAAATGGTTACTCCTCATGTTAAATGCATCAGAATTGACCGCACTCCACTCACGCCTGATATGCTTGAGGCGAATCTTCGCCAACCGGATTTTGTTGTTGAGACTCTGGGGGGCGCACTGCTAATACTTTAAGGGATAGCAAGCTTGCAAATATATGCACAAGGAATACTGTTACTATATGGAAAAACAGTATCAAAAACGCAATGAGGCAAAAATAAAACGCGCTTTTGCGCGTGCGGGAATGCACACGTGGAGTGGAGAAATGAAGGGGACCGACTCCTGGCATATTTTTAAAGTCATGTCTGAGTTTGTTGAAGGATTTGAACGCCTGAATAAGATCGGTCCCTGTGTTTCGATTTTTGGTTCCGCACGCACCAAGCCGAGTGACCCCTATTACAAACTTGCTGAAGAGATCGCCTTTAAGCTCACGAAGAGCGGGTATGGAGTTATTTCAGGAGGTGGAGGGGGAATCATGGAGGCCGCAAATAAAGGAGCGATGGACGCAAAGGGCAAATCTGTCGGCCTTAATATTTATCTTCCGTTTGAACAAGAGCCCAACAAGTTCATTGACCGGGATAAATTGCTGTCATTTAAATACTTTTTTGTTCGTAAGGTGATGTTTATGCGGTATGCCCAAGGCTTCGTCGTTCTTCCGGGCGGATTTGGCACCCTCGATGAGCTTTCAGAGGCGCTCACACTCATCCAAACAATGAAAATTGCGCAATTTCCTATTGTTCTGATTGGACATAAATATTGGGATGGACTCCTTGTCTGGTTTAAAGAAACAATGCTCAACGAAGAAAATATCAGCAAAGAAGATCTTGATCTCTTTCAGGTAGTCGACACTGCGGACGAGGCGGTGGCTATCATCAATAAGTTTTACAAAAAATATCTTTTTAAACCAAATTTTTGAGTGACAACATTCGTCTTTGTGCGTCTGTTTGTTTTTCGCATCATTGGTCTAGCGAATGTATTCGTAGCACACACACTTGGACACAACGCAGCTCCAAGACTGCGCATTACACAGTTCTCACGCTGCGCAATATAAAAACGGAATCTTACAGATTCCGTTGTCGGTCAAATAGGCTCCCGTTGTTTTTACTTGCTTGAAAGCTGATTGCGTTTGTGTGTTTTGAATAATTGAGCTGCTACGCTATACGCCTTTGCCTTGATAGTCTGATGTGCGTGGGTGTCGGTAACAATAATGGGGGTAAGATTCTTGTCGCAAGTAAAGCTAAAAAAATACCCGTCCACGGTCACTTCGGCACGGGGAAGTGATTTATTGCCTCCTGCAAAAAGAAAACGCTTTTCATTTACCGTCGGCCCTGCTTTTACTTTTCGCACAAAAACTCCTAAGTGAATTAAGGTCTTCCGAATATTTTATATCGTGTATGTGCGGATTACGCAAGTAGCTCTTCTATAACCGCCTTGACGTCGTTGCCATCTGCGGCACCTCTGCACTCCTTCATCACGGCACCGATGAATTGACCAATTTTTGATTTATCGACAATGCCAAGTTCTTCCTTCTTTGCAATTGCGATTACCTTGATTTCTTCGCGGCTCATTGCTTTGGGTAGGAACTCTTCAATGATCACAAGCTCTTTTTTCTCCTTTTCTGCAAGCTCCGGACGGTTGCCTTTTTCAAATTGTTCTGCCGAATCTTTGCGCTGTTTTACTAGTCGCTTGAGTACCGTCAAGCACTCTTCGTCTGGAAGTGTGTCCTGCGGCATTTTGCGTTGTGCGACGAGTTCATTCACAAACGCAGCAAGGATTCCGCGAAGGACTTCTTTGCGTAATTCATCCCTAGCACGCATCGCGTCTTTGATCCGGTCTTTGATTTGTTGTTGAAGCATAAATTTAGTTTAGATTATGCGTTTGATTATACCTGAGAGGCTGGAAGGGGTGAATCGTATTCTAATCAATAGCTTGGAATCACTTTGTAACTAATTGTATTGGCGATTGGAGCGAAATCCCCAAATGCAGCCGCTTGGTATTGTAGTATG
>JAYTCK010000002.1:0-5796 GCA_043736515.1 bacterium
AGGTGGTCAAAGATCAGATCTCGACCATTATCACCGTTAATGGATACAATACCTGCGTAAGTAGTAATCCGCGGAAAATCCAGCGCACCATCCAGGCAATTCAATAGCATTTCATCGATTGGCTCACACGCCCCCCATTGGCGCCCCTCATCCAAGTCTTGGGGATATTTGTTATACTCACATTATGGAGAAAAAGCCCCAAATTACTGTCTCAAAAGAAGTCATAGAACGCTTAACGTTGTTGCGTAAAACAATTGAGCACCACCGTTACCTCTACCATGTCCTCGACAGGGAAGAGATGACCCCGGAAGCTCTCGATAGTCTGAAAAATGAGCTTGTCACACTTGAGGCACAGTATCCGTCGCTTATTACCGCTGATTCGCCTACGCAACGCGTCGCAGGCGCCCCACTCCCAGAGTTCAAAAAAGTAAAACATCGCATCCCGCAATGGTCACTCGGCGATGCATTCACCGAAGAAGATATTCGTGAGTTTGATGCACGGGTGAAGCGTATGCTCGAAAGCGCATTTGAAAAAAAAATTTCTCCCGCTTATGATTGTGAAATAAAAATCGACGGTCTTAAGGTTGTGCTGACCTATTCCAGGGGGGTATTGGTGACCGCAGCGACACGCGGTGACGGAACGGTAGGTGAAGATGTAACGAGTAACGTGCGTACGATTGAGTCAGTGCCGCTCGTGCTTCGAGAGCAAATTAACGTCACCGCAGAAGGAGAAGTGTGGCTTTCCACAAAAGAACTGCTTCGCATCAACCGGGAACGCGAAGCAAAAGGGGAGGCTCCGTTTGCGAATCCTCGCAATTGTGCCGCCGGCTCCATTCGCCAGCTCAATCCCAGGGTTGCAGCAGCACGTAAGCTTGATACCTTTATCTACGAACTTGCGGACATGGAAAAAACTAAACGCGCGCCCCCCAAAACACAAGACGAGGCGCTTCATGTACTCCGCGAGCTCGGTTTCAAAGTGAATCCCCATCATGAAGTTTTTTCTTCTATCGATGGGGTGATTGCGTACTGGAGAAAATGGCAAAAGAAGGCGGATAAAGAGGATTACTGGATTGATGGTGTGGTGGTGAAGGTCAATGATCGTGCATACCAAACGGCGCTCGGATACACCGGAAAAGGGCCACGATTTGCAATTGCACTTAAATTCCCAACCGAGCAGGTGACCACGGTGGTCGAAGACATCGTGCTTCAGGTGGGGCGTACGGGAGTCCTCACGCCCGTTGCGCACCTCCGCCCTGTGTCTGTGCTCGATACAATAGTGTCGCGCGCAACACTGCACAACGAAGACGAGATCGCACGGCTTGATGTGCGCATTGGGGACACCGTTGTGTTGCAAAAGGCGGGTGATGTGATTCCTGACATTGTTTCTGTGGTGAAAGAAATGCGTACTGGCAAAGAAAAAAAGTTTGTTTTCCCGACACATGTCGACGCATGCGGGGGAGATGGTGCTATTGAACGTATCCCGGGTCAGGCTGCATACCGCTGTGTTTCGCGAGATTCGTTCACCCAGCTATTACGGAGACTTGCCTACTTCACCTCTCGTAAAGCGTTTGATATTGAACACCTGGGACCAAAGAATGTCGAGCTTTTGATGAAAGCGGAACTCGTTTCCACTCCTGATGATTTTTTCACACTCAAAAAGGGCGATTTGCTCAATCTTCCACGCATGGGAGAAAAGTCCGTTGATAATCTTCTTGCTGCGATCAATTCGCGGCGTACCATTTCCCTCCCGCGTTTTATTACCGCTCTCTCGATCGGCCATGTGGGCGAAGAAACCGCACATGATCTGGCACGGGCGTTTGGCACTATCGATGCGCTGCTCGCCGCCAAAGAAGAAGAGTTGCAAGGTGTGCAAGGTGTCGGGGATATTGTTGCGGCATCACTCGTTTCATGGATGAGGAACCCCGACCACAAGGCCATGGTGAAGCGGCTCCTGAAACACGTGCACGTAGAGGATGAACAAGGACCGACTAGAAGTAAATTAGCATTTACGGGAAAGACTTTTGTGCTGACGGGCACACTCCGCTCGCTTTCACGCGATGAGGCAAAACAACTGATCCGTGATGCCGGTGGTGATGTCTCAGGCGGAGTCTCAAAGGAGACAGATTATGTGGTAGCAGGCGAGGAAGCGGGAGCGAAACTGGATAAAGCAGCACAGCTCGGTGTCACAATCATGAATGAAACGGAGTTTCTCAAAATGCTCAAATAAAAAAACCGCAGAAAGTTCTGCGGTGGAGGGTCATGTCATCGAATTGAGATATGTCGCGATCGCACGTGCCTCTTGGTATACCTCAGCCACTGTGAGGCGGGCAGGTAAAAGTGTTGAGCGAATCATTTTTATGATCACCTCTTGCTGATCTGGACACACAAGCGCTTCTGGCCAAACGAGATTAATAAGAATATCAAGTCTTGCTTCTTCTAATGCCGTCTGACTGACCAATCCAACTGAAACGATTATTCTATTTTTATTTTCTGTAAGCCATAACCGAGTGTGCTTATATCCGCCCATCATCGTCTCCTCTGTGAGTGTGTCTGAATTGTGTCCTGACATGAGGGTAGTACGAGTGTTTTGCCCTGTCAATGTACCCACTTTGAACTAGCCTGAAAATGCTGTAGGATAAATCGTATGTTGAAGAAAGAAGATATTGAGCATTTATCCACATTGGCCCGAATCACTGTTTCTGAGGAAGAGAAAGAGGCTTTTGTTCCGCAACTTGATGCAATATTGGAATACGTTTCTGAGCTCGGAAAGGTCGTCACCAAAGCGGATGCAACACCTAAGGCGGGAATACTCCGCAATGCCCTCCGCGCCGATGAAGACCCATATGTAGGCGGCCAATTCACCGAGGGCATCCTTGCGAATGCCCCTCAGGTCGAAAACGGCTACGTCAAAGTAGGGCAGATTATGTAAATATGACTATCGATCCAAAAACACTGACAATAGCAGATGCACATGCGGCGCTTCGCAAGAAGGACTATACGGCAACTGAACTCACCGAGGCGGTGCTCGCGCGTGCGACATCTGAAAATACGAACATTAACGCATATGCCGAACTTTTTGACGACGCACTCGTTAGCGCAAAAGCCGCGGATGCACTGCTTGAGAAAGGGCAAGGTAGCGAACTCACGGGGATACCCCTTGCCATCAAAGACAACATGCTTATGGAGGGGAAAATTTCTGCAAGCGGCTCAAAAATACTGATGAACCATCGTGCGGTGTACGACGGCACTGTAGTGCGCGAGCTCAAAGAAGCGGGCGCTGTAATCATAGGTCGCACTAATATGGACGAATTCGCTATGGGAAGCACTAGTGAAACTTGTGTATATGGACCGGTCAAAAATCCTGTTGACCAAACACGGGTCCCAGGCGGATCATCAGGAGGATCGGCTGCAAGCGTGGCGATGGGCGGGGCACTGGGATCATTTGGCTCGGATACGGGCGGCTCTATTCGTCAGCCGGCATCCTTTTGCGGAATTGTAGGGATGAAGCCGACATATGGTGCGGTGTCACGCTACGGGCTCATGGCGATGGCGTCGTCACTTGATCAGATAGGGCCATTTGCAAAGACGGTAGGGGATGCAGAAATGCTCTATCGTGCGATTGCCAAATACGATAGTAATGACAGCACTTCGGTACCCATGGGCCACCCACTCCGAGCGACACTTTCAAAAAAAGACAAACTTACAATTGGTATTCCCGAATCGTTCATTGACATGGAGGGCCTCGATGCAGATGTGCGCGAAAATTTCCGTGATGCGATCGCATCACTCAAGGATGCGGGACACACGATAAAAAAAATCGAACTTCCATCGTTGCCGTACGCACTTTCCGTCTACTATGTCATTATGCCTGCAGAAGTTTCCGCCAATCTTTCACGCTATGATGGTATCCGCTATGGATTCAGCAAAGAAGCAGACACGCTTCTCAAGGTGTACGCCGAGTCGCGCGGAGAGGGTTTTGGCAAGGAAGTACGGCGCCGCATTCTGATGGGAACGTATGTGCTCTCCGCCGGTTACTATGATGCGTATTATAATAAAGCGGTGGCAGTGAGACGACTTATTGCCGATGAATTTGCCCATGCATTTCAAAGCGTAGATGTGATAGCCACCCCGACGGCGCCATCTCCTGCATATAAAATTGGTGAAAAAATTACTGATCCGCTACAGATGTATCTCGGGGATATTTTTACCGTACCCGCAAACATTGCAGGACTTCCAGCGATTTCTGTGCCATCAGGTACGGTGGTCCGTGACAGCGCAGAACTTCCTTTGGGAATCCAATTCATGGCCGCCCCATTTCACGAGGATCGACTTTTCGCTGCAGGAAAGGCGGTTGAAGCAGCAAAACATATCGCAGCGTAGTCGCATGTACCATTCATATGGCTGATAAACCCCCAGAAAAAGAAAAAAAATCCGATAAGCCTGCTCCCAAGAAGCCATCAAACCTTCCCAAAGAGATCATGGTTGGTGTCACACTTATCGCTATCCTTATGATCGGTAGTTTTCTCTATACAGCTCCTTCCGATTCTCCACTAATGCAGCAAATTAATTCAATCATTTCGACAATGAAGGTTATTTCAACGATCATTTCGATGATCGCGCTCACCATCGGTATCTATGCGTTCATTCGCATCAACGAAATGGTGGCGGAGGAAACAAAGAAGGTTGGTCGCTCGCTCAACTGGAATGCAGAGCGGAAACAAAAAAACACGCGATGGGAACGCGTGGACAAATACATGACGTCACTTAATCCTTCCGACTGGAAGATCGCTATTCTCGAAGCGGATAATATCCTTGATGACATAGTAGAACGATTGGGTTACAAAGGGGATACCCTTGGGGAGCGCATGAAGTCAATTGAGCCGAGCGACTTTCCTTACCTCGAAGACGCATGGGCTGCACATAAGTTTCGCAACGAGTTAGCTCACAAAGGAATGGAAATTGCTCTTACCCGGGCAGATGCGGAGCGCATTATTAATATTTACCATCGGGTTTTTAAGGGGTTGGGGTATTTGTAGGGAGGCTGAACAAAAAAATCGCACATTAAGGAAATGTGCGATTGTGTATTATTTTTTTGTACTTTTCGCAGCGACCCGTGCGGCGAAATCGAAGAGAAGACGCAGAAAGAGTCCGAGGATAATAAACGTCACAACTAGCGTGACAATCCTCCATGGAATTGCCACGATCCCGTCTTTGTAGAGATACCATATCCAGAGGATGACTTGAGATAGCACCCACGAAGACCATGCGAAAATCGAAAAAAGAGCATCGCTCGGACGAAGGAGCATGTAGCGCTCGTCATCGATTGGTCGAGTGATGCGCAGGAATGCCGCAAGCATGGTGCATCCAATGGGGATGATTGCGAAAGAACTCACAACCGCAGCAACTATCACGAAGATGCGACTACGCTTTTTCTCATCAGGCGAGGGAGGCATTTCATATGGGTCATTGTCCACGAGGACTCCTTTTCTATACAAATCTCCTGCTATGTTAGCTTTTATGCGAGGAAAAGCAATGCGACGGACGGGACTCTCGGCTACCGCCGCAGTACCCGTTTCCCATCCAGCCCCACTTATCCGATAAGTGGAGCTGGATATGGGAGAACGGCTTCGAGTCGGGACTCTTCCCCTACGGGGACTGTACACCTTGTTGGTTTTTAAGCAGTTTCAGAAAACTGCTTAAAAACATCACCAAGGTCCTTCGAGTCCCGCACGGAAGCACGCAGGTGCTTCCTCCGCCGCGCAAATACAAAAAACACCCTTGCGGGTGCTTTTTGTA
>JAYTCK010000003.1:0-5470 GCA_043736515.1 bacterium
CAATAAAATCATACATCGCAACATATAATGCGCAGGTGAACACTTATAACACCTGCCTCGAGAGGGGATAGCCCTGATGTGAGCATTTACGCTTGATTATTTGCGCTCACCACAATAAGATACCAAGTAGTTGTTCCTGTTGGGGAGTCATAATGCCCAAACATATTGATGTAATCGGAGTCCCAATTGATTACGGTGGGGCAAGAAGCGGCGTGTGTCATGGGCCAAGGGTGCTCATAGCGTCCGGCATCTTGAGCAGTCTCGAAGCTAAGGGACATACTGTTTCCCACAAAGATATTTTAGTGGCAAAAGCAGAGGCGCGAGCTTCACGAAGCGCAAGGTATGCGAAAAAAGCACTCACCTTGTACACGGAGGAAGTAAGCACAGCAATCGCCTTGCTCGCTGCACAAACCTTTGCATCTCTGCGGGTTCTGCATACTCCACTTATCTTGGGAGGCGACCACTCTGTTGTCATCGGCTCTATCGGCGCTGCACTCCATCCTGATCTTTTGTGCGGAAAAAAGCTTGGACTTGTTTGGATCGATGCCCACTACGATGCACACACGGACCGTACGACGTCGTCCGGTAATGCAAACGGTATGCCCCTCGCAGCGCTCTTAGGGAGAGGACTCCGAGCATTTAGAGCACCAATCAGTGGCAGAAAAATTGAGCCAAGCAATGTACTCCATATTGGAGCCGGCAAAGCTGATTGTGAACCCGAAGAAATTGCTCTGATCAAACGCCTAGGAGTACGATGTTTTACCGAAGAGCATATGCAGACGAGCGGACTCGGTCCTGTCTGTGATGCATATGATGAACTCTTCGCTCGCGTTGACCAGATTTGGGTTTCGTTCGACCTTGATGCCGTCAATAAGCTTTGGGCGCCGGGAGTTGCATATCCCAACAAAGGTGGACTTACGTACGACCAAGCAATGCAGTTGGCAAATCATCTTGCCTCAAAAGGGAAGGTCATTGGCGCGGACATTGTTGAGCACGCTCCCCACCGAGATGAGTACGACCATCACGGTCGTCCGCAAACCGCGTCCTTGGCGATAGAGTTCGCACTGCGACTGTTTCGTTAGTATGTGTATAAAAAGCCCCGAACATTAAGTTCGGGGCATTGTTTTATCTATCGTGGGATTGCTGCCGCAATACGCGGAATTGCCCAATTGATCTCTTTTTTTCCAATAATGAGCGAAGGGCTGAACCGAACGACGTTGTTGCTTGCGGCTCCTGCAATGATGCCGCGTTCGAGCAGTTCGTGACATACCTCATCAGCAGTTGCCTTTGTGGCGTCAACTGAGACACCGACAAAGAGACCCTTGCCGTGTGCGCGAATACCGACATCGAGTAAATGCTTGAGGAAATATTCCCCAACATCATGTGCATTTTTGACGAGCGCCTGATCGTCACGCGTGATCATCTCAAGGCTTTTGAGTGCCGAAGCACATGAAAGTGCAGTGCCACCAAACGTGCTGCCATGAGAGCCTGGTGTAAAGACGCCCATCACTTTCTTGTGTGCCGCGAACGCCGAAACGGGTAGGTATTGCCCCAGTGCTTTGCCGAGGATGACGCCGTCAGGTTTGACACCGTACCAATCGGAGGCAAAAAGCTTTCCAGTACGACCAAGTCCTGTTTGCACCTCATCAAAAATGAGAAGAACGTTGTGGTGATTGCACAGCCATTGCGCCGCCTTGATGTAACCGTCGGGAGGAAGCGTAATGCCACCTTCGCCTTGGATCACCTCAACGATGAATGCTGCAGTGTTTGGTGTAATCGCAGCTTCGAGCGCACCGATGTCCCCAAAGGCGATTGATTTGTATCCCGCACCGAACGGACCAAATCCATCACGGTATTTCTTAACCGAGGACATGCAAATCGCATTGACTGTACGACCTTGAAAGCCGTTTGCCGCTGAAATGATCTCTGCTGTGTCCTCGTCCACACCTTTTACTTTGTACGCCCACCGCCGCGCTGCTTTAACTGCCGTGTCGACAGCCTCTGCGCCCGTATTCATGAGTATCGCTTTGTCTTGTCCCGTGAGGGTGCAAATGCGCTCATGAAGGATCGGCTGCTGGTCACTTACCAGTTTGTTTTGCGTACTTGTGATACGAAACAGTTGATTGACGATAGTTGCGATCAATTCCACGTTTGCGTGGCCTGTTGCAATGGCAGAGTATGTGGCATTCATGTCGAGATATTTCTTTCCCGCCATATCCCACACATGTACACCTTCTCCGCGGGCGATTACTAATCCCGCCTCTTTCTTGTAGTGATCAGCGCCCCAAAGATTTTGCATCTCAATAAGTTCTTGCCATGTGTGGCTGCCCTGGTTTTCAGGGAAAAATCCGTTTAGGGTTGAAAGCAACGTTTCGAGCGTTTTGAGTAACTCGTGGTTACGAATATTTCTCGCGATGATGGAAGTGCTCATGACACACCTTTTGTAAAATAACAATACCTTCTCTTGTTCTATCAGAGAGTAAGCAAGCAAGCAACCCCACGCTGGCGCTGTCTTTACAAAGCAATGCTGGAGGGGTAGTTTTAACGAGGATAATGTGTTATTTGATTGTTTTTCAACACTTAAGGAGTTAGAGATGCCCTATACACTACCCGAACTCGCGAAGCATTTTGGTTTTCGCATGAACGCCTTTACCCTGCCACCGCAGGAACAACCTGACACGGAAGAGGGCCTACGTTTGTGGCGCAGTTGGGTCACAAAAATGGAGGTAGCATTCAACGCGGAACACAGCGCAAAGCCCATGTATCCCAACTTCGGTGAAAGTCCCTACAAGGAAATTCTTTCACGCGGTTGTATTGAGCTTGAAGATCTACTTACTGAGACTGATGGACACTTTTGCTCTATTATTGGCGGACGGCCTTGGGTGGGACAACAGGGAAATCCTGTAGCATCCTACCGACCCATAAGTGGGAGCGTGTGCGCTCGCTCCTCTGGACGTCACGAGGGACACCTCGCTCTGTCTCAATTGAAACAAGCGGTACACGAGGCTTATTCGGATTCCCAGCATGCATGGGGAGAACACGAGATGTGGCCCGATCGCGTGCGCATGATGATGATTGCATCACGCATCGCACTTTCTCGCCTCCCAATTACTGTGGCAGCAATGGTAACAGAAGTGGGAATGAGTCCGCGCGAAGCATTTGGTGAATACGATGAAGTCATTGACTTTATCCGTGGATACGCCATTGAAGCAACGAAGATCTATCTTGATCAATGGGTTCAGCCACCGTCATGGAAAGGTGAAATTCATGGTCATCGCTCAAGTGCACATGGTGTGCTTGTGTCGCTTGCACCATTTAACTTCCCGGCCGCGATCGGCGTCAGCATGATGTTTTCGGCGCTCGTAATGGGGAATACGGTATTTCACTGTCCTTCCGAGAAGACCATCGTCTGCGGCTACTTGGATTACCTGCTTGCACGCGACGCCATTTCTGCAATAAAGCCACGCATGAAACCGGACAACATCGTGCATTTCGCGATCAGTCACCGCGGGGACACCGTTCGGACACTCCTCGCTATGCCTCAAGTGACGGCAATGTCGTTTACGGGAAGCTCTGATGTATTCGAAAATCTCATGCGTGACTATGGAAGCTTGAAGCGTGCAAACGGAAGCAATTCGCTCATTATCGGTGCAGCCGAAACAAGCGGCGTAAATCCGGTCTATGTACACGAGGACGCCGATGTCTCGAAAGCCGCGAAGGAACTTCCCGGATCATTTCTCGGAAGGTCAGGACATAAGTGTTCATCGTCACGCAATATTATGGTGCACGACAACATTTATGAGCGCTTTACGTCTGAGTTCATTGCAGCGATCGATGCCATTTCCTATGGTGATGTGATGAAAGGTGCTTACTTTGGTCCGGCTGTTTCAATAGAGATCTGTGCCGAACTTTGGGAGAAGATCGACAAACTCGTGGATGACGGAGATGTGACCATTTTGTATCAAAAAAACATCACCGAGACAGGAGGGTTTGATATGCCCGCAGTCGTACTTGAGGCAACAGAGGCGGCACTCATTGATTTGACCAGGCTCACGCGGCTGCGCAATACCGAAATCTTTGGCCCCGTAACTTGTGTCATGCGTGTATATTCATCTTATGAAGCAGTGAGGCTTGCCAATCTCGGCGACTTCGCGCTCACGGCATCTATTTATACGCAAAGCAATGTTTTAGCAGCAGCATGGTCAAGTGAAGTGCGTGCAGGAAACAGCAATGTGAACATGCCCCCAACGGGAGCACTCGCCGTCTCACAATGGTTTGGTGCGCCTCCATCACGCTCCGGAGCGAACTGGGGAGCAAAAGGTCCCGACCTTTTGCGTCGACTACGTTCAGAAAAAGCAATTTCGGTAAAAGTGCCAAGTGCCTTGAATGACAAGGAGAAAGCGGCATGGTTCGCGACATACCGCCTTGCTATGACATTTTCAAAAAATGTAGGATGAGCTGCTTCGCCACACGATATCGTGTGGCGATTTTTTTTAAAATGCATGGTGACGAGTGTCAAATAGACATATTTATATTTTCATGGGAGTTTGAAAGTAGTACCAAACATCGCCAAAGGAGGCTCTCTATGGCTACAAAGCACAATGAGAAGTCTGGTGATGCAGGCTTCTTTGAAAAAAACTTTCTGAAGTTGAAAGACGGACAGCACCTCGAGTACATGCTTTCTCGGATCATTCTGTTTGTAACGGGCATGACGGTAGGACTCTATTATCTCCGTGATGCGCTTTTCGATCATTCAAAAACCGGAATCCCTGAGAGCATACTTCTCGCTGCCGCGGTTATTTTTTTGATGAATGGCCTGCGCAAAATGGTGCGAGGATTTATCAAGTTGCGTGAAGCAGCATGGGACGGCTCAGTTCCTGAAAAACCCCATAATCCCGGTGAGTCGTGGCTCATGCGTGCCGGCTTTCGTTTTCCGCTCGGGCAGCGTAGGCATCTCGTCAACGTGATGGCACTACTTGCTGAAGGCGTTGCGGCGCTGCTCATGGTTGTGTCATTTTTTTACCCTGCAGTAACTTTTCCTGTGAATATCTGGTGGGGTCTCGTGATTACTGGAGTTGCGCGTATCCTTTCATATATCAACGGGATGATCTTCCTGACGAAAATTCCGCAAGTACGCAAGGCACTCGCGGACACATGGAAGGGTGCGGTAAACGCGGACCATCTCTTGCTGTACTTTCCTACACAAGTGTTTGAATTGCTGCGTGGGGTAAAGAGCGGAATGGAAGCAAGGCCGTGCGACGAAGACGATGCAGAAAAAATCGCCGAACGTATTCTGAACGAGTATCCCGAGCATGTCATTTCAAATGACCACAAAAGAGAGCTCCATCCGGAGCTTGTCGGTATCCTCTGCACTGAGCATGACCCCAAAGCCCTCGTAGACTTTTTGAGGAACCGTATCGAGACACTCAAAAAAAGAAAGTGAAAATAAAACCACCGAACGAGTTCGGTG
>JAYTCK010000004.1:0-38810 GCA_043736515.1 bacterium
ATGTCGACCTTTTCCCTGTCGTTGATCGCGCGATTCTTGACGGTGAAGTGATTTTCGAAAACGTAACATATCTCGTGTAGCATGAAAACAAAAACCCACCAGTGCGGTGGGGTTTTTTATTAATTGATCTATTCTGCGTACCGATTAAGGAGATACAACCGCAAATCTCGGGCAAATGGCTCGTTTGATATTGCAATCGCCGTATGAAGCTTTTGAAGTACAAAGTCCCGTTCCTCACGTGAGGTAAGCCCATCCGGTGATTTCTTTAGGAAATCATCAATATCTGCGATGAGACTATCGGCATACGCCAGTGCTTGGGGATTCTCTATTAGTTGGTGATAAAGAAGCGTTTCTTTTATATCAAGTCTGTGAGCAATGGCGCGCACAATTTGTTCATGCTCGTTGTCAGGATTTGGTGGGGTTTCAGAATTTGTCATCTTGGTATTCTTCCTCATAAACACGTACGTGGCAAGTGGTGAAAATAAAACCGCTCAAAACTCTGAGCGGCTTTTTGAAGAATCGGAACGAAGTACTTACTGCTGAATCACCCATAAACCATCGGGATACTGAGGTGAGGATTCGAAACATGCTACCCCATTTCGGCGTCCGACCTCCGGCCGGCCCTGAACGTGGATCGTGGTTTCCTCCACAAATGATTGACAATTAGTCCATCTGTTATTGTTTCGATGATAGGGGTGTGTGGTTACCCGCGAATTGATGTGGGCACCATTACGCCACTCCATGTGTCGTTGTAGGTACCTGTTCCCGGGGTTTCAAAGCTTCGACGCAAGTGACGTCCTGCCCTGTCGTGATCCGACTGATCCATGTGTCTCCCGAGTTGACCCCCGACCATGTAGCCCGCAACGCCCCCTACGACGGTCATGACCGTCTTGCCACTTCCCCCACCAACAAGGGAGCCGAGTCCAGCGCCACTTATCGTACCAACAATTTTCCCGAAATCTTCGTTGGTCGCGCATCCTCCGAGCCCAAGGGCAAGTGCTGCTCCAATAATGAGCGAACGCATTCCAAATTTCCGCATAGCTATCTCCTGTTCAAACAACGTACCACCGAAAACACTACCACGAAAACATATAATTGCAAATGAGTGGTGTGTGCAAAACTTGACATAACCCTAGTGTTCTTGTAGACTTTTAAACAGAAATTTGCTATGTCTCACCACTCAAAAGGAACCACTGTGAAAACAGCGAAGATAACTCGCTCTCCTGCGCGACACTTGTTTGGGCTTTCGCACAAGCAGATTGTGAGCGCGCTCAAGGCGCACGTCACCAAAGCTGGCCTTCCCATAAATGAAGAAATAGGATGCACTTCATACGTTATCGGGCTGGAGAGACGTGTAGAGGGGGAATATGAAACCATGCTCACCATGGTTGTCGAAGAGATGCCCAGCTTTATGAAACCCAGTACCAGTTCGATGTCGTGCACGGTAAGCAAGGGAGAATTATCTCCCCGAGCCGAGCCTGGATCGCAAAAGTTCGAAATCACCCACAATGGGGTGAGGGACGCGCTGGTCGCCTTTTGTGTAGCAGAGAGCGGCAACCCCATTCCCGATGGTCTCATCAGCCTCTGGGGACTCGGTGATCCTGTTTTGTGCGTGAGTCACAACAGTTTCGGACACCGACCCGCTCCGGCACTTACGCTCTTTATTGATCCTTCGTAAATGTTCAATCTGCCCCGCAATATGTGGGGCTTTTTATTTGCCGAATAATAATGCGCAAAGTGGTATACTTTTCCCAATGAGAAAAAAAGCGTTTCTGAATTCACTGCAATATGTGTACACGCGGCTGGGTGTTACAAAACACGGTGTCGGTGTTATTGCAATACGTCCTATTCCGGAAGGGACAGATGTATTTAAACATAGTGATCCGTGCGGTGATGTACTCAGAATTCCAAAAGCTGAACTTGATGCATATGATGCACCCGACGAAGCAAAAAATATGGTTCGTGATTTTTGCGCGCTCCAAGATGGTGTTTATTTTGTTCCCGATTATGGAATTGATGCGATCACAAAGTTCTATTATCTCAACCATTCAAAAAATCCCAATATGATTACTCCTGATAGGGGGGAAACATTTATTACTGCCCGAGACATTAGTGCGGGAGAAGAGCTCACGGCAGACTATGACAGTTATCACGAGACTAATCATTTCACCCGCAAATGAGGGACTTCCCTTCCTCTTGAAATCTTCATCAATTACCCGTAACATCACAGAAGACAGATTTCTTTGGAGACGAGCATGCGAACAATGTTTTATCAATACTCCCCCGAGGGTGCTCGAGATACGACAGTGCGCGTCAGCTTAATTTTCGATACCAAAGACCGGCAACTTTCTACGATAGTGAAAAAAGCGCGAGAACTTGAATTTGCAGTCCCTTTTCCTTGTGTAAAAACGGATCCAGAAATTTTGGAATGCAAAAAAAGGAAACATCGGGGCAAGCTCATGGTCACACTCCACATTAGTGTTGAAGCTGATCCGAGGTGGCCTGAAGCGCGGAAGTTTCTCGAGGGAGCCGGGTTTCAGGAAGAGACGAGCTGATCCCCCACCAAATAGGGTTGGGGGATTTTTTTATCTGCAGGTTCTCCCCCTTCTATCAGCGTTGCTACGTCGTGAAAAAGTGAATCGGGAGTGGCAATCTGACGCCCTGCCTCTTGCCACTGAAATGGTCCACGGACATATTTTCGTGAGTCAAGAGTCCGAGGCATAAGCGGCAGGTTTTTCATGCCTATCTCGTCGCCATAATACATAATGGGAGCACCTGGGATAGAATAGAGTAACTCAAAAGCCTTGCGTATCTTTATGCGATCGCCGTCAAAGACGCTGGCCACACGCATAGAAGTTGCTACTTCTTTGTTAAAAAGATATTCCCGTTTCGGATCAAGAAATGCGAGTAAGTCAGCACGAATTTTGGGAGACTCGAGAAAACGAAGTTCAATCTCATCATGATTGCGCAAAAATACCGCCCACTGACAGTTATCGGGAATATTTAAGGATTCTTCTACCATATTGGCGACGAGCGTCCGGTCGTCATGGAGAAGCGCGAGCCACATCTGTGCCATCATCGGAAAGTTATACATCATCTGACACTCATCTCCGTCACCAAAATATAATTTTGTCTCCTCGATACTTTGTGCAGCCTCACCCAAGAGGATAACTCCTCGCGGATATTTATCGTCGAGGTGCTTGCGGATGCGTTTGATTATTGCGTGTGTCTCGGGCAATCCTTTGCAATTCGTCCCCTCCCGCTTAATGAGGAAGCAGGCCGCATCAAGACGAAAACCGTCAACGCCCATATCGGCCCAAAAATCCATGTGTGCAAGCATTGCTTCGACAACTTCAGGGTTATCCCAATTGAGATCCGGCTGTTCCGGATAAAATGTTGCGAAGTAATAATCTCCGGTTTGCGGGTTGAGAATCCAATTCTGCGGTTTGATATCAGGAAACGCATTCTGTGACTGCGTGAATCCCTTTCCGTCATCGCTCCAAAGAAAAAAATTGCGTTTCGCGCTCATCTTCGACGAGTGTGCTTCGACAAACCACGGATGTTCTATCGACACATGATTTAAGACAAAATCCAAAATAACACGAACACCACATGCGTGGAGTGTTTTCACGCATTCCTGAAAATCTTCGAGTGTGCCGAGTTCGGGGCGCACATTACGATAGTCCTTTATGTCATACCCGTCATCCACCATCGGGGATGGATAGTGCGGGAGGATATGAATGCAATTAACACCCAGTAGTGAGAAATAGTTTGCGTGTTCCGCTAGTCCCTTGAAGTCACTGGCAAATTTGTCGACGTAACATTCGTAAATTTTTGCTTCTTTCCACCAATAGTTTCCTTGCATGTTAATAGTACTTGCTTATTGTCTCTAGATATAAACCTTCCACTTTTTCACGTGCCCAAGGCGTTTTTCGTAAAAATTTGAGAGTTGATGAAATGCTGGGATTCTCCAAAAAACATTTAATCCGAACCCGTCTCCCTAGTTCTTCCCACCCATATTCTTTTAATAAATATTCCACAATAAATTGCAGAGTTTTGTTTTGAAGCGGATTATTAGGCTGTTCCTTTTCCATGCACGAAATTAGTCCGTTAATCTCCCACACCCTCGGTTGCAGGATCAGAAGGGTCTTTTATTGCCTCTAGGTTTACGGAAAGACCCTCCTCACCTTCGCTTGAGACGGTAAATGCTTCAATATCCTCATTGTTTACCACCAGATTATCTTCAGTGTTCATTGCGACATTATATTGTAAATATCCTACTTTGTCTCGCCTTGAAGACTCTCCTTCGGACACATTACCTCCCTCGTTGACTTCATGCACAAAGCCGTTAGGCTTAGTTGAGCATTGTACATTCACAAGGGAATATTTCATGGATAAATACCGATTCCGCATGCGACGTGAGGCTTTGGGGCGCCAAATTGGCGAGGGGGCAATTGCCCTGATTCCGGGGGCACACACTAAGGTGCGAAATAGTGATGTGCCCTATCCGTTCCGCCAGTCGAGCGACATGCTTTATCTCTCTGGGTTTCCTGAGCCCGATGCCCTCTTGGTGATCATGGGTGGCACGATGCCTCGTTCAATTTTCTTTTGTTTGCCAAAAGATCCCGTACTGGAAATGTGGATGGGCAGGCGCTGCGGTCCTGAGGATGCGATGCTCCAATTTGGTTTCGATGAAGCGTATGGTAACGCGCCTAAAGCGGCAATGATCTCACGAGTTGCAGCGCGGCTCTCTCACTCTCACCATGTGTACGCTCACGATGCCTCCGATACGAGCGAAGGTACTCCCGCATGGCTGAGCGAAATCATTGAGACACACAAAAAGAATGTTCCGGAAACGAAATCTTTTTCGCTTCATACTGTACTTGGCGAGCATCGGCTGATCAAAGATGACGCGGAGATCACGCTCATGCGTAGAGCTTGTATGATTTCAGCAATAGCACATCGAAACATACTCCGCCTTGTGCGTCCCGGCATGAATGAACGCGAACTTGAGGCAGAGATCACCTATCGTTTCCGGAAAGAAGGAGGTGATGCGCTTCATGCCTATCCTCCCATTGTGGCTTCCGGAATTAATTCCTGTACGCTCCACTATTTGGAGAATAACCAGCCCATGCGTGACGGTGATCTCGTGCTCATTGATGCGGGGTGTGAATACCAAGGCTATGCGTCAGACATCACACGCACCATTCCGGTGAACAAAAAGTTCTCGCCTGCACAGCGCGATCTGTATGCACTTGTGCTTGCGGCACAAAAAGCAGCGATCGGAAAAGCGCAAGCAGGTAATGCACTTTGTGCGGTGAATAACACTGCACGAGTAGTGATGAGGAAGGGTTTAATTGGACTGGGTCTGATTCCGCGAAAATGCAAAGAGGCCACAGAAGGATGTGAGCGTTTCTTTCCTCACGGGACAAGCCACTTCCTTGGGCTCGACGTGCACGATGTGGGTGATTACCGCAAAAAAGGCAAACGGAGCATGCGCATTCTCGAGCCGGGCATGGTGATCACGGTTGAGCCAGGAATCTACATTCCACCTGCGCCTGATGTTCCGGAAAAATACTGGAATATTGGGATTCGCATTGAGGATGATGTGCTCATAACTTCCGGTGAACCACTTGTGTTAAGTGCCGAGGCACCTAAAGAAATCGTTGATATCGAAGGAATCATGGGGGGCGATGTCATCCCATTCTTTACATAGCACCCCCCCCGCATTACTGCGGGGTTTTTTATTGTCGGATGACATTTTTTTGAGCACAACAATGAGAAAACCGACAGCGAAAAAGTCGGCTTAATTGAAAGAAATATTAGGATGCGCTGCAATGACTGCATTCACTGCGGCCGTTTCTTCAAGCATGCGGAGCGTCTCTACCAAGAGCTGCTGATCGTGCATTTGTCCGTGATGATAGGTTTGTCCACTCGACATAACATCGGTTCTTAAAATTCTATATACAAGCCTCGGATCAATACCTGCACTATCCCCTATCGCATCAAGAGAAATTCCGGATATTGCTTCAACGGTTTGTGTTTGATGATGTACAGAGTCTTCCGGATAACTTTCATCTGACTTTTTGCTCGCTGTTTCCATAACGCGAGTATAGTTTTCCTCGTCGATGCGGCCGCCATGGGCAATGTAGCCTGCATATGAATACTCCTTATTTCCTTCCGGCAAGGTTGCGGACGTCTCTGGCACACCATCCCCCCTTCCGTAATTTTCGATGCTTTCCTTATGCATATGTCTCTGTAATGATATCGTGCGCGAGTAAAATAGCAAACGGCTCGCGATATGTGCTGATGTGCCAGCGCGGGCGGTAATTGCTCTGTTGTTGACGCAACACATTTTGCTGATTTTACATTTGTAAATCATCTCACACTCATCATGCTGTATTACAGTAGAGAAATGCAGGATTCAAAGCAGCATGAAAAAGATGGCTATGCATCCTATTATCCTATTACCGTAAAGAGGCAGCCTGTATATGGCTACGGATACGGATTGGCGCTGATGAGATCATTGCTTTTGTACGCCGAGCGCGATGAATACTTTAAAAAAATATTTCTTTTGGTCCTACTGCAGCTCGGCTACCCTACCCATGCCCCCGAACTTCCGCGTGAACCATACCGCGTAAAAAGAATCGAGGAGCTTTTTATTCTCTCTGATCAAAAAGCTGCAATGAAACGCATGGAGTGGATCGTCGAACGTACTCGTCTGCGAGACCTTCCCGATACGTTAATTGTCGAGTGCACACTTTCATCCTGGGTAAGAGAATATACAAAAGAATATCCTAAGGCTATCGTAATCGGGAACGTTGTCGACGTCGTCCCACCCGCAGGGCTCGGGCACGTCAACCGAAGAGAGAAAATGTCACTGATTGTTGATCGAAAGATAAGCCTGGATTCACAACTTATGGCGACATATGTTGCCGAGGCAAGCTTGGGTGATGTGCTTGAAGCACTTATACGAGCAGGGGGGGATACAAAAAAATTCGAACCCGAAATCGCAGGCTGGTTTTTTGGCGAACGGGCGATTGAAGTGTACACAACCGATGACCTCACGCTTCGCACTATCACAAAAGAACTTGCGGAACTCTCTGCACTCTTCTATTCACTCGATAAAAAAGGCGAAGTAGCGGCAATAGCGATGAGCCCTGTAATAAACAGCCTTGTGCAGGAAATATATTGGGATATGGAGCCACTAGGGGTTCTGCGCTGAACTGTTTATCTATCGCTCGAGAGCAAGCCCTCTTCCCAACGCAACGGCGGGATTTTCGGACTTTTTACCCCCATGCGTAACGAGTTTAAATCGCGGAATAGCTATCGTTTCATTTTCCACAGGCAAGTCCGGATTTGGTGTAAGCGATTCTTCTTCAAAAAGAACTTCAACTTCCCCTTCGTTGACCATCTTCCCTACAATCGCATACGCAATACGATATCGCTCGAGTTCGTCAGGTGTATACTCCCCGGGAGACTTATTGGGCAAGTAGCCGGGAAGTAGCTCTTGGGTTGATTTTGCCCATGTTGGAGAGAGTGCTTTCTTGATTTCTTGTGCATAAAGCTGCTCCAGGTTTTTCTTGCTCTCCGGAGATTCATGCTCTTCTAGTTGGCCCTCGTGGTACATAATGTAAAGTATAACATCTGATTTAAAAAAATAACCCCCAATTCTTTCAATTGGGGGCACTGAAGTACTTGCTGAATGGCGATGGTTGCTGTGGTTCCAAACAAGAATCAAGTATCTTACTTAAGTCGGCATACAATGCAATTTGCTGCTCTTTGCTGTGACAACCGAGCCACACGGCGCAATTATTTCCAAAATCGAGAATGACGAAATGCATTTGTTCGTTTGTATAACACACAAAACGACGTAAATACAGCGGTTGAAACAATGCGGTGCCTATGCAGATACAGGCAGGATTGCACATTGTTGTCATGATGGAAACGAATTCCTTCCACCACAAATCACGCTGGTCGATGTCTGCAAAATGCTCCGTGTGCCTCTTGGGCTCATTGGTGAACCCGAATGAAATACAGGGCGTACCGTCAACGATATCTGGCTTCGCAAAAAGCATGTGGGGTGCACGCACCAAGAGATCGGCTGCATTTGTTAAATTGCCAAGAAACTTTCGAGTGTCCATGGATAGCTCCTCTTTGACATCCTTTTATTACTATTATCTTCTCTACAACCACTGTCAAGCGGCGGGTCACGGAGCCATCGTTTCGCACAAAAAAAACGCCCTAAGCGAGCGTTGTTTGTTATGTGAAGTGTCACTCGTGTTGCATAAGTTGGTCGGAATCAAATTGACCCATCTGAGGTTCATTGGGGCCATTATTATCTCCCAGTTGAGCTTTCACTGGCCAACTCTCAGGATCTTTGTTGGGGTTTGAGAGATCAATTTCAGGATAAATTGACTTTTGTTCGGTGTTGTCTTGATTGTGCATATGCTGATTATACACGCTGATTTGTTTTTTAATAATATCACCGTGCGTCCACTATTTCGTTTACCACAAACGAAGAGGCAGAGGGTGGGCGTTATGAGGAATCTATACTATTCGCACATTCTTCATGTAGAGAAACTACAATGTAGGGCAGGGTCGAATTTGAGTTATCAGCATAAATCAAATCATCTATGGATAGAATAAATATTGATAGGCCTGGCATTGACAGCAAAACATTATGGTGGGTAGCAGGTGTCCTCGGTCTCATCGCGCTAACCGGAGTACTTATGAGTACTGTTGGAGATAACGGCATGGACGGACGAGCCGCCGTGCCACCCAACACAGAATCGACGGGTAATGCTGGATCACCTGGCATCCCTAATGCGGGCAGCGATAGAACTCCCCGCTAGGGCAGGCAGAGCTGACGGGCAATACGAAAAAACTGCTCTGAGGATTCAGGGCAGTTTTTTTCGTGAGTGCAGTCCTGGAGGATTAGTGAATAAAATTTGGTGTATAATTGGTTTATGAACGTTGAAGAGCAAAATACCGAGATCATCAGGGAGTTGAAAATTCTCAATTCAAGTATCCATAAACAAAACTCAAAGATGCACATTATAAGTACTGGTGTGATCTATGGCGTAGGATTTTTTATTGGTTCGGCCATAATCGCTACGATAGCACTCGGAGTTCTCGGTCCGATTGCCGGAAAAATCTCTTGGGTCAAAGAATACTTTGAGATCGGCACTTCCATACTTAAGCCCAACTAATATCAGGTGTGTGTGCCTGCTTTAATCAGGTTAACTCATTCTCGACCCTTTTTCTCTAAATAAATTTTGAATAGCCACCGCCTCGTTTTCAACCTCATCGGTCGTGCCATCAGTAATACCCTTGTAGTGGTACTGAACATAGTGAACGAATTCATGCACGAGGTTGTGCATTTCGCTTTTTTTGAGCAAGAAAATAGTGCCCGGCGGAAGAAATATATTTTGACGCTTTCCACCTGTGTCAAACCCCATCACCCTATTGAAATCTGCATCAGATACCGTTTCGGACTCTATAATCGCGGGGAGGGCGATCCCGGCATCAAGTGCTACATTCATTGCTTTGGCCACAAACTGGAGCGCCGCCCTCTGCGCCTCGGGAGCAAACGGAGACCCCTCCTTTTCTGCAGAATCCTTCGCCTCAGCATTAAGTCCGAGAGCCGCAAGAGTGACGCCGGCACCAATTCCCTTCAAAAAACCTCTTCGAGTTATTTGCTCACTCGAATTTTCCCCTTCGTTCACACCAAATGATTCTGTGGTCATATCAACATACTAACTGATTTTTATAATTTGTAGAGTAAGGTAAATTATTTTACCACGCGTCCGCAAAATCAACAGTGCCTGACCAGTTTGCTTATTGAGATTTTTTTGTGATGAGCATGCTTACCAGCTTTGTCATTTTGTCTTTGTGTTTGGGGTCACTCTCTGCAATTAAAAGAGTGACTGCGGTGAGCGCTTCGGGTGTAAGACGCTTAGCATCGAGCACTTTTGCCATGCTCAAAAACCACACAAACGCATATGCGCCTGTACGCTTATTGCCATCCACGAAGGGATGATTCTTAACGATGAAATATAAGAGATGGGCGGCTTTTTCTTCGACGCTTGGATACACATCGGAGCCGCCAAATGACTGCATGACATTTCCAACAATTCCTTCAAGCGCTCCCCTTGTGCGCTCGGTGGCAAAAAGATCTGTGGCCTCCCTTTTTGTTATGAGCTCGCTTTTAAGCACGAACACACTTTTCTCTAGCTTCTCTGCAGTGAGACTCACCTTTTTCTTGGTAGGTTTCTTGATATCAAGCGTTTCCTTGTCATATGCGTCAAGCGACATCCACGTATCGGCAAACATTCGTATGAGTTCCAAAACACTTTCTGTTTCAATGTTGGTCCCCTTCGGAAGCAACATCTTCACATCAGCGACCGACTGCATGAATGCGTCGTAGTTCTGGGCAATTCTTGAGCGGTTTATGGTGTAGCCATTTACAATGTGCGCACGGAGAGTCTTTGTCGCCCACTGGCGAAAAGTTACTGCTCTTTGAGAGTTGGTACGATATCCAACTGCTAACATCACGTCAAGATTGTAGTGCTGAACTTCGTATGTTTTACCGTCTTTGGCAGTATGTGCAAAATTTGCACATACTGTTTTGGCATCAAGTTCCTTGTCTTTTAAAATATTACGAATATGTTTAGTTGCCACAGAGCGCTCTATCTCAAAAACCTCAGCTATTTGTGCTTGCGTTGCCCAGAGATTTTCATTAACAAAATCGCCCCGAAGATCAATTGCTCCAGACTTCGCTTGGTAGATAACAACATTATTTTTTTTCGGCGATTTTTTCATTACCGTTACAGTATAACGAGTTCAAGAAAAAAACCAACATACAAATTAACTATTTGCCTAATTGCCAGGAGGGCACTTCAAAATTTCAGTACTCGAAGCCTCGATGAAATTTTTGGTCGCGCGCGAATTAGAGAATAGTTGGGGGGGGAACGAGACCACGAATTTGCCCGATCAATCGTGTCCCCGTTTTCAAATGTCGTTTTTATTTGCTATCGCGAATAAAAACGACAATTAAGAGGATGGGGGGTGAATAGGAAAATGGGAAGAGGAAAAGAGCGGCTGGGAGAAGAGAAATCGCCCCATTGTATCAAAAAAATTTTCTCCTGCCAGAAAACCTGACCACACTTTTCTCTATTCATTTGGACTTATCCCCGTCTCTAAAGACCATTGCCCGTTTTTTTGGTGTATTTTCCATATAAAAAACAAACTGCCGTCCTAGCTTGCGCTAAGAAGACAGTGAGATTAGTTCCTGTACTTTAGCAAAAATAGACCTCAAAGTCAACGGCGGTGTTGATAATCATATTAGCACGCTGGGGCTGGGCAGAAAAGACCTTTATTTTAAAGGCTAAAATGGTATAAGCCCATTAAGCCCAGTGTCGGAGCAACCATAGGCGTCGCCGCAGTGGTAACACTAGTGCTGCTGTCTCAGTCCCATCCATATCGCCCCATTGTATCAAAAAAATTTTCCTTGTATCCCCCACTTAAATATTACTGTCCTCGTTTTTTCATATGTCGTTTTTATTTGCTATCGCTGGTAAAAAAGATATTGGGAATATGAGGTAGTTGCTTGGGGGGACCGTTCGTTTATTCAATATTAAGTGCGACACCCCACATAGACAAAATTATTAGCACAATCCCAAGCCCGAGGAGACCAACACTTCCCCAAATCATGAACTCCCGAATTTTTATGGAAGATGTCACACGTTTTCTTGATTGGCTATTTTCCACACCACCGAGAGTTTCCTGAAGTTCAGTTACTATTCCAAGTAAGTGGTTTACAATGTCAACGGCATCATCAATTTGCGTCATCCTTTTTACTCCATCGATGTTGGCAATATCCTCAAACGACCGCAAACTCAATAATTTAATATTTTCACTACTTCTTTTTAGAAGCAGAATTCTTAAGCATAAATATATAAAGAAAATATTGATCACAAGCACAGTAAAACCACACAAAAGCAATTTGACGTTAATTACCGAAGTTATCACTGGGGCCTGGAGAAACAAAAGGGACAGCGGGGCTAATGTCGCCGATAACAATCCAATCGATTTTACAAAATCAACCTGATCATCAATCAAGACTTTCGCACGCCCAAGAACTTCATCCTCGAGCTGACTCGAAAGAGCATTCGCCTGTTGGGACAGAGCGTCTGTTTGAGTATTAAGCTCGTTAATAGTAGCCATAAATATCTTAAACCACTCCCTCAATTGCCCCATTTGAATTCATCGTGCTGACTTTGGAGTCAAATCCACCGATGATAGCACTATCCTTAAGTCCAATTGTATCAAAAAAATCCCCCTCTGTTAGAAAAACTAAACCACGAATTTACCGAATCAACGGTGACCCCGTTTTCCATCAGCACTCCGTCGAGAGTAATGACTATCTTTTCGATTTTTGATTCATTCATGGTTATTTGCAACTCTTTTGAAAATTAGTCTGGGGCTTCACGCCTTATGCAAAATACATCCTATGCTTTAATACAAATAAAGCAAATATGATATTTTATCTTTTTTTATCTTCAAAAGACACTCAACCATAGCCACAACCGAGTAAGAAATTTTTTCTCGTAATTACGCCACAACGTCTTCGGCTGTCTTTATTTTTACCTTTTTGGGCGATGCAATTCTGGCGTTGAGGCCACTCGTGAGTTTCTTGTATAACTCAAAAAGATATTCAATTCTTTCTTCTTTGTTTGCGAACTTTCTTCCGTAGCAGACGTCTACTGCGCGGTCGAGGTCGGTGTGGGCTTTTGCGAGCTCGGGGGGCATGGTGTTGGGGTCATATAAATCAGCGAGGGAGCTCTGTGGAAATTTGAGACGTGCATCAAGCACGCCCTGAGCGCACTCCTCCACTTTTTTCTCCTGCTCGTCGGTTACTTCTTCTGGCCAGGGGAAGTTGTTATATACAATATCTTTGGAATAGCGATATCGGCTTTCAAGTCGGCCACACGTATAATTTACCCATGTCATATGCATGAGTGACTGCAATGTTCCAAAATGAAAAAGGTTGGCGCCTGGAACAATAAAAACCAAATCACTCGATAACGTGGAGGGCTCTAAAAATCCAATAGGTATATAGTTTCTTCGTTCTGAAGATACTTTTGGAATTAGCAGATAATTACTCTTGGGGATGTTTTCTACGTGAAACCGTGTTGGTGTTTTGGCGAGTTTTTGTGTTGGGGGGCTTATGCTATCTAACCGAAGTTGGCGCACAGCCTCAATGCGCTTTAATACTTCAGGCATTTCACGTAATTCATTTGGTGGAACATCTCCCAACCATAAACACCAACGCTCATAGCCATTTAAAAACTCATCTGAGCCAATCCATTTACGAAATAGTCGTTCACTTTTTGGTTCAAGCTTGATAAATTCATCTTTTCCATCCGGTGTGAAAAGGTAATTTCCTCCGTCGATCGGCTTATTCCCTATCCCAATCTCTGGAACATCTTTCATCATTGGTTTTGAGCGAGATTCCAAAAAAATATCCTCTCCTGCCACGAGATATGCGTTTATATGCTCAACTTCTTTTTCTTTCGGCTCACTTTTTATTGTTTCATATTCGTACAAATACTTTTTTGGAGCATCAATACAAGCAAAGCCGACGATGATGCAGTATACAGCGGCAACACCCGGGGCATCATTGTTCCATTTGAATGTCTGATGTGCAAAATGGATTACCACGCCATGCTTTTCTTTAAGACGTTTCCAAAGAATCCCCACTTGTTCGCCTTGGCAAATTGAGTTAGTTGAAACAAAAGCGGTCTTAATACTTGTGTCTAACATGTATCGTGCTGCTTTTTCGTACCATGCAGTTACAAAATCAAGATTCCCAGCACCCTTCATGTCATCAAAAAGAGTGAGAAATGCGTCTTTCTGTTCTTTTTTCATTAAACGAGCTCCAATAAAGGGTGGGTTACCGAGAATATATGAGCATCGCTCTTTTGGTAACACTTCCTCCCAATTAGTCGTAAGCGCATCGGCATGCACAATAGTGGCGGGTTCACGAAGCGGAAGACGCGCATATGCAGTGCCAAACTTTTCTGACAGCACGTTGTTCATTTGATGATCCACCAGATACATTGCCACGCGAGCAACGAGCGCTGGGAATTCCTCAACTTCAATCCCATAAAACTGGTTCACGTTTATGAGCGAGAGGTCTTCAACCATAAGTGCTTGTTGTCCGTCTTTTTTCTTCAGTAGTAGTATCTCAAGCTCAAGCTTGCGCAATTCGCGATATGACACAACGAGAAAGTTTCCACAGCCACATGCAGGGTCGAGAAATGTCAGTGTTGCGAGTTTTTTGTGAAAGATATCAAGCTTCTTTTTGTCGTGACGCACTTTGTCGAACTCAACATAAAGCTCATCGAGAAAGAGCGGGTGTATTACCTTAAGAATATTCTTCTCTGACGTATAGTGTGCACCAAGTTGCCTACGCTCATCCACATCCATCACTCCTTGGAAAAGTGAGCCGAAGATGGATGCTGAAATTCCCGACCAATCAAAAGTAGTGCATTTAAGAAGCTTGAGATGCGCCGTTGCATCGAGAGAAACAGGTGGAATAGACTCGGCGAATATGCCTCCATTCACGTACGGGAATTTCTGTAATTGCTCGTCCAGGGTGCTCTGGCGCTTGTCTCGTGGAGTGTTGAGGACATGAAATATCTGAGATAGGTGCATGCCGAGGTCTGAACCATCAACATTAACCCGCTTCTCAAGATAGCCGCGCAACGACCCTTTCTCAAAAATTCCTGTGTCTTCCGCGAATAGGGAGAAAAGCATACGAATGAGAAATACCTCAAGATCATGCCCGCCGTATCCTGTCTTTTTAATCTCGTTATGAAAGTCTGCCATCAGCCGCGCTGCTTTGACACTTACCTCTTCCTCTTCTTCATACTTTACGGTGACGTATCCTGAAATAAAATCAAACAGCTCGGTGTGTTTATGGAGGTCGGCAAGAGTAAATTCTTTTTGTGTGTCGGTTTCTAGGTCGTGAACACGCAAGCGTGCAAAGTCTGAAACAATAACATAACGCGGAAGCTCAGAGTCTTTAAGTCCAGGGAAATATTCTTTTGCTTGAGTAAATGCCTTATCAAGATCTTTTCCCCTCGTCTTGTGTTCGGCAAGCATGACCCCCTTCCAGAGCACGTCGATATAGCCATCACCTCCGCTCTGCTTTTTAACGCGGTGCTCAAATGACGCGACGCGGCGACGAGACACTCCGAAGACATCAAAAAATCCGTCCCAGAAACTTTTTGCCTCGGCATCCTCATTACATTCGCGATCCCACTCATGAGCAAAGGCGAGCGCCCGATTGCGAATCTCATTTTGGCTGATTGTCGACATATTCCCCTAAGCATAGCTTAGAGGTGGATAAAATCAAAAAATACTTCACGGTTTCAATAAGTTATCCCCATTTAAACTCTTTTCAAATGCAGCGTAAAATAACAAAAGCTGCACGTTGCAACGTGCAGCTAAGGGTTACTAGGTATTAATCGATACTTATATTTTATACTAAGTACTTAGGAAAAATGTAAGGATATCCACAGCCCCCGGAATTAACACTCCGGCTCGAGTCAACAAGGCCCCAGTAAATGCTCCTCTCCCCCTGGGGCTTTTGTTGTTTGGTTGCTCCTTGAGTCACAGAGAAAAACCGAGGATTTCTCCTTGGTTTTTTTGTGCACAATTACTGATTCACAAGTTCATGATACTTTGCGACAAGAATTCTCTGATCTTCGGCAGACTCTCTAGCTGCCTGAGTAACAACCTTCTTTTGGTTTGCAGAGTTAAAATACTCCTTCAGTATGTAGGCTTTTACTTCTTTTTTTATTTTACCGGACATAGTCATATAATTTTAGGCTTTTGCATCTCCATCGCCGTGGCATACAAGATTTTGCATATCCCAAAGGAGATATCGGACCGCCTGTTTATCGTCGTATGATGACTCACTAGTCAGTAACTTCTTAATATTTCGATGGAAAGCCTTCTTGGTATTAAGACATGCCTCCGCCACAGTGTGACCGTTTGCAAGAGAAGTTATCGGTTGATTTGCAGGTTCAAGAAAAAGTTCTGCGGTTTTATCATCGAGCGGACGAGTACGCTTATCATCGGAAAAAAGAAAGATAAAGTCTTCTTTATAGCCGATGTATGTACGAGCTCCACTCTTCACTGCGGCAGGACCAAGCACCTGTGCTGATTGGCATGAGAGCGAATAGGTAATCGTATCTTTCAACACCTCTTCATTTATCCCAGCTTGCACCAGAGGCTCATTATCATGTCCTCTTACAACATCACTGTTGCCATGTCCGTTCACATACACCAGTTCAGGAGAATGTTTGGTAATCATGCTTTCAAAATTTTTCTTCGTCACCTTTTCGTGAGTAAGCTCAAACACTGCGAAAAACTTCCCTGCAAGAGAAGTTATTGTTTTTTCAGCCCACGCAGAGATATACCGGGTGGTATAATCGTGCTTAGGACGCGTAACTAAAATCGAGGGTTTCGTCATAAAAAATTCCTTCTTTCAGCATACGCAGGTAATTCATCTCGATTGCAACCATCTGCTTCCCTATTGCATCTCCTGATTGCACATGTTGAATTATCTCTTCGCGGGTAAATTCCCCCGCCGAGCCAATGGAAATTTCTTTACCTTCGGGAAGTGTTTGAAGACGAGCAACCACAAGGTTAACAATTTCTTTTTCCAGTTCGGTATTCATGGCGTGTTTAAATAATTTGTAATTCGTCGAGTTTAGAGAGAATTTCTTTACCTAGTGCTGTGTCATTATTTGTTTCCAGATATGCTACATTCCATGTAATCGGACCGCGCTCATGCAAAACAAGCACTATCTCATCTCGTAAATTAATAGGGAGATTGGCATAAACACGGAAAAAACGTTCTTTTGTTGCCCCCATATGGTTTTGATTATAACACTGTTTTTCGTAATTTAGTATGAACGCAGTTTGTTGATGTTGCCGTGCTGGCGGATCTTTTCGTGGGCTTTGGCTTCGATCTGGCGAATACGCTCTCTCGTGACTCCGAACTCTTTGCCTACTTCTTCGAGGGTGTGTGTGACGCCGTCGAGGAGCCCATGCCGCATCTCAAGAATCTTCCGCTCCTTAGGCGATAGGTCGCCTAAAATTTCAGAAACCTGATCGGCTAAAATGCGGCGGGAGGAATCGGCATCGGGAGAGAGAATTTTGTCATCGGCGATGAACTCACCGAGGGTTGATTTGTCTTCGTCGTCACCTATCGGCTTCTCGAGTGAGACGGTGTCTTGATCGATGTTTTCGATCACGCGGACACGCTCCACATCGATACCCATCTCAGTAGAAACTTCTTCGGCCATTGGCTCGCGACCCAAGTCTTGGGTGAGGCGGCGGACGACCTGCTTATACTTGGCGATGGTCTCTACCATGTGGACAGGGATACGGATGGTGCGGGACTGATCGGCGAGTGCACGGGTGATGGCCTGACGGATCCACCATGTTGCGTAGGTTGAGAACTTGTAGCCCTTGGTCCAGTCGAACTTGTCGACGGCGCGGAAGAGGCCGAGGTTGCCCTCTTGAATGAGGTCAAGGAGGGTGAGGTCGGGCGAGCGCCCTACATATTTCTTGGCAACGGAAACCACAAGGCGGAGGTTGGCACGGGCGAGGAGATTTTTGGCCTCGGGGTCCTGCGCGACGATGCGCTGTGCGAGCTCGCGCTCTTCGCGGGCAGACAGAAGCGGATACTGTCCAATCTCGCGGAGATACATCTGGGTTGAGTCGTAGGGAGAGCTCTTCGTCGTGAGGTATTTCTTTGAGGCTCCTGTCGGTGCTTCTTCGTCCGGCTCGGCATTCAAGAGGCCGCCTGACTCGAGGATGTCGACACCCATCACGCCCATGCGCTCGTAGACTTCATCGAGGAAGTCGACGTTGTTTTCGATCTCGGGGAAGACACGAAGAATTTCGTCGAAGGTGACGAAACCGCGGTCGCGGCCTTTGGTGAGAAGACTCGTGAGCTTGTGTTCAAGGGCTTTGCGCTCCTTGCTCACGGTCTTTTTTGGAGGTGGGGCGAACTTGATCTTCTTCTCGTTCTTCTCGGCCTTCTTCTCCTTTACGGCGAGTTTTTTTGCCGCGAGCTTGTCCTTCTTGGTGAGAGGGACTTTTTTGACGGGCTTGGCTGCCTTTGCAACTACCTTCTTTTCAACTTTTCCGCCTGCGCGGACAGGCTTCGCTGGTGCTGCCTTTTTGGGAGCGGGCTTTGCCACTTTCCCGCCTGCGCGGGCAGGCTTCACCGCTTTCTTGACTGCCTTTTTTGGAGCCGGTTTCCCGCCTGCGCGGACAGGTTTCGCTGCCTTCTTTACTACCTTTTTTGGTTTCGTTGCCATATGAATAAGTTACTAATTAATATAATGTTTAAAATATTTCATTTTGCGTCTTCTGCTCTTTTGGTACGTCTGTCTTCGAGCGCTATGATGCGCGGGGTGATCGATTGGTATTCTTGTAAAAATGATTTGGCCTCTTCTTTCTCATTGCGTAATTCTGCTCCCGAGAGTTTCTTCCATAGTTCTGCCTGTTTCTCTCTTAAGACTTCTTCTTCGAGTGTGTCGAGGAGCTCGTCTATCGAGCGGATGAGGGTGGGGCCATGTTCGTATTGATATTCGGCTTTCATTGCCAGGGCCTTCTGTTCGTTTTCGTCCGGGGCATGCGGCACCATCTCATGAAGCTTCATGCGCTCGTGGTAGGCCTGCCTTACTTCTATAACTTGTATAGCGGGCTCTCCATGGCCCTCCTGCCATGTGAGAATACCGATTATTTCTTCTTCGGCAACTTGACGGCGACTCTTTGGCGGGGTGACTCCCCTTCCGCTTAGAGGCGTTTCTTTCGGTGACTCTGTGTGCCCTTTTTGTCCTTCTAAAAATTGCTCAGTGCTCTCGAGGCGTTTGACTTCGCTCCATACTGCCGTCTCGGGAATACCCAGCTTTCTTGCGATCTCGATGATGAGGGTTGCCTGCTCTATTTTGCTCCGTACGGCCATGACAAGCGGGAGGACGTGCGTCTCTACTTCTTTGCGGAAATGCGCGGCATTGTTGGTATCGCTTACGCGCTTTGCAAGAGCCTCAAGGTAAAAGTTAATGATGTGCTGTGAAGATGCGATGACGACAGACCATTCGGAGGGATGGCTCTTGATGTAGTCGGCGGGGTCCTTTGAATCTGGTATCGAGGCGACACGGACATTCATACCCGCTGCCAAGGCGAGATGGAAGGCGCGGGCTGTGGCTTTGAGGCCTGCTTCGTCGGCATCGAAGGCGAAGACGACGTTGTCGGAGAGGCGCTTTAAGAGCGTGAGGTGACGCTCCGTGAGGGCTGTGCCAGATACGGCGACAGAATTCTCTGTGCCTGCCTGGTGGGCCATAATGAGGTCCATCTGGCCCTCTACAAGAATGCTGAAATTCTGCTCGCGGATTGCCTTTTTTGCGCGGTCGTAGCCGAAGAGTATCGCGCCTTTGTCGTAGAGTGGGGTTTCGGGTGAGTTAATGTATTTTGCGACATCGGTCCCGTCCTGATTTGTTTGATGGCCGAATACTCTTCCTGAGAATGCGACAACGCGGCCGTTGGTATCAAAAATAGGAAACATGACGCGTCCACGGAAGCGGTCGTAGGGTGACTTGCCTTCGGTGGGTTTCGTCAGCCCTGCTTTTTCTATCTCTTGATCGGTGAAGCCTTTTTGGCGGAGATGATCGGAGGCGAGGCGCCATTCGTTGGGAGCGTACCCGATGCGGAATTTTTTGATCGTCTCATCGGTGAGTCCACGGCCATGGAGGTACTCCCCTACGGCAGAATTGCTCTTGGCGTACTTCTCATAGAAAAGAGTGACTTCTTCCATGATGCCGTAGAGGTGATCGCGCTCGGTCTTTTGCTCGGGTGCTTCGTGCTTGAGCTCTACTCCTGCGCGAGCCGCAAGAATCTTTAATGCGTCGACAAACTCCACTCCCTCGATCTCGCCTACGAAGGTGAAGATGTCTCCCCCGCGGTTGCAACCAAAACAATAGAACGCATCGCGTGACGGTGACACATTGAACGACGGCGATTTCTCCTGATGAAATGGGCAGATGGCTTTGTAGCTCGAGCCCGCTTTGTCGAGCTTGATATATGACCCCACCACATCAATGATAGTCAGCCGGGATTTGATTTGTTCTACAGGTGTTGCCATTGGATGCAGGGTTTAGGGTTTAGGGTTTTGGGTTTAGGGGAATACGGGATACAAGATAGGGTTTAGTGGATGCACGATGCGATGCACAAACAACAAACTGCTTCACGACACGCTTGAAGGGTTTGTTTCTTTATATTTAACTTTTTTTACTCTCTTTTGTCATCAATCTTGCGCACTGTTAGCACGGGCAAAAGTTCATTTTGGGATGGATTGCGCAGTGGTAAATTTCTGAGGAGAACTTCTCCAAGGTCTCACCTTTCAAAGCCAAGGAGAGACCTTACTCCTCAGAAATTTGCTATGCCTGCACGATTTCGCGAACTTCTTCATCGTCCCTCTCGTCCCGTATAGGCTCCACCCGATTTGCATGAAACCCTGTCCCTGCGGGAATAAGTCGTCCGAGGATGACATTCTCCTTGAGACCGTAGAGGCGATCGATTGAACCTGAGACTGCTGCTTCGATGAGCACACGAGAAGTGTTCTGGAATGATGCTGCGGAAAGGAAGGATTCCTTGGTGAGCGCCACTTCGGTGATACCTAAAACGAGGTTGTCGCCCTTTGCTTCTTCGCCACCCTCTGCCTTTACGCGTGCATTCTCGACATTGAGTTCTGATTCTTCGACGACATTGCCGATCGAGAATTTTGAATCTCCAACATGCTTGATCTTGCGACGTGAGAACATCTGGCGAACGATCACTTCAACGTGCTTGCGGGAAATTGATGCACCCTGTGTTTCGTAAATCTTGTTGATTTCTGAAATGATGTAGCGCTGTGCACGATCGATACCGCCGTACTTGAAGAGCTCGTCGATGTCTGCGTATCCGTCGGTGAGCATATCTCCTGCTTTGACTTCCTGCCCAACCTTGACTGACGGTGAGCGGCGGAAAGATACGGAGTGCTCAACAGATTTATCGTCTTTCTCTTTCTTGCCCTCAGCGTCTCCTAAGATGACAATGATGAGATCGTCCTTTTCACCGCGCTTAATCTCAGAGACAACGCCGTCTACCTTTGCGACAACTGCCTGTGCCTTCGGAGTCTGGCGCTCGAACACGTCTTCAACGCGAGGGAGACCCATCGTAATGTCTTCTCCTGTACCACCACCCGCGTGGAAGGTACGCATTGTGAGCTGGGTTCCCGGCTCGCCGATCGCTTGTGCTGCAATAATACCGACTGTTTCGCCGAGTGCGACGAGTGTACCGCGAGCGAGATCCATGCCGTAGCATTTCTTACACACACCGCGGAGTGTCTTGCACTGAAGCGGTGAGCGGACGAAAACTTCTTCGGTGCCCGTTGCTTCTACCATGTGTGCTTCGTCGCGACCGATGAGCGCGCCCTTCTTAAAGACCACCTTGCCGTCCTTGCCAACGACATCCTTTGCGAGGACGCGTCCGCGTACATTGCGGGCGATCGTGATCTCGATACCGAGAGCGTTTTCTTTTGTCAGACGAATACCCTCTTTTTCTCCACAGTCTTCTTCGATGACGACAACGTCCTGAGCCACATCGACGAGTCGGCGTGTGAGGTAACCTGCTTTTGCGGTGTTGAGCGCGGTGTCGGTGAGTCCCTTACGAGAACCGTGCGTTGAGATGAAGTATTCAAGCGGTGAGAGTCCTTCTTTGAGTGACGGCACCATGGCGAAATCAATAATACGACCGGACGGACCCTGCACGAGACCCTTGATACCCACCATCTTGGTGACCTGCTTGATGGATGCACGCGCTCCTGAGGAGATCATGTCCATAACAGGGCCATTCTTGGGGAGTCCCTTTGGCACGCACTTTTCAATATCGGTTTCGACTTTCTTCCAGACTTCGATCATCTTGTCATATTTCTCATCTGCGGAGAGCAAACCTTCTGACCATTGAGCGGTGATCTCGGCTTCCTTGCGGCGGGCCTCGGCGACGATCGCGGGCTTCTCTTCAGGTACGTTCACGTCGGAAATACTCCAGGTGATACCTGACTTGGTGACGTAGCGGTAACCGAATGCCTTTATTTTGTCGAGTACTGCGGGTGTGCCGTCGATGCCGTAACGAGTGATGAGGTCATCTACCATGCTGGCAAGCTCCTTCTTGGTGATCTCTTTGTTTACAAATGGGAAGTCTGAAGGAAGGACGGAGTTGAAGAGGAGGCGGCCTGGAGTTGTCTCGAACGGCTTGCCTTCATAGACTGCGTACTTTGCAGACTCAGTGCCCACGACTTTGACCTTAGCGCGGAATCCGACGACACCGAAATCGTATGCGGTAATCGCGGAGTTTGGTGTGGGGAAGATCTTGCCTTCGCCCTTGTCGCCTTCGATGATCTTGGTCATCCAGTAACAGCCGAGCACAATATCGAGGCCAGGGTTTACCACTGGGTCTCCTGAACCAGGCTTCAAAAGATTTTTGTTTGAGGCCATGAGCTCGCGTGCTTCTGCTTGCGCCTCATCTGAGAGCGGTACGTGTACGGCCATCTGGTCTCCGTCGAAGTCTGCGTTGAACGCAGCACAGACGAGTGGGTGCACCTGAATGGCGTTGCCTTCGATGAGTGTCGGATTGAATGCCTGAATACCGAGGCGGTGAAGTGTCGGTGCGCGGTTTAAGAGTACGTACTTGCCTTTGATGACGCTTTCCAAATTGCCCCACACTTCTGGGATGCCTTCGTCGATAAGACGGTTTGCACCGCGAATGTTGAATGCGAGTCCCTGGTCGAGGAGCTTTGCAATAACAAACGGGCGGAAGAGCTCGAGCGCCATGTGCTTGGGAAGTCCGCACTGATTGAGCTTCAAGTCAGGACCAACGACAATAACGGAGCGGCCTGAGTAGTCGACACGCTTTCCGAGCAAGTTCTGGCGGAAAAGACCCTGCTTGCCCTTGAGTGTATCGGCAAGACTCTTGAGCTGTCGGCGCTGTGACTGGCTCATTGCGGCTGATGTCGAACCGTGGCGGATCGAGTTGTCGATGAGTGCGTCTACTGCTTCCTGCAAAATACGCTTTTCATTGCGGAGGATAACTTCCGGTGCGTCGATCTCGACGAGCTTCTTCAAACGGTTGTTGCGGTTGATCACGCGGCGATAGAGGTCGTTCACGTCTGATGTTGCGTGACGTCCACCTTCAAGCGCAACCATTGGGCGCATGCCTGGAGGAATGATAGGGATCACGGTGAGGAACATCCATTCGGGGCGAACACCGGAGCGGATCATGCTCTTTACGAGCGCCATGCGCTTGTAGAGCTTCACGCGCTCGACTGCGCCAGCACGCTCAAGCGTGGTGTGCATGTGCTTCTCGAGTTTAACAAGGTCGATCTTCTTGAACATCTGGTAGACGGCTTCTGCACCGATGCCTGCATCGAATGCGGACGAGTACTTGAGTGAGTACTTGTGGTAGGTCATTTCGTCGAGGATGAGTCCAACCTGGATGCCGTCGATCTCTTTCTTGGCTGCAGTGAGGAGCTCCTTCATCTTGTCTTTTGCTCCCTTTGCCTCGAGTGACTTGACCTTGGACTTGTATTCGCGATCGAGTTCTTTGAGGAGGTTTTCTTTTTCTGTTTCGTTCACTCCTGTCACCACGTATGCGGCGAAGTAGATAACCTTTTCGAGTTCGGCGACGGGAAGATTAAGCAGAAGGCCGATACGTGAAGGGATACCACGAAGGAACCAGATGTGGGACACAGGTGCTGCGAGCTCAATGTGGCCCATGCGTTCGCGGCGAACGATGGCGCGGGTGATCTCCACTCCACACTTCTCACATACGATACCCTTGTAGCGGATACCGCGATACTTGCTGCAGTAACACTCGAAATCTTTTTCGGGTCCGAAGATGCGCTCGTCGAAGAGACCGCCGCGCTCGGAGCGCTGGGTGCGATAGTTGATCGTTTCCGGCTTTGTGACTTCGCCATACGACCATTCCTTGACGCGCTCGGGGCTTGCGAGCTTGATCCCGATGGCATTGAAATCTGTGATGATATTTTTTTGCATGGTCGTGACGATTAATTAGCTTCCTCTTCGCGAATAAGTTCGATATCAAGTGAGAGTCCTCGCAGAGAATTGAGGAGCACGTGGAAGGTTGCCGGAAGATTTGGTTCGCGGATGGTGCGGCCTTTGACGATCGCGTCGAATGCTGCGGAGCGTCCCAAAATATCGTCTGATTTGATGGTGAGCATTTCGCGAAGAATATGCGCTGCGCCGTATCCTTGGAGTGCCCACACTTCCATTTCTCCGAAACGCTGACCTCCTCCTTGTGCTTTACCTCCGAGCGGCTGCTGGGTGATGAGCGAGTAGGGTCCGATGGATCGCATGTGGATTTTGTCTTCCACCATGTGATGCAGCTTGAGTATGTACATGTAGCCGACGGAAATGTCCTGTTCGAATGGCTCGCCGGTGCGTCCGTCGTAGAGCTTCATCTTGCCGTCTTCGCGGTAGCCTGCGCTCTTCAACTCTGCGCGAATTTCGTCCTCGGTGACTCCAAGGAACGGGGGGGTGATGGCCTGATAGCCGTGTGCGTGTGCTGCGAGTCCAAGATGGAGCTCGAAGATTTGTCCGAGGTTCATACGAGAAGGAACACCGAGCGGGGTCAGAATGACGTCCACAGGAGTACCATCGAGCATGTACGGCATTTCTTCGATAGGGAGAATCTTTGAGATAACACCCTTATTGCCGTGGCGGCCTGCGAGCTTGTCTCCAACGGAGATGTTCCTGAGCTGCGCTACCTCTATATAGACACGCTTGATGATGCCGGACTCGAGATTGTCGCCTTTTTCGCGAGTGAAGACTTTGACTCCGATGACGCGACCGCGTTTGCCGTGCTCCATGCGCAGTGATGTGTCTTTGACGTCGCGTGCCTTCTCGCCGAAGATCGAGCGCAAGAGCCGCTCTTCAGGTGTGAGGGTTGCCTCACCCTTCGGGGTGATCTTGCCGACGAGGATGTCGCCAGGGCGAACTTCTGCGCCGATGCGCACAACACCTTCGTGATCGAGGTCTTTGAGTTTTGTTTCTCCGACATTGGGGATATCGGGGGTGGTGATTTCGGGTCCAAGTTTTGTGTCGCGAACGTTGACGACGAATTTTTCAATATGAATAGAGGTGAGGATCGATTCGCGTACGAGGCGCTCTGAAAGGATGATGGCGTCTTCGTAGTTTGCACCGCCCCATGACATGAATGCCACGAGGAGATTTTGGCCGAGCGCCATTTCTCCGCGGTCTGAGGTTGAGGTGTCTGCAAGTACGTCGCCCTTCTTCACCTTATCGCCAACGTTGACGATCGGGCGCTGATGGAAGATTGTCGCGTCGTTCGTCATTACGAAGTTGATCAGTGTGTATTCGCGCTCACTTCCCTTCGAGTCTTTGATGATGATGTGGCGTGCGTCGACTTCTTTGATGACACCGTCGCGGTCTGCAAGAACAACGCGTCCTGAATCGCGAGCGATGCGTGCCTCCATGCCGGTTGCCACGATTGGGGCTTCCGGAATGATGCACGGGGTCGACTGCTTCTGCATGTTTGAACCCATGAGTGCGCGGTTGGCATCATCGTGTTCGAGGAAAGGAATGGATGAGGTTGCAGTAGAGAATGCCTGATTGGTTGCAACGTCGATGAACTCGACGTCATCGCGGTCTACCAACCCAGGGTTCCCGCCGATACGCGACTCTACGCGCTCGGTCAGAATATTGCCGTTCTCGTCGTAAGAGATAGCTGCGTGTGCGATGGTGTGCTGCTCTTCTTCGAGAGCGTTTAGGTACTGGATCTCTCCGGTGATCTTGCCTTTCACAACCTTCACATAAGGAGTCTCGATGACACCGAAGTCATTGATGCGGGCGTATGCAGCGAGACGAAGTACGAGACCGATGTTCGGACCTTCTGGTGTGTGAATAGGGCAAAGGCGTCCATAGTGAGATGGATGCACGTCGCGAACCTCGAGGCCTGCGCGCTCTTTGGTGAGGCCACCTGGACCCATCGCGGAGCAGGTGCGGAGGTGCTCGACTTCATCGAGGACGTTCTTCTGACTCATGAGCTGTGAGAGCTGGTTGGTGGTGAAAAATTCTTTAAGCCTGGCCTGGAGTGGGCGGGGGGAAACAAAGTTGATAGGGAGCACGGTGTCGGTCTCTACGGTCGACATGCGGTCCTGAATATTGCGCTTCATCTGGGTCATACCGACGCGGAGTTTTGCTTGAAGCATTTCTCCGACGTAGCGAACACGACGAGAACCGAGGTGGTCGATATCGTCTTCTTGCGCACCTTTCATGTGATTCAACATTGCGACGTTCTTCACGGTTGTGGTGAGGTCGTCGAACGTGAGGACGCGCTCGGCGAGTGCAGCATCAGTCATCGGCTTTTTGAAACGCTTGTTGAAGCGGAAACGTCCGACAGCGGAGAGGTCGTAGCGATCGCGTGCGAACATTGCAGTGATAAGCTCACGTGCATTTGTTGTTGTCGTGACATCACCATCGCGGAGGCGGCGATAGGTTTCGATGTACGAGTCGTCGAGGGTCTTTGCGGGGTCCTTTGCAAGTGTCTTTTCAATGTAGCGCTTTGCATCGGCATCACCTGAAAATGCTGCGAGTATTTCGGCATCGCCACACTGTCCAAAAATGCGGAGGAGCGATGTAATAGGAAACTTGCGCTTGCGGTCGATCTTGACCCAGACAACTTCATCCGAGTCTGTTTCGATCTCGATCCATGCACCACGAGAAGGGATAACCTTGGCGCCAAAGTAGCGTCCGGCTTTGAGCTCCTGTGCAGTGAAGAAAATACCGAATGAACGAGCGAGCTGAGGAACGACAACGCGTTCCACGCCGTTCACAATAAATGTGCCGCGCTCAGTTGCGATGGGAAAATCTGCCATGAAAATCTCCTGCTCCTTTACGGTGCCGAGTGTCTTGTTGGTGAGCTTCACGCGGGTGCGGAGAGGAGTCTCATAGGAAAGTTTGTTCTCGCGCGCAAAGTGCTCGTCGTAACGAGGGGGCGTGAGTTCAAAACCGGTGAACTCGAGGTCAAACTTCTTTTTTGAGTAGTCCGAAATCGGCGAGAACTCTTTGAAGAGCTCCTTCAGGCCGTATTCGACCAACCACTCGTATGACTTCTTCTGCATCTCGACGAGATTGGGGATCTCTGCCAAGGGCTCCTTATAGCGCCCGAAATACTTCTTTGTTATTGCCTCCATAAAACTAGTAAGTTAATGGCGGGCAGTAAGTTAGGGAGATGCGAAAGCAAATGCCAACTTGCTGCAGAGCCTTAATAAATGAGTGCGCACAAAGGTGCAAAAATGTACAAAATGAGAAAAGGCAGTCCTGTTATCAGGTTGGTGCCTCAATACTACTCGCTTTTATTTATTAGTCCGCAAAGTGTTGCGTTTAAACGTTTTTCCCCCCAACGATGGCGTCCATAACTAAATCGGATCGTAAGTAAATACTAGTATAAATGAATCCCGAGTGAAGTCAATGGGTACTCTTTCCGTTGGGGATAAGCAAGTGGATTACGTGTGGACAACGGCTTTTGCCAAGTCCACCAAAGCCTATAAAACTTGACTTTCTTGAGCTTATGTGATAAATATACATAGGAACTCTCTTACAATCATCACCCGAAAGGATGACTCGTGAACAAACTTTTCGCGCGCAAATATTTGTTTTGCTTCTTACTCGGGGGAATCGCCTGCGTGTTTGGAAGTTTTTGGATGATGCCTACCGATACGGTGGAACTCGACAAGAGGTGGGTGGGCCATATTGGTGCTATGTCCCAAGGCGTACTGTTTGCTGTCATAGCGCTAATCACCATTCTTATATGGTACCTATTTGATGGGTGGGAGAAGCGAAACATTGCTTACGCAGGGATGCTGTTCTCCTTTTTCCAAGGCATGTTCTTGGTATCGCCTTTCACTGAAACCATTCGCGGATATCCCTTCTTGTGGGCGCTAGAATACTATCTCAGTGCATTCCTGGTGCTGGCGCTGGGATATCGATTGCTCTATCGCTTCCACTTTAAAGCAAGTGCACCCTAATAAAAATATGCGTCGTCCAAGAGCGTAACGAAAGTTGCGCTCTTTTTTCATGCAGCACGGGCAACTATTATTTATAAGACAACCTCCTGGTCATTGACGGATAACATTAAAAAATGCCATAACGAATAGAGTGTGATGTTCTTCGCAATCTACAGAGGATGCTATGAGTCAAAATTTTGTTCATCCCGAACTTCGTTCCGGGGAGCATTTCATGGGAAACTTTGCTTCGCATTATGTGTCCCATCTGAAATGGATATCAAAGCGGCCGGGGTTTGTCGCATACGACAGTAAGGGAAACCTTGTCGACGACACCGGCTCACATGTTCCTGTCTTCGTGAGTGACGACGAATATCAGAAAATAAAAGCGGCGCGTGATCTAGCCAAAAAATAAACATATCAGCCCCCCGCCCTAACGCACATGCGTTGGGGCTTTTTTATTGCTAAAAAAACCCGTCGAAATGAGTTTGCTCATTGGCGGGTTTGGCGTTAGCCGTAGGCAACGTGGACATCGGGTTCGGGAATCTTCTTGAAGTGGTATTCGATATTCCACTTGAAGTGCACTTCTTCTTTTGCTTTTCGTTTCCCCTTAGGAACATAACATCCATTGAGCCAGTCAAAAAAATTACCATTATCGTCTATCTCCATTTGGATGATGTACTTACCTTCTTTGGTGTACCCCGTTACGACTCCGACGGGGCGAATACCGTACCCAAAACTTCGGGGAGTACGGAGTGCGATGGCAGTGTCGACAGGAAATCTGAAGATTCCGTTCGTGTGGTACCAGCGTCCGATTCTCGTGTCGTCACTGAGCGTGACGAACTGAGCGATGGAGGAAGGTATGAGTGTAAGTAACTTCGCAAGCAGTGTTTTCAAGGCGTGCTCCTGTGGCTGGTGAATTTTCGTCTACAAGCAGATTATCACTATTTAGCATTTTGTCAATAGCTCACGAAGTATTAAAAAACCACCCGCTTTGTAGCGGGTGGGTTTTGGTGGAGATTGCAGAGACGCCTACTGAGGTGTTCCTGAATCTCCGATGCAGAAAAATAGTGGGGATCAAAGTTCTTTGTCTGATCGTAAAATTCAACCTACATACTTAATGGGATTTTGACTTCCTTGTTTCCAAAGGTGTGCAACGGTCTTATCGATGTACTTATTTTGTATTTCTGGTGGAGCAGTGTGTCCATTAAACATCATGCGCCCTCTAGCATCCGTCGACGGAAGCCATGCATCAACAACGTACACCTCTCTGATAATCCCGAGATACACAGCACATGCGATTCGTATAGTCTTCGCTCGTGTCCCTACTTTCCAATCTTTTCGTGTTGCTTCGTAAAGTTCAGATTTGGGCATTTCATAACGATAAAGCTGATTGATCCGAATGAGCATAGCGGGTTCATCAAAGATCGCCTCGACGGGCTCATATTCTGTTTTAATATTTCTTAACGTCTTTTTTCCCCTCACAAACGAATGGTGCCCAAGAACAAGGTTTGTGAGCTTATCTAGCCCAATAAAATCAATCATGGCACACTCGACCTCAAGAGCCTCTTTCTCGCTCAGTCCGTGTCGCAAAATAGTATGATCTACTTCTAATCCAGTAGACAGAATATCGCGAATAATTTTTATTTTTTCGGTTTCCTTTGTTTTCTCTTCTAACGCACCAAGCAAGTGGTGATTGATTCGATCACCACATCCTTTTCCTACATAAAAAACCTTTCCATTCCTAGGGTCACTGAGTAAATAGACATAGTATCCCAGCTCTCTAATGGTCTTGTCTGAAAGTTTGTGTGCATTGGAGGAATTTGAATTCATATGTTAAGACTACTCCCCCATTTATCCTTTGCCAATATTTTTGAAGAATACATTTCTTGGTTCAAAAAAACCGCCCTGTAGGGGCGGTTGGTTATTGGAGCGTTCCTGACTCTCCGATGCAGAGGAACTGGGTGAGTGCGAAGAGTTCGCTATCATTCATGCCTTTCCGTTTCGCCTCGGTGGCGACATACATCACGAATTCTTGTTGTGGAAGTGACTGAATCTCCTCGGGCATAATGAGGTCGGGAAAGACATCAATCCAATCGGACTCAATCGCGCAATCCATAAAACGAAAGTACTGTGCCACACCATACATCGCATACACAAGCTCCGCGACGACCGTCACTTTGTCTTGTGATTCACAAGTCTCTTCGCTGACAAGAACTGTCATGCAAATAAGATCGAGGTCTTCGAGAGAGAGCATCTCGGGCGTGAGCCGTGAAGAAAGTGTACCATCGAGTGCGGCCAATAAGGTGTTGCCTCCAACTAACTCATCGATGCGACGAAACACGGCATCTTCGGCGATACTGCTTTCTTCCACAGCAGATTCGAAGTCGAATGTAGGTTCAAACACTTCGGTTCTCTTTTGCTTGCTCATGTGACTCCCCTCGTGTGTGCAATCTTGTTTAAGTTTACTTACCCACCTCGAGTTGTAAATGGTGTTGTAAAGAAAAACTGCATGTCGCGCGTGAAATCGGAGTGCAGTCAAAATTAACTTCGAAAATACGCGATGAGATACTCCGTGGGTGTTATTTCCCAAAAATTACGTTAGCTGAAGCTATAGCTTCAGCTAACGTAATTTGTTTTGAGTATGTACGCTGCATCTTTTTTTCGCTTTCTGTATCCCTAGATTCGCCTATTCGATGTAAAGAATAAAAAAACTGCACGCGATGTTGCGTGCAGTGTGTTTAGCATACCCCCAAGCCTTCGATTGGGGTGCCGGCCATGATGGCGAGTCCTTGTGATGTGCCGATACGCGTCGCGCCCGCTTCGATGAGTAGGAACGCTTGGATGTAATCGGAAATTCCGCCTGATGCTTTTATTCCCATCTTGGGGCCAACTGCAGCACGCATGAGGAGGACGTCCGCAACCAATGCGCCGCCTTGTGTTCCTGTCGATGTTTTGACAAAGTCGGCACCAGCTTCTTCGGCGATCAAACATGCGATGTGCTTTTCAGCATCGGTAAGCAATGCAGTTTCGATGATGACCTTGAGAATCTTTCCTTCGTCATGCGCAATCTCTGCTAACGTGCAAATTTGATTTTTCACGTATTCAGTATCTCCCGACTTGAGGTGGCCAATGCTGATCACCATGTCGAACTCGTCCGCGCCGTCTTCAAGCGCTTGGTCCATCTCAATAGCTTTTGTGATGGTTGTCGTTGCGCCGAGCGGAAAGCCGATGACGGTACATACTTTGACGGGGGTTCCTGCGAGTATCTGTTTCGCAAGCGAGACATACGAGGGGTTGATGCACACACTCGCAAACCCGTATTTGACTGCTTCTTCACAGAGGCGTGTGACATCGAGAGGAGTAGCTTCGGGCTTGAGAAGCGTATGGTCTATATAATGAGCAAGATTCATTTGTTTCTCCAATATAATCTGGACCTATCTTACTTATTTTTACCACACGTGCAACTTTCCAAAGTTGTCTTTAAAAAGAAAGGCCGAGATGGAGATCTTAAAAAAAACAGCACTGTATTACGGTGCTGTTTGATGCTTAGCGATTAATTCTCTGATCTTGGGGATCTTTTTTTGTACAACGGCGAGATTGTGCTTATGCCCGACCACACCCTCAAGGAGCGCGTTGTCGGAAAGTCTGATGCGGGTACGATGGATTTCCATCGTCCCTCTTTCAATACGGACGCGCATCAAGAGAAGTACCACGGGGAATTCTTTTTCAAAAAGCGTTACCGAAATAAACTTCACGTGTCTACTTCGTGAAAAATCTTTTGGAAATTCAATAGACCTTATGTCCATGATCGCTCCGCGAATTGTCTCTCGAGTAGACTACGGTACGTGTGGAAATAGTCAATGCTTGTCAATTTTCACTTTTTCTCCAAATCGAGGCAAATAGAGTTCATGCAGAAACGTTTTCCTGTTTTAGAAAGGCCGCCTGCCTGCGCAGGCAGGTCATCAAAAACGTGGCCGAGATGGGAGCCGCATTTGGCGCAAAGAACTTCCGTGCGCTCCACGCCATACTGATTGTCATGCTCGTACTTCACCGCGCCTAGGAGTGCCTGATCGAACGAGGGCCAGCCAGTGCCTGAATCAAATTTTGCATCGGAAGAAAAAAGCGGATTGCCACAGGCAGCGCACGTGAAGGTGCCAGCTGTGTGTTCATGGAGATACTTGCCTGTATTCGGCGCCTCTGTCCCCTTTTCGCGGAGGACGCGATACTGCTCCGGGGTGAGCTTTGTTTTCCACTCAGCTTCTGTTTTGGGGATGTTGTTTTCGTTCATGTTATTTGAGTGCGATTCAAGATTGGCAACTTCACCAAGGTCGGGTCTTTCAAAGCCAAGGCCCGACCTTAGCCAATCTTGAATTACTTTAGTTTTGCTTCGTCTTTGAGGAGTGCGGCAAATTGCTGTTGTACTTTCTGCAGTTTGGGATTGATGATGATCTGACAATATCCTGCTTCTTTATTGTTGGCGTAATAGTCGTGGTGATAATTTTCAGCGGGATAGAATTTTTCGAGCGGCCTCACCTCTGTCACGACGGGTGCACCCTCTGTGTTCGAGTCGTTGAGCTCTTTAATAAACGCCTCCGCTTCGCTCTTTTGTGCATCGCTCGTCGTGAATATCGCAGAGCGGTATTGCGTACCCACATCTGCGCCCTGCCTGTTTAATGTTGTGGAATCGTGAGAGCCGAAAAAGACCGTGAGGAGATCGCGATATGTTACCTTGCTCGGACTGTATTCAATATGAATGACTTCGGCGTGGCCTGTCGTACCGCTTGAAACATCCTCGTAAGAAGGATTCTCCTTCGTGCCCCCCGCGTAGCCCGGCTCGACGGATATGACACCGCGAAGCATTTTGAAAACCGCCTCTGTGCACCAGAAACATCCACCACCGAATACTGCGAACTCCGTATTATTACCCATGGCTCCATTCTACCAGACTGCACAAACTTGAGCCTATACTAAACTCATTGTCGATCGACAACGAGTTTAGTATAGGCTCAAAGTATTTTATTGCATGCGCGAAGGAAGTTTGTACTTTCGGCCGAGATCAAGACCTACATCTTTAACAAGAAAGTGAAGTACGGAAGCAGCAAGGAAAACTGGCGATGAAAATGCCCCGACTATCTTAAGCGGAAGAGGTGGAAGTTGCTTCAATTTCTCATTCGCCTTTTCTCCTTCCTTTATTTCCTGTATGAGGAGTTTGCCCATCAGGTCCTTTGCGCTTGGTTTTACATATTCAGCCAAATGCACCAGCTCATCTCCGTCAAACCACATTCCGCCGCAGCTGCTGCATTTTTCAAAAATAATCCCGGAATCGCCTCCGTAGACAAGCTTTTGTGTGGTTGCTCCATCGAGCGGACATGAGACGCCATCTTCAAACGGCCATTCCTTTGGAGATACAGTGGTAGCAGGCGGAACATCGTTTTCCTTCAATATTTGTGAATATTCCTCCACGTGTGCTGGTATACCCTGCGCAAATGCACGTGCGGTCTTCTTGAGCTCTGCTTCGTCAAACCAAACACCCCCGCATGCGTCGCACACATCGAAGGTGAAGTCCTTCATCGGAAGTGAGCGCATCGCACTTTTGTCTTTGGGGCATTGCATGGGGTTATTTCTGCTTACGGGCGAGTTGATTAGTCTTCCAAATTTCGATTTCTTTGTGATTGCCGCTGAGAAGCACCTTCGGGACGCGATATTTCTTTTTCTTCCATTCGAGGACTTCGGGGCGGGTGTAGACGTCGGGGCTGGCGGTGCGCTCCTCCTCTACTGATGCGAACTTGCCGAGTACTCCAGGGATCTGCCGTGCGAGTGCGTCTATGACGATCATTGCAGGGAGCTCGCCTCCTGTGAGCACGAATGGGCCGACAGAGATGGTCTCGGCTTTCAAAATTTTTGGAGCGCGTGCATCAATGCCCTCATAGCGGCCGGCAAGAAAAATGATGTCATCGTATTTCTTTGCCCAGTCACGTGCCATTACGTTGGTAAATTGTTTTCCGTTCGGCGCAAAGAAAACTGTTTTTACGCGCTTGGTTTTCTTTCCCGACTTTCCTTGGGCTTTGGCGGCTGCTTTGAGAAACGGCTCGGCTTCAAGCACCATGCCGGGGCCTCCCGCATAGGGGCGGCGATCCACTCGCGCATGTTTATCTTTGGTGAAATCGCGAGGGTTGTAGTATTTGATGGTGATCTTTTTGTCTTCTTGTGCGCGACCCAAAATAGAGTCCTCGAGATAGGCCTTCATAGTATCGGGAAAAAGCGAGATGATGTGGAATCGCATATAGAGTTCCCAGATTGGACGAATTTCATCGTTGACTTCGCTGTGCGGTTCGGAGAACTTACGTGTTTGTAAGTCCTCTCAAACACGCACAACTCGTCGCCTCGAACTTCATTCCACTCTAGGAACTCTCAAAGCATACGTATTTTTTTAAAAAAGAGAAAGGCCGCGCTGAAAAGCGCGGACGGATAACTTAGTGGTTCCTGCAGTATTCTTTAAACTTATCGAGTGCATGGGCGTGTTTTCTATCATCGATTTTTTTGATGAGGTCGTCAAAATCTCGCTCCTGTTCTCTCAGCGACTCTTCGCGCGCCTCATCTTTGCGTACATGCGCACGCCTTTTTTCGTAGACGAGACGTTCGATGATCTCGATCGCCTGATCGCACACCTTCTCGTCTGTAGCACCATCAACCCAGAGCGCTTCAAGCTCTTCAATGTCACGGGCACGGCTCATTTGACCTCCTTAATTCCCGTACTGTCTGTTTATGATAGTAACAACTTTCGGAAAAAAGAAAACTCCCGAAAGTTGGGAGTTATGGTTTGGCTGATTTGTGCCAGCCACCGCAGGCACAGGGGCCGTTTGTGGCGTCGCACACCGCAATAAAAACTCTTTCATACCACACCCAGTCGATACTGCCGACATAGGTCTTGAGCTGGTCGAGGGCATGCTCGTGGCGATGGCCTTTAATTTTTTGAAGCACCCGAATGAATGCTGTTTCCTCGTTGTGCACGGCCGCTTCTTGGTATGTATTGCCCTTCGCTTCGGCTTTCCTCTTCTTGATAATGTCGTAGATATCCATTGCCTGGTCGCACAGGTCGGTATCGCTTTCGCCGTCGTCGTCTCGCTTGTCCAAATTGGCAATTTGCCGGGACATCTGGTCCATGCACTATCCTCAAAGTTCCTTATCTTTTTTGATAATAGCAAGATTTGTTAAAAAGAAAATATTCCCGAGAGAATTGACAGAGTGTTCACATTGTTATAGAATTGTGAAAGTTTATATTGTACAGGGGAAACCAATGGCATTGTATCTTGCTCCGAAGGCCTACAGAGATCGTATTCAAGGATATTTGCATGGAGAGCACCCGTGTGCCTCCATAGCATTGCGAGGAATCAGCTACCACGAGGCGAAAGCTCTTGTTTTGGAGGTTTGTGCGGATAAAACAATTGTCCAGCCGGCGGTGAAACTGCTGTGTGCTCATGAGGCCCTCAAGGTAAGTGCCTGGCTCGGCATCGAGCTTCATGCCCATGCGGATTTCGTCGAGATGATCACATCCGATCACCTTCAAAGCAAATTTCTTTTTTACGACAATGGGAACAACAGGGCTGCCGAGTGGATGCTTGTTGAAGTAATGCCATCTCAGTAGTTAACGTTAATTAACAAGCAGGGTCATCCCCTGCTTTTTTTATTATTTCTTCTACAAAAAACCACACCCATTTCTGAGTGTGGTTTTTAATTGCAAATTTTAAATCGGCTCCTAGTGTGAAATTTGGGATACAATGCGAAGTCCAGGACTGTCCCGATGTTCGAGAAGACGTATCACTCATACGTCTTCCGAACTCGGGATCAGGAAGGACGAGCAGTGTGCCCAAATTGCACGCTAGGCCTTGAGGTCGGCGATGACGTCATCAACGTCGGACGAAGCTGCGGCAACCTGCCCTGCGCGCTTGCCGCCTTCGGGTTCGTTGATCTTCAAATTCACACGTGCATTATTTTTCATGCCAACGACACGCAAAAGTGTGCGGATCGCTTTGGCGGTGTTGCCCATGCGGCCGATGACCTTGCCCATATCTTGGGGATCTATATCGAGCGTCAGTAATACACCCATTTCGTCCACTACACGGTTAACCTTCACGGCATCCGGATTGTCTACAAGAGACTTCACTACATATTCGAGAAACTCCTTATCGCTGTATGATTCAGACATGGCATTAATAACTATTCAATAATTCTGACAATCACAGCTCTCATGCTGCTTAAAAACAATTATGGACGAAAAAAATAAATTGTCAAAATTAATTACAAAAAACCCGCTTATCGCGGGTGTGTGATTCATTTGCTGTCCGGACGAAATGGGGTCATATTCCAGTTTCGCTCCATTTTGTGGATGACGTTATATCTCCACATCTGTACATTCATGCTATTCCATTCCTCTGGGATCAGATTTCGTTCGGCCAAGAAGTAGGCCAATTGGTGCAGACCATTTGCCGCACCGAGGAAGGGAAAAGAAAAGCGCTGTAGAAGCCCGATAAGCCCGTACATCGGTCCCCAGGAGTTCGGATCGTTTTTCCATTCACGCTCTGCGAATTCAAGGATGCCCTCTTTGTCCCATGCGTACCAAAAATCTTTTTGTTTTTTTCCGCCCCAGAAATTGGTATAGGAGCGAAGTGCTATGGTGACAACTCTGGTACCCTTGTATTTCTCCAGCGTGTCTTCTTTGAATTGTTTTGCGCGCGCATGTTCGCGGTTCGTATCATCAATCGCTTCGGCGATTGTGCCGAGTACTCTTCTCCAGAAACTCTGTTTGTGACAGCAACAGGACATATTCATTCTCCATGTGATTTGTCTCTTGCGAATACTACAATAAAAATCCAAAATTGCAATAAGGAGGACGGCCACATAATCTCCTCTTGATTTTTTTTACAAAGTATGTAGAATGCGAAAAGAGCAGTTTTCTGTTCTCCTCCAAGTCACCGAGAGGATTTCGGTTGCAGTTCACCCCACCGCCATATTGGCAAAGGAACGAACACATGTCTGATAAGCACATTCCACAAACTTTCTACTTCAAGGTAGACCAGCAGGGTATTCCGCGACGCATTGTAGAACCAAAAGAAGAGCCTTCAAATGGGTTCTGGGCTACTGTGATCAAGCGGTTTCCTGAAATCGAGCCGGAAGAACCCAAGAACAATTTTTGTGATCGGCTCTGGCTCCTGCGGAGAGAGAACGATTCCTATATGGTGCTGTACGAACAAGGGAGTGGTGCCGATGTGCACACTGAGGCAGTGCTCTTTTTCAGTAGTGCTGCTTACTCGAATAGCTACTTCAGGATGATGAAAGACAGACTTGTGCTCCCGCGGCTATTGCACATTCGAGTCACGAGTGCATACCCAGAAAACGATCCCGAAGGATCGGAAGGGCATTGGAAAAGAGTGAGGAGAATCATACGTGACGACCTCGAAAAATGCAGAGATGAGGAGCTTCCCTTCGTGGCGGCGACCCTGGGAAGCAATCTCAGCCCCGAGCGACTCAAACTCCGACCCAAGCATGCACCCCGTCTATCTCAGAGTACATGAAGGTCTGAAAGCAAAACCGCGAACATAACGTTCGCGGTTTTTTGTGTGTCGGTATTTTTGAGTTAGGCGGCGGGAGCGGGCTCTTCGGCTTTCACCTCGGGAGCTGCTTCGACGACAGGAGCTTCTGCTACAGGAGCCTCTTCCACCTTGGCTTCCTCTACTTTGGGAGCGGCTGCCTTTGGCTCCTCTTTTGGTACTTCCTTTACTACCTTGGTCTTCTTGTTCATTGCATTCACCTTTTTTCCGGTGATGACCTTGGTATCAACAAGAATGTTGTGCACAGTAGCTGAGGGCTGGGCTCCGAGTGCCATCCAGTACTTGATGCGCTCTCCGTTGACCTGAGGATTGCCTTTGCGTGCATCGTAAGAGCCGACAAATTCAACAAGCCCGCGAGTTTTCTTCGGGGAGCGGCGATGATCCTGCACAATGATGCGGAAGGACGGATCGTTCTTACGTCCAACGCGTTGTAGTCGTATAGCTAACATGGGAGCCATCCTAACAGAGGGGGGTGAATTGGTCAATAAAATAGGGTTAAAAGTGGTATTGACAATTAGTTTAAACTATGACAAAGTTATATTTAGGCAAGTTCGCCTTTTTTGAGGAGTAGTGTATGGAGGCCAAAATGATTGTTCACTTTGTTGCCGAGGTGAGGCATAAAAAAAACGGGGCACACCTACCAGCGTGGAGTGACGGTAAATTTTCCGTCACATGGTATTCTCGTCCCAGAAGGTGGATTTGACTTCGTGATCTTGAGCGGCGCGGTGGAGGGAAAGAAAAAAATTGCCGCTCTTCAACAAGGTTCCACCGAAGATTATGAATCTCGAGTGGTCGCGTTTCAAATTATGCCTTAACGGGCATTAACTCAAGGAGACAGTCATGGAAGCACTGAATATCTTCGCAACATTTGTGGCGGTCACACTCTTGTGTACCGCGTGGGTCGCGCACACGCTCTGCAAGATGCCCGACCGCGCTTTTCGGACATTTCGTAAGGAGGCAAAGCACACCAAGTGATTTGAACAGACGGCAGCCCTAAACGGCTGCTGTTTTCATTTTGCTCAAATATG
>JAYTCK010000005.1:0-36852 GCA_043736515.1 bacterium
CTCTATATATATGGTAATTACGCGCGTAGCTCCGGCACGGATTATTGGAGTTATGCAACAGACTTCGATGGCACGGCGCTTGGTGGTTCATCGCGAGGGGTAAGTGTCCGTTTTGCCGCAAACGCCACAGCAACATTTTCGAACGCTGCAACACTGCAAGCAATTGGGGTTGCGAGTGCGACAACCACGGTTGACCGCCAAGCATCGGGAAATTATGCATTGACCCTCAGTTCCGCATACATCAACGCATCGTACTATCAGTTCAGCAACCTCAATAGTACGGGGCTTAATCTTGCCGGTACGACAACAATCACGAACATGAATAACGGTGCCTTTACTCTCGATGTTATTGGAGGCTCAATGATTACCATTGCATCATCGTCAATCGATCAAAACGCATCGGGACAGATATTCACAGTAAGCTTTGCCACCTCGTCGGGAATTTCTTCAGGATATAACGTGAGCGTTTCCGGGACGACAGGAAGCTCACTTACGTTTGGAAGTGAATATGGAAACTATGCAAGTGAGGCATACGACAATGATGGCGGCACTGCGTGTGGATCTATCCGGTTTACCGATAGTGCTTGTCTTATTTCGGACCAACGCACGTATCGTTGGCGCAATGATGACGGGGGTGAAGGCGCACTTTCGACCGAATGGTATAACCAAAGTTGGTCCAAGCGGCAGCGCGTTCGTCTTACTACAACAGGAACTTCAACACTTACCAATGTTCAAGTGAAGATTTCTGTCCCTTATGACGCTGACATGCAAAGTGACTTTGATGATCTTCGTTTTACTGATTCCTCCGGGACAACTTCGATAGCCTCGTGGACTGAGAGTCATATTACTTCCGCCACTGCAACGGTATGGGTAAAAATTGCATCACTCCCAGCTTCAAGCTTTGCTGATGTATTTATGTATTACGGTAATGCGGGAGCAACAGCTTCAAGCTCGGGCACATCCACATTCTTGTTCTTTGACGACTTTGAAGATGCGTCACTTTCAGAATACTCTGGAAATACCACCCTTTTTGAGCAATCAACCTCGTTTAACTATGAACGTACACGAGGCCTTGATGCGTCCGCCGGAAGTGAAACCGCACAAAATACTGATGGTATTGGGCAGGTATCGGCTGGGGTCGGAAGAGATACAACATTCCGTTTCTTCCAATACATTGATATGTCCTCGGGCGGTGGCAATGAGCCTTGTTTCCTATTTGCCATGCAGTCACCGATTACATCACATCAAAACTACGGTGTATGTCTTCAGCCCTTCGGTCAGGATAAAATTACTATCGTAGAAAATGCTTCCTACAATGGACGTAATGATGGCTCCACACTCCTTGTACAAAAGAATGTTACATATACCACTGGTTGGTACGAAACATCGATTGACTGGCGCTCTTTGGGAGGACAAATTTATGTCACCGTATATGATTCTACTGGTGCTGTCTTTGCAACCACATCGGCATCAGATTCAACATACACATCTGGTGGTGTCGGCTTCACCTTCTGGGGTATGCACGGGGGCTGGGACATTCCTTCTGCGCGAGTCTATAACTCCGCAGTGCCCACCGCAACCTTCTTCACCGAACAGGCAGACTCAGGCGCAACATGGAAGGCTGAGGAAAACGCGATAAACACTAATCAAGCAAAAAATCAAAATGCTCGCCTCCGCATAACTGTGAAAAACTCAGGGGCACCACTTTCAAACCGAAATTTCCGGCTTCAGTATGCGGCGAAGGGAGCAGCCGCGAATTGTGAATCGGTAGCAACGGGAAATTATGTCGATGTTCCCACCAACACATCCGGCTGTGGTTCCGAAGCGGCCTGCATGAAGACATCAACCCAATTCTCCGATAAAGCATCGTCAACCCAACTACTCGCGATTCCTTCCGGATTTACTCACACTCACGGACAAATTTTGGAAGACCCATCAAATCAGACCGGCAATATTTCGCTCGCGTCGAGTCAATTTACTGAAGTCGAATACAATTTCCAGCTCACCGCATTTGCCACACAAAATTCCTACTGTTTCCGCACCACCCACGCTGGCACTGCACTCGACAACTACACGAAGGTCCCCGAACTCACCGTCCTGCACGGACCGACAATCTCAAACTTCAGCTTTAACAGCAACAACAATATTGCACTCACTGAAGGAACGACAACGACTATTATGGCGACTGGGACAGTGACGGATCTTAACGGCTATGCAGACATAACAAATGCATCGTCAACGTTTTACCGACAGAGTATAGCCGGGGCACGCAACTGTACGGCAAATAGCAACAACTGTTATCAGATCGCGACAACATCATGTATATTCTCCAACTGTTCTGGTAATGCGTGCACGGTTTCATGTACTGCCGCAATGTATTTCTTCGCAGACCCGACTGATGTTGGTAGTACGTATGCTGCCGAAAACTGGCAGGCGCTACTTGATGTGTGGGATTCGTCACTCACGCATGACAATAGCACCTCATCTCAAGAGCTGTATACTCTCCAGGGATTAACAACAACATCAACACTTCCGTACGGCTCAATTGTTGTGGGAGCTGATTCCGGTGCGACAAATGCAACCACCTCTGTAAATAACACCGGAAACAGTGTGCTCAATATGAACGTAGGAGGTGACGACCTCTATGCCGGGGCAAGCAGGGTCACCTATAACCAACAAAAATATGCGACCTCAACTTTCACATATTCAGCATGTGGTTTCTGCAGCACACTCTCACCTACTTCTTCACCAACATATCTGCCTCTTCAGGTATCAAAAGCTACCACAACAATATGGACTCCGTATAAAGACATTTACTGGGGAATCAATATTCCTCTGGGGACTGCGCCTACAACATTCTCGGGCTTCAATCTCTTCCAAACAGCTCCATAGGTCTAAACGGTCATAAGAATGACCTGGAGTGGCATCATCAGAATATGATGCAGGGCATCGCAGGGCGATGCGTACCGCATCTCGTTTTCCGAGTTTTCCCAATGATGGACATCTTGGGTTGTGTGAGTTTTGCGGACGGCCTGAGGTCCGACCTTGGCCCTGAAAGGTCGTACCTCGGAGAAGTTGGCCGTCTTTGCCTGTATAAGGGATTTATTAAATTTGGTACAATATAAGAGGTATGCGACATTTTCGAGCTCTTATCTCGGCAGGACTACTCCTTATTACAGGAAGCGTATTGAGCGTACTCATACTTCCTCATTTTCTTCATGCGCAGTCGTCAATTTCCGGTGATGGCGTTCCTCCCAAGATGACGAACATTGTTATTACCCAGCCAACTCCGACTTCAACGATTATTACATGGGAGACTGACGAGGAAGCCGACTCAGAGGTGAACTATGGACTCGACAAGAACTATGGGGTTTTTCGTGATCCACTGCCTAATAAAAAGAAACACAAGATATTACTGACTGATCTCGAACCATATCAGGTCTATCAAATGCGTATTGGCTCGGCGGATTATGGAGGAAATCAAGCACTTTCGGGAAATTATTCGATTACAACGAGTGCGGTGATGCAAAAGAAAGAGCTGGACAAAATACCTCTCGACGAGCGCGTGTATGTCGAGCGTGCAATTGCGTCTATCAAGATGATCAAATCAACGGAAGGATTGATTATGGTGGAAAAAGAGCTTGTCCAGCAAATTGAACGGGAAATATTACCACCCGCAATTATTGGTAACTCCCGTATTGATGAAGTGGGGATGGATTTTGCAGTAATTTCCTGGAGAACTGATCAGGATACTGGTTCGATGGTGAAGTATGCGCGCGAACTAGATTATCGTCCTGATGCGGAAAATCCCTATACGACGCAAGCGGGAGATGTTGATGAGCGGGTAAAGGAACACCGTGTCCGTATTTCCGGACTCACTCCGGGGACAACGTATCACTTCCGCGTCGAGGCGGAAGGTGAACTCGGGCTGAGAAGTGAAAGTCTTGATAACACCTTTACGACGAAAGATGTCATTCCAAACATTCTTACATTTCGTGTTGTAAAAGTGGAAGAGGATTCCGCGGTCCTATCCTGGAGTACATCGATTCCGGCAGCGGGAACTGTTGAATATGTTGACGTGAAGTCAAAAGAAGCGAAGTCAGTGGGTCAGCCTACGATGGTGTCGGCCCATACGTTGAAGATCGCAAACCTTCGATTGGGCGCGAGATACAGCGCGGTAGTAAAGGCCGAAAATACAGTGGGGGACATTGTTAAATCAAATATGATATATTTCACGACCGTGAAAGATGTTGAGCCCCCTATTATCTCAAAAGTATCGAATGAATCGACACTGTATCCCTCTGCAGATGCAAAAGTGCAGACACTTGTTTCCTGGGCGACCGACGAGCCGGCATATTGCGAATTCTTCTTCCGTGAAGGATTGAATCCACTGATTGAGCCGTTTGGAAGCGGGGAAGAGAAAGAGCCACGTACAAACCATGTTCAGGTAGTAATTGAATTTCAGCCATCGACTGTATATCAATTTTGGGTTGATTGTCGTGATCGCGCGAACAACAAAACAACGTCGGAAAAATTTGTCCTCTTTACGCCAAACAAGGAGAAGTCAATTATTGATATTATTTTGGAAAATTTCTCGGGTACATTTGGTTGGGTCAAAAACATTGGCAAGTAGGCCGCTCGGGATGCTCTTTTCAAAAACACGCTTTCAATTTGCCCCAGCCGGCAAATTGTTACTCCTCTCGAAAGGGCGACTTTTTCCAAAGCGAAAAAGACCATGCTCGCCCTTCCTGCGAGAGGTTTTTGAAAAGCCATCCCTCGCTCTTAAGAGCTGCGTTGGGGTTTTGAATGTATCTGCGTGAGGATCATTCTTAGCGTTTTTTACGGTCTCACTTCTGTCTCAGTTCCGTCTTGTGCGATGATTGTTGGAGTTGTAGGCACTGATTCTTCCCACTTCGGCATTCTGGTTGTGAGGTATGCGACGGGGATCATTCCCAAAAGTGCGCCTTCGAGGAAGGCGAGCACAGCTGTTATTGCAAGGAAAAGATAGGCGAAGTTTGTGTTGTTAAGCTTCTTTCTTGCTAAAATACGATATGCGAGAAATGCACAAATAAGCAATACGCCAATAGTCCCAATATGCCGACTAATTAAAAGATTTTTTTCTGCATTCACCTCTATTCCAAAAATAAATTCGACGGTGCGAGATAGCGCAATTACGCCAATGCTGATAAGCAGCATGTACACGCAATAAAAGAAAAAGGCCTCTCTTACTGAACGCACTAAAGCAAAATTTGTTAGCTCAAACATATCGTTATTTTTTTAAGGCGCACATCTTTATTTTTTGGAAGTGTGACAATGATGCTGCTTTTTCGGATTCTGTTATAAAGCGGATGGGGGCGCAAGCACTTCCTATGGTAACAATTTTATAAGTGTTGTGCCAACAAAATAGGGGTTTCTTGTGCAGGATGCTGTATCCTCATATATAATAGAGTAAGGATCGTATTGTTCGGAACAAATCAAGTTTCAAGCAGTCCACTTACACTCACCATGGCAAAACCGATTATTTTTGGAGATACAATTGAAATTACCTACAACCCAGGTAAGGAGAACGAATTTAAAGCGAATAAGGGTGCCACGATCGAAATATTTGATTCTGAGTACATCATTCTTTTCGGTCCTTCGGGCTGCGGCAAATCTACTCTGCTTTACTGCATGTTCGGTGTCTTGCCACCATCGGCAGGGAAGATGTATGTGGAAGGGGAGTCGATTTATGACTACAACGCCATGCAGATGGTGATGTTTCAGAGAAAGACGATGGGTATCATGTATCAGTCATTCAACCTCATCAACTCCATTACAGTGATTGATAATGTTGCCCTCCCACTTATTTTTGCAGGAATCCCAGCACGTGAGCGCTACGAACGTTCGATGGAACTTTGTCGCCGGTTTATGATCGATCACGTAGCCAACAAGCGGCCAACTCTTCTTTCGGGAGGGCAGCAGCAACGTGTGTCCGTTGCGCGGTCGCTGGTCAATGACCCAAAGATACTTATTGCCGATGAGCCTGTCGGCAACCTCGACTCTATCACCGCAGCTCAGGTTATGGATACACTTGCGGAGATCAACGAGAAAGACAAAAAGACGGTTATACTTGTGACGCATGATGCAAAATATCTTCCCTATGCACATCGTATTGTGTATATGAGTGACGGCAAGATTGAGCGCGTGGTGCCAAACCCGGAAAAGCGCCAAATATTAAAGCTCGCTCCCGGGTCAACCATTGTTACTGAAATTGAACAGATCGCCCGCATTTATCCCTACGACTCGCCAAAGGAACTTCAAGTGAAAAGTGTGGTCAATTATCTTATCGAGGAATTAACATTTGATCAAATCACCAAATTGCAGCGCTTGACGGAGTCGATCATTGACGGGCGCATGGACAGTGCAACATATTTGCGTACCTTGATGGCTGACCTAAATGACGGAGGCTTAAGCATCCCCGTTGCGCGCGCTACGCAAATGACAGACAAACTGATGAATATTATGGATCATTCACGTGACATTTTGCGTTACCGGCGTTCGCGGGGTTCAGACCTCACGCAAATGCGTAGTCTTGAACTGATCAACCGCTTGGCCGAATTTTTGGCCACGCAGTTTGAATTCTCCCTCACACCTACCCAAAAGGAACACTTTGAAAGATCAATCGCGCAGCGCATCGGTGGTTTTACGAAGAAGGAGGATTTCTGGGCCCAAATGGAACTTCATGTTGAGGAAGGGGGAGTAGGGCTGAATAAAAAACAGGCATTTGATGTGACGCGGTTGGCGGAGAAACTTATTGCCCAGGGCATACCCCGCATCGGTGAAGCCCACCACTAAAACTTCCATTTTGGGCCCACTTCGGGCGCGGCTTCAAGCAAGAGTCCGGAGAACGTATCAGAGTACGTCCTCTCGGACATCTCGCTCTTGCCGCATCCCGAATTGCATCCCAAAAGTGAAAGTTTTAGGACTTTGGTATCTCATCCCAAATATTGTGTTGCCCATACTCTTGGGAGAAATTGCATCCCAAAAATCGCGATGCTAACGTGGCGCTCAAACACTCCCACCGTGAAAAAACCGAAATCCATCCAAGTTATAGCGTTTTAAACACACCGATATGCTTCGCATCCGAATTGCATCCCAAAAATGGAAGTTTTAGGACGGCACCCCGTGTATTGTTGTTCATAACTAGCGTTGGGTGGAGTATAATAACATCATGCAACTTCGTGATATCGCAATGCTCTCCACTCGTATGTTTAAGACGAACCCTGCTCGTACGTGGCTGACTATTGCCGGCATGGGTGTGGGGACAGGTGCGGTCGTGACACTTGTGGGTCTTGGGTTCGGACTCCAAAATATTATTCTTGAGCAGATTGTTTTTGGAGAAACGCTACTCTCACTTGCGGTCAATAATCCTCCCTCGAAAGTTGTTTCTATCACCAATCAAACGCTCAAAGATTTTCAAGCTTTTCCCAATGTAAAAGATGTCGCGCCACTTGCAAGTTTTCCGGCTCTCATTACCATTGACGGACTTACCGGTAATGCATTTCTTCAGGGCGCAAATCCTCCATTCTTTAGGTATACGGGTGCAGTTGCCGTGCAGGGTGAACTTTTTAAAGATGGAGAAGAAACAAAAAACAAAGATGGAGTTATCCTTACAAAAGCTGTTCTCAAGCTTTTTGATATCAAAGAGCCCAAAGATGCAATTGGTAAAATGGCGTCTTTCCGTGTGTTTGTTCAAAAAGAGGGAAGTGAAGAATCCGAAGAAGTTACGATACAAAAATCATACAAGATTGTTGCCGTAACGAACGAAGAAAATTTCATCGCCGCAATTATTCCTTTATCGGAGCTGGCGGGGCATATTGAGATCAAATCTTACGACAAGGCGCAAGTGCGCGTCACAAAAAGCGATTATCTTGCTGCAACACAGGAATTAATTGTAAAAAAAGGGTATCTTGTAACCGCGCTATCAAAAACAGTTGAGCAAGCAAACAAAATATTTCAAGGTATCCAGGCGGTTCTTGCCGTATTCGGTGGTATCGCGCTTATGGTTTCGGCAATTGGTATGTTTAATACCATGACCGTGACGCTTCTTGAGCGCACCGCAGAGATCGGCATTATGCGTACGCTTGGTGCATCGTCGGGAGACATTAAGATTCTCTTTGTTTCTGAGGCGGTTATTGTGGGATTTCTTGGAGGAATTATGGGTATTCTCTTCGGGCTTACTATTGGATTTGTTTTAAACGGCGCCATGAATGTGGCCGCATCTAGCTTTGGTGGAAAATCCGTATCACTTTTTTCCTTTCCGATACCGTTTCTTCTTTTTATCGCAAGTTTTTCAGCAATTGTGGGCTTTATGACCGGAGTGTTTCCCGCCAAGCGGGCTGCGGAGCTCAATCCACTGGATGCTATTCGATATAAATAGTTTTAAAATGAACCCTACGGGCAAATCTGTGTATAACTTTATAACATATTTACCGTTGCACGAGGTATAATAAACGTACAATATGGAGTCTTCGAAAGGCAGATTTATTACTGGAGGGAAAGTGAGTATCCTCACTGTTCTTTTGGGCGTACTCATTTTGGCTTTTGGTGTACTTGGCGAGCTTCCTCACGGCAACGTTGCAAAAGCTAGCACAGCGACAACGTCAGTGACCGTGCTCAACACTCCACCGCAATGGGACACCAATGTGTATGCATACGAAACCCCAGCTTCAGCAAGTTCGACACCCACAAATGCAGGCAATGTGTTAACTTGGTACGCTTCTTCGTCTGATTCTTCACTCGATGCCTACTACCTACTCATCTGCACTAATTACGCATCTCCCACGCCCAATGCAGGAGCAGCACCCACCTGTAGTGGTGGCAATGCCAATCGCATTGCTGTCTCAGGGGCTACGGCAAGTGGTCTTCCTGCAACTGCCCCCACAACCACAGTGCCTTCGATGCCAGAAATAAACTATTGGTATGCATATATTTGTGATGGGCCCGCAACAAATCCGTCTTGTAATGCAACTGCATGGAACGGCAGCACCACACCTGCTCTTGATGGAGTCCCGTCCCACTCCCCGTTTATTGTAAATCATCGTCCAACATTCACTGCATTCTTTAACTATGCGGGGGTAAATCCTGGAGCAACATCGACATGGTATTCTACATCGACCGATCCGGACACACTGGGAGGGTTCGCGACAGACACCGTGAGACTTCTTGTGTGTCGTGCGGCTGACTTCAACGGAACTACTTGCGGTCCTGGTGGTTCCTGGGCGACCTCTTCTTATGTCACCACTGATGCATCGTCCAGCTATGCCGTCGCAACACCTTACCCCAAGGGATATTTTGGCGGATATGGCTACGTGTCCGACGTGCGTGGCTTCGTGGCATCCGGTGGAGCTCAGGGCACAAACGCGTCGCTTGTTGTTAATAATGTTACCCCGTCAATTGCCGCAGCGAGTATCAGCTTGTTCAGCTCAACGGGCACGAGTCCTCTTGTTTTAACAGGTATGGCGACGCAAACGCTCGGTTTTACTGTCCAATACACTGTCACCGATCAAAATAGCTGCCAGACAGCCTCAAATACGGCCGAGATTATTGGTGGCCACATAAACGTCTATCGCTCGGGTTATGGTTCAACTTCATGCAATGTAGTGGGTAATTATAATCCCAACTATTGCTACAACGATGATGTCCCTCAGTCAGTGTGGAACGTAAGCTGTGTCGGTGGATCCTGTGCTGGTTCCAGCAGTGCAAATGTAATATGGACGTGCACATTCCCACTATGGCACCTTGCAGACGCCACTGACCCAGGATCAGTTCATGCCGCACAAAATTGGCTCGCGGTTGCATCATCGAGTGATACAAGCGGCGCCACATCGACAAATGTTGAGGCATCAACGGGAACAGAGCTCTGGCAATTTCTTGCATATGATGTCTCGACTACCAGTATTGCATACGGTGGATTACAACCCGGACAAGATACAGTGACAGTCGGACCAACAGCCTTTACAAGGGTGGGTCTCCAGGCCCTGGGCAACGTTGGTCTAGACGAGTCACTTTACGGAGACGATATGTGTCCCGGATACCCAACACCATGTTCAGGAAATGCGACATCAACCATACCAGTCGCAAGCCAGAGATACGCATCTTCGTCTGTACTTTATTCTTTTGCCACCTCGTCACTTTCTGCCGTTTCAACCAACTTCCTTCTTCGTGTAAACAAATCGACATCAACCTCAACTCCGCAATCGAAGGATACTTACTGGGGTATCGCTGTACCTGCGGCCATTACACTTTCGGGTGACTATCTTGGACGCAATACCATCATCGGTATCACCTCCCCATCCTCTAGTTGGTAGTAACGAGGTCCTGACCGAGTTTCATTTCGGGCGCCCTTTGAACTTGTCGGTGTGCCACGAGAGTACTTCCATTTTTCTAAGCGGAGTACCGCTAAGAAAAATTTGGTCGCTCACCCCCTGGGGTAGGAGCAGTCTGGAGCCCCAGGGGCACTGCGACTCCTCCGCATTCAAATTGCATCCCGAAATGAAGCTCGCTATCGTGGTATAAAATGCAGGACTGCGTATTGCGACCTTTTAGTCGTCCCGACCTGAATCTTATTACGGTTAATTGATGAGATTACTCCATAAAAATTTATACTTTTTTACAATACTCCAACGCAATTCTTAGAAGCGAGGCCAGAATCTTTTCGGAGACTCCACAGGCGCGGAGCTCGGTCCTGTCATAGTGCATTTTTACTTGACAGGTCCGCGCCGAGGACGGTTTCGCCATCCGCAGGAGAGGGCGAATGTGTCCCCGAAAAGGATGTAGTTGGCTGAGCGGGTTTTGTCCACATTTTCTCCACTATTGCAAATCCCCGACATTTGCCACGTGGTACAATGAATGGGCTCCATTTATACATGAAACGGGGGATATTTTTTGTCATATTAACGTTCACCTTATGGGTGAGCTCCGCGAACATTGCGCTCGCAGGTTTTGGTATTACTCCTCCATATGTACGCAATGACACGCTTCGTCCGGGAAGCGAATACACACAGGAAATTATTATCGTTCGCAGTGACCCACTCGAAGATCTTGATGCAGAACTTACGATGAATCTACCGGGAATAGAATCTTGGTTTTCCACCGACAAAGGTACTAAATTTATCCTCCCCAAAGGTGAGTCACAAGTAAAACTCCAGGTAACCGTGCGTGTGCCCGATGACACGAAGCTTGGTGAGTATAATGGAAACATTCGAATTCGCACTGTTTCGAAGCAGACACAAACTACCGGAGTGTCCCTTGCCCTTGGCGCACAGATCGATGTTCACCTTAAAGTAGTAAACGAAGTTTTTAGTTTTGATGTGCGTCGTGTTGAACTCCCCGAGGCGGAATCAGGACAAAAAAAATGGTGGTTGGATTTTCCCGGTAAGATCACCTTCGGAATCTATATTGCAAATACTGGTAATGTCCCCGCTGCGCCACCCAAGGTAACTTTTGAGATTTATGATGTATCGGGAGTGCAACTTCTTGAGTCGACTGCGAACACAAATAAAATCACAACCATCCTGCCGTTTGATACCAAAAAAGTTATCGCATACTTGCCTACATGGCTCCCCCCCGGGTCGTATCGCATCAAATATGATATACACAAAAATGCGACCGAATCCGCACAAAAAGGCGAGCTAGCACTCTCTATTCTTCCGCGCGGTACGATCCCGGGTTATGTGACGTACGGTTTTGAGGGCCTGAAACTAGGCGACCAACTCTCAATAGTCATCCCTGTCGCCGTACTTTTACTTGTTGTAATCACACTGAGTATCTCTCGGAAGCGTAGACGCCCGAGACGTCGTTCACGTCATGAATATGACGACGAACCACGTGATGAGCCGCCTCGCGTGCGCCCCCGTGTCCGTGCGTCGGGCAGTGGAGGCGTTGTAGATCTCTCACGCAGACGATAATTTACAGCACTCCTCGGCGGCGAATAGCAGCAATTAAGTGCAATCATATTTGCAATAGATTCGTTATTACCATGTATCGTTTTTATACCCCAAAATCTTTAGTCGCAATAATCATTTCTTCAGTTTTATGCTTCCTGTTTTCTGCGACTTCGGCTCAAGCAATAATCGCAACCACAACAATTTCGATTTCAATTTGCTACAACGGTGTTATTGATGCAACTGAAGTCTGCGATGATGGGCTCTTTAATGATGGCGCTTATGGTTCAACGACAGCAGCACGTCGCTGTAATTCCACATGTTCAGGATTTGGCCCATATTGTGGAGACGCTGTGCTTCAAGCCCTCTATAGTGAGCAGTGCGACGATGGTAATGCCGCAAACGGAGACCTTTGTACTAATCAATGTGTACAAGAATCGCCCCCAGTTTCGACGACCACACCTCCACAGCCCGCCCCGCCTCCTCCACCACCTCCCGGAGGCGGAGGAGGAGGAGGTGGTGTCATAGACGGCACCGTCCCTGTTCGTGCTTTGACCCGTGTTGTTTTAGAAGGAAAGGCATACCCTAATACATCGATTAACGTCCTTAAAGACGGACAACTTGTAGGGGTTGTTACATCCGACAGTTCAGCTAATTTTAGCTATGAAGTGAGCAATGCAACTGCAGGGCCAACAACATTCGGCTTTTGGGCTATTGATGGCCGGGGTATCCGCTCGATTACATTTACGACCACATTTCAAGTGACTCAAAATGCCGTGACGACAGTGTCGAACGTATTCCTCCCGCCCACTATCGATCTGAGTGCGAAAAAAATATCCTTGGGGACTCCAGTTGAAGCCTTCGGCGCAACGGCCCCTCTTGCAAAAGTTTCTTTATTCATAGACAGAGAAAAAACCGCGCGCATAAGTGCCACCTCGACGGGTGCGGGGCTCTGGAGCGCTTCGGTGCCTACCGAGCTTTTGGCTGATGAGGCGTTTCATGCAGTGAAAGCAATATTTGAACAGTTCGCAGCTGGGGGTGCTACAAAAAGTGGATTCAGCCAAGCGGTAAATTTTTATATTGGTTCTCGTGACGCAAATCTTCCTAAGAACGGCGATCTTAATGGTGATGGCAAGGTAAATCTCGTTGATTTTTCTATCCTCCTTTTTAATTGGAATACCAGTAATGATGTTGCTGATTTAAACTCTGACGGAAAGGTGGGGCTTACGGACTTTTCTATCCAGCTCTTTAATTGGACGGGGTAGTAGAATTTGGCAAGGCGCGAAGCGCGGCAAAGCCATTGCCAGATTTCACTACCCCGTGGACAGTGCAATGGGGAGTATGGAGGAGGGAATATATCCAGTATAATAAAAATATAGGCATGCTTACATTTTTTCGAGAAAAAATAATCAATTCTTCGGCAACTTCAAAAACAACTAATCGTGTAGTTTTCTCATTGCTATTTTTTCTAATCCCCAGTCCCTTGTTTGCTGCTACGCTTTCCATTGACCCTGATATCAAAACCGTTGGGCCAGGAGATACGTTTGTCCTCACCATTCGACTTGATACCGCTCCAGACGAATGTGTAAATGCAGTCACGGCAGAGATACTTTATCCAAAAGATTGGATGAATGCTTCGGCTGTTTCAAAAGGAGAGTCGCTCATGAGTCTGTGGATAGAGGAGCCTTCTGTAGACAGGGAAGCGGGGCGTGTGTTTATGAGCGGGGGGATTCCAGCCGGATATTGTGGACGAGTTCAGGGTGACCCGGGAAAGACAAATGTTATAGCTAAGATTATTTTTAGTATACCGGGCAACATGATTGGCGGCAAAGTAGCCACAGGACCAATTACGCTACCTATAACATTCGGCCCCAACACTGCCGCGCTCCTTAATGACGGCTTTGGCTCACCAGCCCCACTCACACTCCAAAACGGGACATACATCCGCGAGCTCAATTCACAAGGACTCAAAAACGAATGGCTGGACATTGTCCATACTGACAACATCCAGCCGGATCTTTTTACTATTTCCGTAGAACAGCATGCATCCGCTTTTGAAGGGAAGCACTTTATTGTTTTCTCAGCCACGGATAAACAGAGCGGTATCCATCACTATGAAATAATGGAAGATGACCCCGAAAATCTCGGCTTTATCTATGGAAGAAAAACAAAATCATCATTTATCACCGGAGTGAGCCCTTATGTACTTACTGATCAGCTTTTGAAAAGCAGAATTACCGTGCGCGCCTTTGATCATGCGGGCAATTCACAAGAAGCGGTACTCGCGCCCAAAAATGGTGCTGCGAGTGGAAACACTGCAAATAAAAAAGAGGGGAATATTCTCGCATTGTTGTCGCCAATGTGGCTCGGTGTCGGTGGGGGAATCGTGCTTATCGCACTTGTTTTGGGTGGAGTTTGGTTTGTGCGACGCAAGAAAAATCTAGATAGTAGAAATGTAATAAGATAGTAATTTCAAAGGGAATAATTTTGTGATAAGTCATAGAGTAACCATGCACAACGCTAATTCTTTTAAATATAGGGCATTCATTCTTTCCTTCATTTCGTATTTCTTGTTTTCGGCAGTTGCATATGCCGCTGATGCAACGCTCTATCTTTCCCCGCCAGCTGGCACATACACCATCAACGACCACGCCATGATTCGGGTCTTTGTTTCATCAGATGGCGCTCCTGTTTATGGAGTAGAAGGGGTGCTGGTGTTCGACCCATTAAAAGTGAATGTGGTTTCAGTTTCACATGAGGCGTCCGTGCTCACTTCATGGCCAACCCCACCCGCTTTTGATAATGAAAAAGGAGAAATTTATTTCGGTGGTATATTGTCTACTTCAACCGTACTTGATCGGGGTCACGTTTTCAGCATAGTGATAACCCCGCTTCGCGCCGAAGACTTTCGTCTTGCATTTGCGAGTGGGGCAGCAATTTTAGCGGGCGATGGCACAGGAGGAAATATTGTTTCTACGTTAAAATCGGGGGATTACATAGGAATTCCACGAGGTGAGTACGTCTCGTCGCCCGCCCTTCTTTCCAGTGTTTTAGCAGAATATGGTGCCTCATCAACCCAATCGGAAGTAATCCCCGAAAATAGTGGGGAACCAGGAATCACCACAGAGAACAGTGAAGATGACGGAGAGGTGCTCGGTACAACTACTAAAAAAGAAATTATCAGTTCACCATCGCATCCCGATCAAGAGGCATGGTATGCACTTGCAACGAGTACTTTCGTATGGGACATGCCAACAGGCGTAAGACGTGTTCGTCTTGCACTCAACAATAAACCTGAGGCTTTTGGCACTATCACTTACCCCGCCCCAATGAGTGAGAAGATCTATAGCAATATCACTGAGGGTATTCAGTATTTTCACCTTACTCGGGAATGGAATGATGGGCACACTGATGGGGCCTCATACCGCATACAAACAGATAGAACTCCACCGGGAAACTTATCCATAACTGAAAAGACCCGAGCTGATAGTACCGACCCGCGTGTTATCTTTCTCCTTTCGGCGACGGACACGCTTTCTGGTGTCGATCGCTATGAAATTATAATTGACGACGGGTTGCCAATTACATGGATCCCAAACGCAACCGGAGAATATTCCGCGACAGCACTCACACCGGGCACTCACGAGATTATGGCCAAAGCAATAGACAAAGCGGGGAATGCTACCCCTGCTCTTCGATTATCATTTGCCGTTGAGTATCTTCCTACACCCTCGATAACACTGAGTGATAAAAAGTTTATTGAAGGTAAGCATCTGGAAGGACAAATAGTATCTAGACCAAACGATATTGCCACGCTGTTTATAAAGCGCGGAGATGAAACAGTGGAGGAGGAGATTGCTTTGAACACCGAAGGGAGCGCAGCATTTACAAGCGCACTCACACTTTCGCCAGGGACGTATGAAGTCTGGGTAACATCACATGATGTTCGAGGGGCAATTTCAAAGGAGAGTGAACGTCTTACATTCGAAGCCGCGGCCTCGCTCATGGGAATTATCAAAAGGCATCCACTCATTCCGATCGTGAGCGTCGTCTTTATCGCCTTCCTTTTCGCTATGCGCTTTTTTTGGAAAAAATTACATTCTTCAGATGATGCTGAAGACGACGATAATAATGACACTGCTGATGAAATCCCAAGAGGGCATCACCCCGTTAAAAATGTAGAGGGTACAGTAGTGCTTACTGCAGTGAAACACAAGCAGGGCATATCTATTTCATAAGCACTAAGCAGGTTAGCCTGATGTTTATGGAAGCTTGTATTGGAGACATCGTGCTCTCCGATGCGCATCATTCTGATGATGCCTTCCAGGATGCTCCTATGAATTGGCATCCGTTTAGACTTATAGAAGGGTGATAAGCTCCGTGACGTCTGGCCAACTTACTTTTTTGTCCCCGTTAAAGTCATATTTTGCGTCATAGGAACGGAATGTTTTCAGGTAAAGAGAATTCACATCATTTATAGAGAGTATGCCATCGCCGTTTACGTCAGGTGAGGGTTTGCCAGCCGAACGAATGTGGAGGGTAAGTGGAGTATTCCCTGAAAGGACGTTGGTACCTTCCCCGTCTGCTGCCAAGAGCTGACCGTCCTTGATGCTTACAACAGCTTTGCCGACCTCGCGTGCACGAAATGTAATGGTAATCACATTTCCCTGAAGTCCCTTATCGGTCTCATCGGGGACAACCCCCCCGCTTAAGTGGAGAGTTCCAGCTTCATTTGAAAAAGCCGGCTCTTCCGACCAGAGGTCAATAATTGATGAACTCCTCGCAATTGAATCGACTGAAACCAATACAGGAGGAAATACAATTGTGCCCCCGACAGCATTGACGGGAACCCTTGTTGTAACCAAAAGGTGAACAGGTACGTTTTCCCCCACTATCACAAAGGCACTCTTTTCCGCTTTAAATACAAACATATTCCCCGCTCCTATTACTGATCCCGCATTAATAAGGAACAAAAAAATAATAGGTGCCCCAATGATAATTTTGTAGTGGTGCTCCCGAAAAAGCTCTCTTATTTTCATGATTTCATTGTATCGTGGCCGCACAGTGGGAGCAACGGTGTTACGCACACTCCAATGATCAATGAAGGACAAATTTCATGATAGAATTAGAGCAATGAATCGTGTACGTTTTCAGGATATTGCCCTTATGAAGGCGAATGATGCGCTCGCCCTTCTCTCTGCTTCGTCAAAGGGTCTTCCGCACGAGGAAGCAGCAAATCGCCTGACTACTAGCGGAAGAAATGAGTTGCCCGGCAAAGATACACGTTGGAGTGACATACTCCTGCGGCAATTTCGCTCGGCGTTTATATATTTGCTGCTCGCGGCATCCGGCATAGCGCTTTTTTTGGGAGAATATCTCGATGCTGGTGTAATATTTCTTTTTCTGGTCATCAACGCGGCATTAGGGTTTTTTCAGGAATATCGCGCCGAGAATGCCCTCAAACTTCTTAAGAGCTTTGTTGACCGCAAGACAAGAGTCAGACGTGAGGGCAAAGAGATAATCCTCTCCGTCACTGAAGTTGTACCCGGCGACATCATTATTCTTGACGCAGGGGATACGATTCCTGCGGACGGATACTTTTTGCTCGCCGAAAGCGTTACTGTCGATGAGTCATCCATGACGGGGGAAAGTAAGCCCATCAACAAGCTCGCAGGTGCGCTTCTCTATCCGCCGAGCGGATTTTACGGAGCCGACAATATTGGTTTTTCTCGCACCACACTTCTTTCGGGTGATGCAGAACTACTTGTCTTTGCCACAGGCAAGGAGACCGAAGTCGGAGCTATCGCAACTCACATGCAAAAGACAGAGAGTCCGAGTGCATTTGAAGCGGGAATCAATCAGTTTAGTAAGTTTATATTAAAATTGGTTCTCACTACGGTTCCGCTCGTGTTTATACTCCATACACTTGTGCAGGGTGATAGTGTGAGCATGGGCGACTTCATGCTTTTCTCAATTGCACTCACGGTCTCTGCTATTCCAGAGGCACTCCCATTGGTCACAACAATTTCACTTTCTCGTGGAGCGCTGCTTTTGGCGAAAAAACAAGTAGTCCCACGACGCCTTTCCGCAATTGAGGACTTGGGAAGCATCGATGTGCTGTGTACCGACAAAACCGGGACCATCACGGAAAACAAGCTTGCAGTCTCATCGGTCTGGGGAGACGAAGAGGCGGTATTGCGCTATTCACTCATGTTCCCGCTATCTGCAGGTGATGCAAACAGCGCTCAAAATATCGGATTTGATAAGGCACTCTTGGCACATGCACCGGATACCATCCAGAAAACACTGTCGTCTCTTCGTCGCATTGACGAGCTCCCATTTGATCCGATTCGTCGCAAGGGGACGGTCCTGGTTGAAGATAAGCATACTGCACTCCTCGTAATGCGTGGGGCACCAGAGGCAGTATTCGGCGCTTGTAAAGGTAAGGTTAAGAAGGAAATTCACGATTGGGTTCTCGAAACGGGAAGACGAGGTAATCGTGTCCTCGCAATCGCATACAAAGAAATTGAAGAAGGGAAATTGAGTGAAATTAGTGAGGCAGATGAAAAGGGATTTACACTTGCGGGCATTGTAGCTTTTTCCGATCCGCTCAAGGCCTCCACAAAAGACGCCATTGCACATGCGGAAAAACTGGGTGTGCATATCAAAATCATCACTGGTGACAGCAAAGAAGTTGCTGGATGGGTTGGATACGAAGCAGGAATTCTCGCTTCGTCATTAGACGTGATTGATGGTAATGAATTTGAAAAGCTTTCCCCCGAAGAAAAACTTATTGCCGTTGAAACATATAATGTGTTTGCGCGAACCATGCCACTACAGAAGCATGAGATTATCGAACTCTTGCAAAAGAAGCATCTCGTTGGTTTCTTGGGCGAAGGATTCAATGATGCACCTGCACTGAAAAGTGCACATGTGGGACTCGCCGTTTTGCACGCATCAGATATAGCCCAGGATGCATCGGACATCATTCTTCTTAACCCATCACTTGAGGTCATCATTGATGGCATCAGGGAGGGGAGAACAATATTTGCCAACTCAATGAAATATATTCGTGCGACACTTACTTCAAACTTTGGGAATTTTTATGCACTCGCATTCTCGTCATTGTTTATTCCCTATCTTCCGATGCTCCCCATACAGGTTCTGCTCCTCAACCTCCTCTCTGACTTCCCGATGATCTCCATCGCGACAGATACAGTTGACGACGATGAACTGAAACAGCCACGTGGGTATAAAGTGGGTGAGATTACCGCAGTAGCTATTGTACTCGGCATAGTGAGCACGCTTTTTGATTTTGCGTTTTTTGGATATTTTATGCGATTTGAGCCGGCGACCCTGCAGACCATGTGGTTCGTGGGTAGTATACTTACTGAACTTATCCTACTGTTCTCAATCCGCACAGCGCTTCCATTTTGGCGAGCAAAGAGGCCAGGTGGGATGGTCATTTGGCTCACACTCTCCGTCATGATAATAACGGTTGTCATTCCGTTCCTTCCATTTATGCAGCGTACATTTGGGTTCATTGCGCCAAGTATGGGACACTTGGGGGTAGCGGCATTTCTCGTTCTTCTCTATTTTGCCTCTACTGAAGTGGTGAAGCTCATATTTTATAAATATTGGCATGCAAAACCACCTCATGCGGGACTTTCTCGGTAGGGTATAGAGCATTTAACTCCTTTGTGCTAATCTAACTCTATTATTAAACGGTTTTATCACTCATGTTAATTATGGCGCACAAATATTCTGCTGTTCTTGTTTCCATCGCCCTGATTGCCTTTAGCGCATTTTTTATTAACAACGCTATCGCAGGAACGCCCGGCACGGTACATGAACGTAAGATCATTACGTATAAAAATATTATTTCTGATACAGAGAAGAATATACTGCTCCACGGTGCGCAGGCAACAGAAATTAAACATTTGAGAAACAACAAAAATTCCGTCGCGCTGCTTGATGCAGCCGGAGTCGACATGCTCAAGAAGGATTCACGAGTGCTTCGAGTTGAGGATGATGTTATGGCGTTTGCGTTAGGCAGAGTTGAAGCAGCAGGAAAAGGTGCTCCGGCCCCAACACAACCAGCGGAAGTCCTTCCCTGGGGGATTGATCGCATTGATGCGGAGCGTGTGTGGGGAGCGGCATCCACCACAACAACTGGTAGTGGTATCAATGTCGCAATCATTGATACAGGAATTGATCTTGCTCATCCAGACCTCCAAGCAAACATAAAGGGAGGCTATAATGCTATTTCGCCCTCAAAATCAGCGGATGACGACAATGGTCACGGGACTCATGTTGCCGGGACCGTCGGTGCATCTGATAACACAATTGGCGTTATCGGGGTCGCTCCAGCGGTCAATCTCTATGCCGTGAAGGTGCTGAATCGTAATGGTTCTGGATTCATTTCCGATATCATCGAGGGAATTGACTGGTCGATTACACAAAACATCCACGTTATTAATATGAGCCTCGGTGCTTCGAGTGATGTTCAGGCTCTCCATGACGCGGTTATTCGCGCCAACGCCGCCGGTATTGTGATTGTGGCAGCCGCAGGAAATGACAGCGGTGGCCCTGTAGGCTTTCCGGGTGCATACCCTGAGGTAATCAGTGTCTCAGCAACAGATAGTAATAATGTTATCGCTACATTCTCGTCTGTTGGTACAGAGGTAGACCTTGCAGCTCCTGGGGCAAATATCTACTCAACATATAGAGGAAAAACATACCGCACATTGAATGGCACTTCAATGGCCTCTCCTCACGTAGCTGGTGCTGTCGCACTTCTCCTTGGACGGCCATCTGCTTGTGATATTGACGCAAGCGGCACCTGCAGTCCTCTTGAAGTCAAAGCACGACTGGAAGCCACAGCGCTTGATCTTGGAGCTTTCGGCCATGACAACCAGTACGGCGCCGGCCTTCTCAATATTTGGAACGCAATTCAATAGAAAACCTGAAAGCGAACAAAAAACATTTGCCCACGGCAGATGTTTTTTGTTAAGTTTTAATTATGTTAACTGTAACGGCCGTTACAGTTAACATAATTTTGTTTTGTCGTTATTTTTAGACAAGAAGGAGGAGCTAAGAGAGACGCTTGGCGCCGAGATAGAGGAAGAGCGGAATCTCTTTGCGAGCGTTATTTTCTGCACGTGCTCTCGGCCCTGAGTCTGAATCTTTGTGCGAGATCCACTCCTCGAGCCGATCAACGGCAAATCCTGCCTTTGCGAGGGCTTTAAAATAGTATTGGAGTGGCCGATGAAATGAAATCGTTTGTGGGGAGTCGGTCATTCCGGGATGCATTTCGATTGCGGACGTTGATTCAGACATATATTGATCAATACGGCGATACTGCACCTTTTTTTTGTCGTCATACTCCCACGAGGATTGCTTGGGAATGCGGTATGCAGGATGGTTCATCACGAGGTGGATTGCCCCACCCAGCTTGAGCATGCGCGCTGCTTCTGCAAATACTTTTTGGACGTGTTCAATGTTTTGAATCGCCAGCACAATAACAACCTTATCTTTCGTTTGGTTGGAGATAATAGGACAATCCTCTGCCTTGCCCACATGGTAGGAGACCGAAGGTGCAGCTTTGCGCGCAATGGCGATGAGTTCCTCGCTGATATCAATACCTGTAACAACTGCGCCCCCTCCCGCAAACGCTTTTGCAAAATATCCGCTTCCACAGGCAAGATCAACAATAGCCTCACGACTTCTCGGGTCAACGAGTCGAAGGAGGTTGGGGAGTATTACTTTCTGATGATAGGTATCATCCTCACTCAAGTGCTTGTCATACCACGATGCGACACTACCCCACGATGCGCTCGCAACGCGTGGCTTGTTCGGCGCACTAAACTTCTTGGGAGGAGTAGAGGCTGACCTTGAGGCTCCGGGCGCTTCCTTTCTTGGGCGGTATGGTGCGGAGGCGATAGGTTTTCTTATTGCGGGGCGCGCAGCTGCAACGGGTTTCTTTGCCACAGTCCTAGGTGGTGCTTCAGTGGTTTTTTTTACAGCTCCTTTAAACGGCGCACTTGCGCCCCGAGGAGCACGTGGAGCTGGTCCCTGCCTTAGAAACGATTCATAGCGTCTCGAGGCAGCTTCTCTGCGATATTTTAGGTCAGTGGACTCGACTGACGATTTTGTTGGATTGGTTGGTTTTGAGGACAAAGCAGCTTTGCTTGGTGATTTTACAGCACCTTTGTATGACGCGGATGCGCCACGTTTTACAGGGTAACTTTTTGTGCTTTTCGTGAAAGAACGTTTATTTTCAGAATTTCTTTTGATCATAGGCGCATTCTCGCACAAATTACACAATAAACAAAATTCACAGTAGGTGATAAAAACTCCCCTCGTATTAAAGAGGGGAGCAACTTTTTATGGGGTCCAAATTTGTCCGCTATGCCTGACGGGCGGGCCACCTACTATGCCGTCGTATTCAATAAGCTGCACACCAGCGTCACGGAACATTTTGCGTGCGACGATGATCTCATCAAACCAGGCAGAGCCAGGTGGGGTGCGATCATGCGCCTGTTTGTGCGTAACGAGCGTGGTAATCCCCGCCGCTATAATTTCTTTTGCACAATCGGTGCATGCGGCCCATGGACAAACGAGTGTGTGTCCGTCGAGTTGGCATTCCGAATGTAGTCGGCGTGTAGTATCGAGCACGGTACGTTCGGCGTGGTGGACGTATTTGTATTTAAGTGCCCGGTCATTCCAAATCTGAGGAGTGTCAGGAATTTTTTTCGGCAGGCGGTTGCAGTCGCTCCCGATAATGAGTCTAGACCCCAGTATGCTCCGCGTGTCGACGACCAGCGCCCCATTTTGTGTCGATGGGTCAGGGCTCTTCGTCGCAGCTTCATATGCTTTCTTCAGCAGTTCCTTCCAATGCTCCATGTCTCATCCTTTTGTTTGTACAAACCTAATATATTTTACCCACAGAGAGAATGAGTGGATACTTCACGCGTATTGCAAAATATGCCCCAATACGCTATGGTAGAAGTATTGACGCTCGCACTGCGGGCGTTTGCTTTTATGGAAATTCGTAATATTGCAATAATCGCCCACGTTGACCACGGCAAGACAACCTTGACCGATTCACTCATGCGCCAAACCGGCATGTTCGCCGAGGGGGAGAGTATGGATTCTAACGCGCTCGAGCTTGAGCGTGGTATAACCATCTACTCGAAAAATACCTCTGCAATGTGGAAGGGCACGAAGATCAACATCGTCGACACTCCCGGCCACGCAGATTTCGGTTCTGAGGTTGAACGCGTACTCCGCTCAATTGATTGCGTGCTCCTTATTGTCGACGCGCAGGAAGGTCCCATGCCTCAGACACGGTTTGTGCTCAAAAAATCTCTTGAGCTAGGACTTAAACCTATTGTTGTTATCAACAAGATCGACAAGCCTGCTGCAAATCCCGACGAAGTTGAAGAAAAGGTATTTGAGCTTTTTATGGATCTTGGTGCTAATGACGCGCAGCTGAGTTTCCCTGTAGTCTACGCTATCGGACGCGAAGGCATTGCAAAGAGGAAGCTCGCAGATACATCAACAGACCTCTCTCCGCTCCTTGATCTCGTACTCGAGCATGTGCCCGTGGCTTCAGTAGCAGGTCAAAGCGACAAGCCGCTTCGCGCACAGCCATTCAACCTCGCATATGACAATTATCTCGGTCGCCTCGGGATCGCACGCATTGTCGACGGCAAAATTAAGGTTGCCGATAATATTGTGCTGACTCAAACTGACGGCACGACCTACAAAGGCAAGGTAAGCAAGCTTTTCACCTTTAAGGGTATCAAGCGTGAAGAAGTGACAGAGATTGAAGCAGGAGACATCGGTATCATCGCCGGCATCCCTGAAATTTTTATCGGAGAAACAATTTCCCATACTCCTGACGTCGAGCTGCTCCCTGCTATCACTGTCGACGAGCCCACCATTGAACTCAACTTCCTGGTGAACAATTCTCCTTTTGCAGGCAAGGAAGGGAAGTATGTTACATCACGACAGATCCGTGAACGCCTCCAAAAAGAACTTGAAGTGAACGTTGGACTCCGCGTCGACTTTGTCAGCTCGTCGGGAGACACATTCAAGGTTGCCGGTCGCGGCGAGCTTCATGTCGCCATTCTTCTTGAGAACATGCGCCGCGAAGGATTTGAACTTCAGGTTTCTCAGCCACAGGTCATTATCAAAGAAGTAGACGGAGTGAGATGTGAGCCATTTGAAGAGGTGACCATCGACGTACCAAGCGAATCCCAGGGTGCAGTTATCCAAAAGCTTGGTGAGCGCGGAGCAGTCATGAATAACATGTCTCAGACACACAACCTCATTCGTATGATCTTTGAGGGGCCAACACGCGGACTCTTGGGCTACCGCAATCAGTTCGTTGTTGATACGAAGGGTGAGGGAATTATGTCGTCACGCGTTATTGGCTTCAAGCCGTACGCAGGTGTGATCGTCCGCCGCGCTGCTGGTTCTATGGTTTCAATGGCAAACGGCAAAGCGCTCGGGTACTCACTCGCAAACCTCCAGGAGCGCGGTGAGCTCTACATCGGTCCGAATGGTGAAGTCTACGAAGGAATGGTCATCGGCAACACCGCAAAAGGTGATGAAATGCCCGTTAACCCAACAAAAGGAAAGCAGCTGACGAATATGCGCGCCTCAGGCACTGACGATGCACTCAACCTCGTTCCACCCCATCCGGTAGGTATTGAGAATGGTCTTGAGATCATGACTGATGATGAATACCTCGAAATCACCCCAAAATCTGTGCGCCTCCGCAAGCAGTATCTCACTGAAGCCGAGCGCTCGAAGCACAAGCGGAAAGACTAAGAGGATCATTTCTTATGAACCGTTCGACAACTAAAAGTACTTGTGCTAGCCTAGCGGTAGTTTGCTGAAGGAGAAATTAATGAGCCCGTTTTTATCGGCAGCTATTGGTGTCGCGATCGGATACTTTTTTAAGCGCATCGTACTTTGGATAGTCACCGGCATTCTTTCGCTCAGTGCTTCGTATTTATTGGTGGTGACATGGAACAAAGAAATCGCAGCGCTCATAGGCCTCATTGCTGTTTCAGCCGCCTTTTGGGTGATTGTTCCGATGTGGATCACTCATGTGGTAAAGAATATTCGCCGTCAGGGTGACAATGGCTGGTGGAAAAAACTCAAAGAAAAAGTGCTGGATTGAAAGATCAACGCGAGTACGTACTCGCGTTTTTTCATACTCTTCATAATAAATAACCCAATTTTCTGCTATACTCATAGCCATGTCTGCACTCACTATCACCAATCTCAAGAAAACCTACCGAGACAAAAAGGTTGGACGCGAGGTACTTCATGGGCTCAACCTCACCATTCCACGTGGACAGTTTTTTGGTTTACTCGGTCCAAATGGCGCAGGGAAGACAACAACGATCAATTGCGTAACAGGCATAAGCCAACCCACTGATGGAGTCATTGCTGTTATGGATTTTGACGTCGTTAAGGACTACAGGAAGGCAAGAGCGATGGTAGGTCTTTCTCCACAAGAGTTTAATATCGACACCTTTCAGACGATTGACGAAATACTCGACTATCAAGCGGGATTTTTCGGCATTGTTGGGGAAGAAATGAAAGCACGGCGCGAAGCTATGCTGACACAATTCGATCTGATAGAGCACCGCGACAAAAAATTTCAGTTTCTTTCGGGAGGGCTCAAGCGTCGTGCGACACTTGCCAAGGCGATGATGCACAACCCGGAGCTTCTCATTCTTGATGAGCCAACTGCAGGAGTGGATGTTGAGACACGTCATGCATTATGGAAATTCCTCAAAGAACTGCATGCAAACGGTAAAACGATCATACTCACTTCGCACTACCTCGAAGAAGTGGAAAGTCTTTGTGAACGCGTAGCGATCATTAAGGATGGAAATATCGTGGTCGACGATACAGTCGCAAATCTCACCGACCTGCCTGCGCAGTCAGGAAAGAAAAAATTGGAGGAGGTCTATTTAGCAACCGTAGGCGCAGCCCTTTAAGTAAATATCATGATCATCAACTGGATAGGATTTTATACATTAATACGAAGGGAAGTAGGGAGAACAAAGCGTGTCATCGGACAGGCACTTATCGCCCCGCTTGTTACGGCTTCACTCTATATTTTTGTGTTCGGATTTGTTATTGGTTCAAAGATTGAGCTTATTGAGGGTATTAAATATATCAGCTTCGTTTTTCCAGGAGTCTTTGCGATGAACTTGATTCTTGCGGTTTTTGGTGCCACCTCGTTTTCTGTGTTTTTTATGCGATTTCAAAAAACGATGGAGGACTTGCTCACTCTTCCACTTTCGTACTTTGAACTCGTGGTCTCACTCATCCTGAGTGGAATTATTCGCGCTTTTGTGATTTCTGTCGCACTCGCACTTGTCGCCGTACTTTTTGGTGTGAACACGCTTGCGCATCCCTTTGTGCTTATCCTTTACGTGCTACTTATCAGTATTCTTTTCGGACTCTTGGGTATCATTATCGGGGTATGGGCAGATAATAGCTTTGAGAAAATTGGCATTGCGACGAACTTTATTCTTACTCCACTTACGTTTTTAGGCGGTGCATTTTACTCGGTGCACATGCTGCCGGAGCACCTTCAAACTATTGTCTATCTCAATCCGATTTTCTATGCGATAGACGGCATTCGCTACTCACTTACGGGATATAACGAAGCATCCCTTTTTATAGGGCTTAGTGTGCTCATCACACTTTCGCTCCTCAGTCTTGCTGGGTGTATCTACATCTTCAGAACAGGCTGGAAATTACGCTCCTAACGTCCACTCGGCCTCATCCTTTTGCTAAACACGCGTTCGCTGCCCCAGCGGGCAGCGCCGCTATGCTCGACCGGTTTGCCGCCCAAAGCGACGGACCATGCCAAACCGGCACTTTGCAATGTTTTGCAAAAGAAGAGGCCTCGCTTCTAAGAGTAGGCGTTGGGGTCTGTACTTCTAAACAAATTTTATTTTCGATATAAACTCAAACGCAGCTCTTAAGAGCGAGGGTTCACCTTTTGAAAGACCTCACGCAGGACAATTGGCTTGGTCCGACATTCTGATGACGGCAATTGGCCGAGTGCCGACGGCGGCCTCCGCAGGAAGAGGCCGACCGTGTGTCTTTCAAAAGGACGGTACCCGAGCGGCCTTTACATTTTGGTCAACCTATGCTAAGCTAAAAGCCTCATAAGACTCTTCTCTCATTAGTCCATTAGTTTTGATTTTTTAATCAACTGGACTCGTCGTCGAAAACATAGAGAGACTTCCACATAATGGTGGTACGGGGTGTTGTGGGAAGTCTACTCACATGGCCATCGCTTCGCGCGATCGGCTTAATAATATTATGTTTTATGTATCAAGGTAACAATGAACGTTCCCAAGGTGGAACGCGTAGGGCAGTATCGCTTGGCGGAGGATTAAAAGGAGCCGGTCGCTATGAACCACGACGTCGCTCATCCGGTGGCGGCGGAGGCAGTTTTGGCGGCAATCGCGCCCCAAGTCGCAGTGGAAGTGGCGGATTTGGAGGCGGACACGCACGCCCATTTACAAGGTCCGCACGCCCTCGGGGCGGCGAAAGTATCGATGTCTCACGTTTCGTGAACAAATCAGTGATCGTTGAAGAGGTGATAGCGTATATCCCGACACATCAGTTCAGCGATTTTCAGATCGACGCCCGCCTGAAGAAAAATATCGAGAACAAGGGATACAAGATCCCAACAGCTATCCAAGACCAGTCGCTTCCCGATGTACTTAAGGGCCGTGATGTTATTGGTATTGCAAATACCGGAGAAGGGAAGACGGCAGCATTCCTCATCCCGCTTATTAATAAGATGTTACTTGACCCAACTGCAAAAGTGCTTGTTATGGTCCCAACTCGCGAGCTCGCACTCCAGATTGACGAGGAATTTATGGGTTTTGCCCGCGCACTCCAGATCTATTCAGTGCTCCTCGTTGGTGGCGCATCAATCAGCATGCAGATCGAGCGCTTACGCCGTAAGGTGCGCATGGTCATCGGCACCCCGGGACGCATCAAAGATTTGATTGAACGCGGCGACCTTAATCTTGCAGATTTCCACAATCTTGTCCTCGATGAAGCAGATCGCATGCTCGACATGGGATTTCTTCCTGATATCAAGTCGATCATCGGCAACCTTCCTCGTGAGCGCCACACACTCTTTTTCTCAGCAACATTTTCTCGAGAAATTGAGACACTTGCGAATGGACTACTTCGCCAACCTATCAAGATCTCTGTGAAGACGCGCGACACAGCAAAGAATGTTGAGCAGGATGTCATTCGCGTGAAATCAAAGGAGGAAAAGTTTGGACAATTGTGCGCTCTGCTTGCCCAAAAAGGATATGATAAAGTTCTTGTTTTCGGACGCACAAAACACGGTGTTGAAAAGCTTGGTGTGATGCTGAACAAAGAAGGTTTTAAAACAGCCTCAATTCACGGCAACAAATCCCAGCCACAGCGCCAGCATGCACTTAAGTCATTCAAAGACGAGAAGGTTCAGGTTCTTGTTGCAACCGATGTTGCGGCTCGCGGACTTGATATCCCCAACGTGACTCACGTGATCAATTTCGAGGTCCCTCAAACCTACGACGATTACGTCCACCGCATCGGCCGCACCGGCCGCGCCGGCAAGAAGGGCGTAGCCCTCACCTTCGTGGGTGGCAATTAGGATTTGTATATTTAGCGCATTGCTTGTCCTTCCCAACAGGAACTGTCCACTCATTGGGTCTTCTGCAGACAGAGCCCTCAATGAGTCTTGCGCTCCGGCTCCCGCAAAACCGGGTTCCCAATAGCCAGAGCTCACCCGATTTCGGGATCGGGGGCAGTAGGAGACTACAGCCACCGACCACCGAAACGGTCCAGGACTTCGCACTGCATCTAAATATCCAAATCTTAAACAAAAAACCACTTGGACATTGAATGTCCAAGTGGTTTTTGTGTCACCAACAAAGACGGACTGAGGTCCGACCTCAGCTTTGGGAGGGAAGTACCCATGGTGGTGGTCGTACCTCGAAGAAGCTGGCCGTTTTTTGTTGTAGGTGCGATTTTGTGTCATCTCTGCTACACCGCGTTTTATGGAAAATCCCGACTTCCTCAAAGAAAAATACGACCTACAAAATGATGATGAAGTGGAATCGGCTGCGCGTCGCACGGAAATACGCACCAGTGAAGTGAGCGTATCTTTAAAAAAGAAAAAACTTGGTGTGCGGTGCTGGGTGATTTTTAATCACGCATAAAATACGAGATAATACCCAATAACACCAAGGGATTAGCCGTATTTTTGAGTATTATCTTAAGCATTACACAAAACTTGACAAGAATTAATATATCTGATATATATTAATCATTGCAGGGTAAACAAAAAAACGTACCCGGACACAACATATCGTGACATCATCACAAGACAATCATTCTCAAAATCATCTCAATCCCTCGACTATTTTTCAGTCAGGAGTTTGTTTCAATTTACTTACGTGCTAATGCGTCTTCACGCAAAAGCAAAAGCAGTTTGGCACAAGCTCCCGTAAAGAGGAGCTTTTGTTTCATATGCTGTTCTCGCTTTTTCTACAAGAAGAGTGCACAGTATATGTTCTTTTTACAATTTAAGGAGTAGTTCGTAATGAAAGTTGCACTAATTGTTCCCCCTGATGCTGCCCTGCGACGCCCGGGAAGTAACCAAGCTTCCGATGGTATCGGGGCAATTGCTTCTCTTGTTTCTGCCGGACTTGCAGAGCGTGGACACAAAGTCCATCTTTTTGCTCCGGGCGACTCCGATGTTGCGGAGGGTGTTATTCTCGAGCCAACTATTCCGGTATCGTTTGAGCACTTACAACCACGACTCCATGAAGGTTGGCCTTTTGTCGACGAGTTTACTCGAGCACGGATCGCCAAACGTACGATGGCGGCGGCTAACAAGGGTCGTTTCGATGTCATTCATGGCCAAGATGCGTGGCTTATCCGAGAAGGTGGTCATTCCGCCCCCAACATGTTTTCAACGATCCACACCTGTGTGTATCCTCTTCCTGTAGATGCGCTTGATCGCCAGATCTGCAAGCACTATCCACATCACCCTGTAGTCACGGTGAGTAAGTCACAGCAAGGTGGGCTTCAAAGAAACTGGTTAGGGCATGTCTACAACGCGACGGACGTCTCGCATTTCACTTACCGGCAAACACCGGAGAAGGGTGATGCGAGGTATCTGTTCTGGATGGGTCGGATATGTCCGGACAAGGGATCGCTTATTGCCATCAAGACCGTCATTGCACTTGCAAAACGCGGTGTGAAGATCAAGCTCAAGATGGCAGGAGGTGCGTCGCTTGGCTCGCATGAATATTTTGCAACCAAAGTGCAACCATACCTTGATGCATACCCCAACCTGATCGAGTATGTGGGCCTTGTCGGTCACGAACAAAAAAATGGGTTATACGGCGGTGCAGTGGCGACTCTTTGCCCGCTTGGACTTGAAGAAGGAGGGAGGGATTGGTATGAACCGTTCGGGAATGTACTCATCGAGTCACTTTCGTGCGGAACACCGGTCATTGTCGGCAACAAAGCGTCCGGTCCGGAGATCATAAAAAACGGTATCACGGGGGTGGTTGCCCCCGTTTCCCTCAACGAAGAGGTAGTGGTGAAACGTTTTGCCGATGGAGTAGAGCAGATTCTGAGCACCATAGGAATGCGCAAGGCAGCCCGCAGGGATGCCGAAGCACAATGGGATGTATCAAGAATGGTCGATGAATACGAAGCGCTGTACCTCAGTTTCGCAACCAAAAGACAGGTTGCAAAAAGAGTTCACGTGCGCTCTTGATATTGATTGTTTAAGTTTTTATCAGATCCGCGAGGCAAAGCCACGCGGATCTTTTTTTTGCAGGACCTCGTTTCGAATACTATTTGCTACTATTTGCAATGAGAAAAAAATTAACATAGAATGACCACTGATAAATGTGGTTGTAGCGCCGACAACATAACTCAAACAAACACCATGAATGAAAACGAAAGAATATATTTTCGGAAGTTAGGCATTGATACTATTTGTGAACTTGAAACAAATAATGGAATTCTCGCTTCTTCCCGTGAGGAACTTTTTGGTTTCGTGTTTGGTCGGGATTCGTGCATTACCGCCCTCAAACTTCTCGAAGCCAATGAAAAAAGTAGTACAACGACGTTTGATCCGTTAGTGAAGAAGATCATCGCTGGGCTTGCTGAACTTGCAGGTAAGGAGATCAATATTGAAAGCGGGGAAGAGCCAGGCAAGATCGTCCACGATTATCGCGAGAAAGGACATGAATTACTCACCCGTGATCTGGAACACCCATGGTATGTGTATCCCGATGGAGTGATGCGGAGTTTTGATTCTGTCGATAGCACTCCTCTTTTTCTTATGACTGTGGCGCGATATCTCAGGCAAAGCGGCGACGATGCATTCCTCACCCAGATACTACCGTCAGTGCGAAATGCGCTCAATTGGATCCTTGTCTATGGGGATAAAAATGCTGACGGACTTATTGATTATCGTATTCATCCCGATCGAAAACATGGCGGACTAGATGTGCAAAATTGGATGGACCATCCTGAAACTCTGTTTCATGACGATGGCAGCGCGGTCGTACTCCCTGTGGCACCACTCGAAGTGCAAGCATATGTATACAGCGCACTTCGGTCATGGGGAGACATACTCAAGGCGTGTGATCCGGAGTATGCGCAAAAACTTCATCAGCGGGCAGTGGAACTGAGGAAAATTTTTAATGAAAGGTTTCCAATCGCGTCGGAACATGATGAATATCTGGCGAGTGCGATCGATGGTGCGGGCAAACAGATCACTGCAGTAAGGTCAACAATGGGGCATGTGCTCTATGCGACGTGGAAGAAAGCAGACGGCAGTCTTGAATGTATTCTCGATGAAAAATTAATCCCCGCTGTGGTGAATCGTCTGATGCAGCCGGATATGTTCGAGCCTGCAGCGGGCATCCGTACGCTCTCAACTATTTCGAGTCATTTTTCACCCGAACGCTATCATAATGGGACAGTCTGGCCGCATGACACGAGTATGGTGATCGAGGGGCTGGAAAATTTCGGCTACATGAAAGAAGCGGCGATGATCCGAGAGGCACTCTTAAAGGCGTTTGCGTTTTACAAAACCCCGATCGAGATATTTGTATACGATGGCACATATCGTGAATTTAATCCCTCATTTCGCGACCCGGCATGCCGAAAGCAGGCATGGAGTGCCGCTGCAATGGTGGCAGAAACGTATTCATAAACCTCGAAGAATCGTGATAATAAAAAACACCACTCGTGGTGTTTTTTATGTTCGAGCGCCTCATTCCCGATCCGATCAACTATTTTAAATGATAGGGTAACTTAGTTACTACATGAGTTGTCGGATAGGGCATGAAGGTTTGAAGCCTCCTCTCTTATTGTATAGATGGGAAAAAATATGTGCAACAAGGTTATGCAGTGGACTTTGGGGCTGGGGGATGTAGGATTTAAAAAGAGGTAATCAAGTTCTTTTTAAGGGAGCAAATATGTTTTCTCATCCAGAATTTAGTAACCACGAGCGTGTGGTCATGCGTTATGATAGAGCAAGCGGACTCCAAGCGATTATTGCAGTGCACAACACTGTGCGAGGCCCCGCACTGGGTGGCTGTCGTATCTATCCTTATGTAAATCACGATGACGCGCTTACGGATGTGCTGCGCCTTTCCCGCGGGATGACCTATAAATCGGCAATCGCCGAACTCCCTCTTGGCGGAGGAAAAATGGTGATCATTGGCGACCATAAGAAAGTAAAAACGCCCACACTCTTACGCGCAGCAGGGCGATTTGTTCACTCGTTAAACGGCGAATATATCACTGCTGAAGATGTGGGCATGACGTCTGCCGACTGCGCGGTGATCGCCGAGGAGACGCCCTTCGTCACAGGTGTCTCGTCGTCAACTCACAATGGCGACCCGTCGCCAGCAACAGCGTACAGCGTGGAATGCGCAATAAAGGCTGCGTGGAAGTTCCATGCAGGTAAGAGATCACTAAAAGGTGTGATATGTGCCATCGAAGGCTTGGGTAATGTGGGTTTTGAGCTTGGACGCCGACTCCATCGACTTGGAGCAATCCTCCATGCATCTGATGTGGATCGCACCAAACTTTCTCGCGCTCGCTCAGAATTCCCCTTTATTGAAAAGGAGACGAAAGAACTCCGCAAGATGCATGCTCATATTTATGTTCCATGCGCATTGGGCGGCGTGATAAACAAAGAGACAGTAGACGATTTTCACGTTCCTATAATTTGTGGCAGTGCCAACAACATTCTTAAAGCGCCCATGTTTGCAGCTGTTCTTGTGGAAAAAGGAATCATTTGTGTTCCTGATTACGTTGCGAACTGTGGCGGAATTATTGAGGTGTATTATCAGCGCACTGGGTACGATGCGAAGAAAGTAAAGAATCATATTCAAAGAATTGCATCCACCACGACGCTCGCACTTCTCCGGCAGGCAAAAATAACTTCTCGCTCCCCAATGGAGATCGCAAACGAACTAGCCGAGCAGAATTTTCGGTTAGCATAAATAGCCCCGCTTCAAGCGGGGTTTTTTCTTGTGCAATTTTTGGCAATAAGATACCGTTAACGGTATGGAAAATTCACTGCGTCTTGATAAGGCCCTAGTGCTGCGTGGCACGGTGAGTTCACGGGCACGCGCACAGGCACTTATTGCCGAGGGTAAAGTTTCAGTAAATGGAAAGGCTGTGCTGGAGCCCGATCGCGCTGTGACAGCCAAAGACATCATTTTACTTCTTGAGGAGGACTTCCCTTGGGTTTCCCGCGGTGGGCTCAAGCTTCTCCACGCACTCGATCATTGGCGCATTGACCCTCGGGGCAAAGTCGCGCTTGATATCGGCGCATCAACAGGAGGGTTTACCGATGTACTTCTTGCGAAAGGAGCACGAAAGATCTATGCCCTTGATGTGGGGCACGGTCAGCTGGCAAAGAAATTCAACAACGATCCGCGCGTAGTTAATATGGAGGGAACACATATTGCTGATACTGTGCAAGAGGATTTTCCACTGCCGCTCGATCTTATTGTCATTGATGTATCGTTTATTTCCCTGACCAAGGTGTTTCCCAAGGCACGCGAGTTGCTGGGGAGTGGCGGGCAAATCATTGCTCTCGTGAAGCCTCAATTTGAAGTAGGGAAGCAAGATATAGGAAAGGGTGTAGTAAGAGATAGCTCACTTCATAAGCGTGTACTTAATGAAGTAGAGGCTGCGGCACGGAGTATGGGGCTTTCGACACTGGAGACAATTCCATCCCCCATTGAGGGAGGGGACGGCAATAAAGAATTTTTGATGCTCCTCCAAACGTCCGATTAGTATCGAATCGGTTGCTTTACAATTATTTTTGTTATCTCATCGTGATCATCAACGATACGAAAAAGATCTAAGTCTTTCTTGTCGATAGCAGCGTGGGCGCGCAAACAGGTTGTGACGATAAATTCATAAAGTGGTTTCCAAAAATCCGAACCAACAAGAAGAACCGGAATGCGGCGTATTTTTCCTGTCTGAATAAGCGTAACAAGCTCAAAAAATTCATCTAGTGTTCCGAACCCTCCCGGATAGAAGATGTAGGCTTCTGCAGAAAACGACATAGTCGTTTTGCGCGAAAAGAAATAATAGAACGAAAGCGAATCGCTTGTATAAGGATTGAGAATTTGCTCACGAGGAAGCTTGATATTAAGACCGATAGAGGGGCCGCCGGCTTCCAGAGCTCCGCGGTTTGCTGCCTCCATGATACCGGGACCTCCACCCGTTACAATGCTGTAGCCTAGTTTTGAAAGGTTATATGCCAAGATGCGTGCGTCTTTGTAGTGCGGTGTCGATGGTTTAAAGCGTGCTGAACCGTAAAAAGTAACAGAGCGGGGATATTTGAGAATAAATTTCATTCCCTGATCGAATTCGGTTGCGATGCGTGACGCACGCGCATTTTTTGGCCTTGCGCCTTTTGCCAGCTCTTCGATAGTGTGAGGATCGCGAGAAATATTTTTTTCAGGCACATTGACACACACAAGCCCACCTTTGGACGGTACACAGATGACATCTTCTTTAGGGGGTGCTTTTGATTTTAGTGGCATTTCAAAAATAGTATATCACAGAACAACGAACTTTTTGTATCCTAATGAGGAGTGGTATAATAGTTTTATCGTGTCAACATACCTCAAAACTGTCGGCAATCTGACGCACTATATTCGCAAAGACAAGGATGAAGCAACAAGTTTTTTTGCAAAGGATATTTCCCGAAAGCTCAAAGAGTTTCGCGACGTAGAACGACGCGACGTCCTTTTTCTTTCTTCGGGAGGATCTGCGCTCGGCGTGCTCGATAGAATCGACGAGAATGTCATCGGGCCATACCTCACCATCGGTATTTTTGACGAACGCTACGATCCCTCCAATCGTACTTCAAATTATGCCCAGCTTCGTAAGACAGATTTTTATAAACGCGCGGTCCAGAAAGGGTGTCGACTCATTGACACATCAACACAACGCGGGCAGACACAAATCGAGCTTGCCGATTATTACGAAAACGAATTACGCAGTTGGCGTGCACGGCATCCGCGTGGAGCGATTATGGCGACGATGGGTATTGCCGATGATGGACACACGGCAGGGATTATGCCGTTCCCCGAAGATCCTACGCGTTTTCACGACCTCTTTGAACGAGAACGCTGGATCATCGCATACGATGCTACAGGAAAGAATCCTTTTCCGCTCCGCGTTACAACAACGTTTACCTTTTTGCGACATATCGATCTTATCGGTGTTTTCATGACGGGCGACAAAAAGGGCGTTGTGTTCAAAAATTTGATTGAGGGTGATGACTGTGCGGAAATGCCGGCTCGTATTGTGAAGACACTTCCGCGTGGAGCGATTTATACAGATGTATCCCTGATTCAAGCAGCGGGATACAGTGTTCCTAATAAATTTTCCTAGATAAAATCATGATGTTGTTTGCTAAACTTGCGGGCGTGTTTCTTGGCGCTATTGGGCTCATCATGTTTGTCGCACTTCTTTCAACGGGGGGGGCTCCGCAAGAAATGAATCTTACCGAAATAAGGAAAACTCCACCCGTCGGTACGAGTACGCCAGTACGTTCTCTGCGTGTTGTTGTGCCTCTTACAACATCAAATCCCGCAACGTCCGCCCCCACTTCAGTCTCAACTCCGGGCGCTCTTATTGTGTCCGAAAAAGTCTCTCCACCGAAAGCAAGCACTACTCCTACCGTAACAAGCGCCACTCCCTCAGTTCCACCAAAAACAGGGGCACTTAATCAGCCAGATATAATTATTCTGACCAACAATGAGCGGTTGCAAATGGGCCTACCTGCGCTCGCGTACAATGTGACACTTGCTTTGATTGCCGAAGTGAAAGCAAAAGACATGATTGCAAAACAGTATTTTGCACATGTTTCTCCTTCCGGTATTGATGTTGCGGATCTTGCAGTGAAGTATGGCTATCAGTACAAAAATATTGGAGAGAATCTCGCCCTTGGAGATTTTGATGATAGCAAAGATGTCGTAAACGGTTGGATGAATTCGCCTGGACATCGCGCAAACATCTTAAACACCGACTTCACCGAGATCGGCGTTTCTGCAATCGTGGGGAATTATAATGGTCGCCCTGTCTGGTACTCGGTACAGGAATTTGGGCGCCCGCGGCCCGTGTGTCCGCTTCCCGATACTACACTCGATCAGAAAATTACCATGTATCAGTCACAGATCAAGACGACCGAAGCAACGCTGCTTCAATTGAAAACAGAGATTGATGCACCCAATATTGACGAGGAGACGTATCGCACAAAGGCAAATGATTATAACACCACAGTACTGCTGTACAATGAGCTCGTCGA
>JAYTCK010000006.1:0-36777 GCA_043736515.1 bacterium
CTTTACTCGAGGCGAAACACAAATTTTGTGCGCAACCTCAGTTGTCGAAGTCGGAGTCAACGTACCGAACGCAACCATCATCCTCATCGAAGGAGCGGAACGCTTTGGTCTCGCACAACTCCATCAGCTCCGAGGTCGTGTTATCAGAAGTAATGATCAGGCATATTGTTATCTTTTTTCTGAAACAAAGGGAGAGAAAACTTTTGCACGACTCAAGGCACTTACCACAGCAAAAAGCGGTTTTGAACTTTCGGAAATGGATCTCGCACTTCGCGGTGGCGGAGAGCTCGGCGGCGGAAAGCAATGGGGTATCTCCGACCTCGGCATGGAAGCCATCAAAAATATTAAAATGGTAGAGGCCGCCCGTGAAGAAGCCAAGCGTCTCCTCACCGAAGATATTGAACTCAAAAAATACCCCCTCCTCCGCGAACGCCTCTCCTCCCGCAAAACACCAACTCACTTTGAATAAAAAAGCCTCCGCTTGGGAGGCTTTTGATGCTATGCTATTTTCTCTTGATGAGAATCAGTTGAAGGATATTTACAAAAAGTGGTAGCACGTACAGAATTATGCCCATCCAGAATACAAAATCGTCTGGGCTGAACGGTATTCCATTGAGGAATAGTTCATGCTCGATAAAAAGTTGGCTGAGGTACCACAATATCCATATTCTCGAAAAAATTACATCGCTCTGCGTATTTTTTTTGCGAAAAATCACATCGGCAAAAAATAGCAAGAGGAGAAGCGCCGAGAAAAAAATCCTGAAATAATCTGGTGTCGCATCGGCGATCATCAGGTACCCAAAGGCCCCAAAGAGCAATGTGGTCAGCACCAGACTATTTACAAATCGACAGACAAAAAACATCATTACCTCCAATGATTCACAGCAACTCACCACAAGCTAGCATCGCGTGGGTGGAATGACAAGCACAAAAAGAAAAGCGCCCAACGAGTTGGGAGCTTTTGAAATATCAGAAGCTAAGCTTCCGATGACATAAATATACACCCTGTGGAAAATACTGCAAAAAGGGGGTGTGGATAACCTAAAGCTGACTCGTATATGAAAAAACGCCTTGCAAAAAGGCATTTTTTCATGAGAGTGGAGACCTCTTATTCTCTCCCTGCCGAGCGAAGCGCGTCACGAACCGCCTGTGACTCTGCCCCAATGCCTTCTGGTACTACTGAATAAACAACACCATCTGCTTGGTTGATTACCGCAACGTGGTCGCCGGTAAGATTCTTGCGTGCCTCAAAGCGTTCACCGGCAGCATTGAGTAGAGCCTCATCAAGCGAGAGATCACTATTTGCCTCAATAAGCATCTTCGCACGCCTCTTAATTGTTTCCACGTCTGCCTCGAGGATTGCTTCATCTGCCACTAATACGCGGAGCAGGATTCCTGCAACTTCCTGAGTAGTGAGATCTTCAATTTCGGCAATTAATGGATTCTGGATTGATTCAAGTGACATACGCAAAAAATTAAACTAATTATTAAAACAATAGCATGTGTGAGCACGAAGGCAAGCACACATCACTTCCCCGTTGTGCCAAAACCGCCGCGATTTTTTCTTCCCATATCTTCAACTTCTTCCCACTCTCCGTGTGTGCATGGAATGAATACACCCTGCATGATGCGGTCTCCCGCTTCAATCACTATTTCCTTGTCGGTAAAGTTATACAAGACTGCCGTATACTCATCATCGTTTCCGGAATAATCACCATCGATAATACCAAGTCCATTGGCCGACATAAGTCCACGTTTGTGGAGCGACGAGCGTGCGGCGAGCAGCACGAAATACCCCTCGGGTGGTGCAATCGCAACATTGAGCGGCACATATCCGACCGTTCTCGCGGGAAAAACAATTCGCACCCGAGCAGAAAGATCAAACCCCGCCGCTCCTCTGGTCTTGTATTCTGGAAGCGGAATGTTTTTATCAATACGGCGAATGGGTACTTTGGGGTTCATGTATTCATTATTGAAGATAAACCATCTCGTCACAAGTTGCATACCGTTAAAGTATCTGCTTTGATAAGTAGCGCAATAAAATGAATACTCCACTCAAGACAAATCAATGGATCGTACTCGGCTCTATTATCGCAATCATTTTTATCTTACTCGTCGCATACGAGAGTGCAAAAAAACCTCCACGATTAAACCGAATGCTACGTCTACCACCGCAACACTTACTAAAACATCGTCTCCCGGCCTTCCACCTGACCCAGGGGAAGCCGGCAAGGTAACTCTCGAAGGAATCGATAGCGACCAAGTCCATGTTCAAGGTGACGCGTTCACTGTTTCCTTTGCTGCACCTAAAGGGTGGCGAGTTGCTGACTCGCTCCGCGTAGCGGGCGTCGCGAACATCTACAGTCCGAAGACAGACGCCGAGATTGCAGGAGGAAGCGAAATGTCACCGCCAGACGCATCAATCACTATCGAACGACGTGGTCCGGCACTGACGCCGGATGCATACATTGCATCGCAGGCAAATGGGTGGTACTTGGTTTACAAAAATCGTGTCAGTCAAACAGTTTCTGGTTATCCAGCAATCATTGTCGATGACCTCGATGCGGAAGTACCTCACTATCCTATTGCCACAGCATTCATTTTTGTGGGCAATCAGGTAGTGCTTATTACAGGAGATCAGATTACTCCGAGTGACTTCACATTAATCCTTGCATCAGTGCGGATTCAGTGAGGGAAGACAGAGGGTGAACATCAAGATCAGTGATTTCAAAATGTTTGGAAAAATATGAACGAAAAAAACCGACCCATGTGAACACCCTGCCCACAAACCTGTCATGTCCACCCGCCTGGGCTCGAACCAGGGACCTACGCGGTATAAGCACGCTGCTCTACCAACTGAGCTACGGGTGGGAATATGGCTACAATAGTATATTTTTATCCTCCATACAACCCGCGAATGTGCTTTAGTCCCATGAGCACATAGTCATTGAGTTCTTGGCTCATATAACGTGCATTACAGGTGCCGTGACCAAAACCATTTTGATAAGAAATGTCGATAAGATTTGATTTCTTAATGTACGGTTTCCAAAACTGATCTTTCTTAACATCAAGCTCCTTTGCCCAATAAGAAATTTCTTTCTCGGGATTCATGTCGGCATATAGATGTAGGGTAAAATAGAGATTTTCTTTTTTTCCTCCGAGTAGTGATATCCATCCAATAAAATATCGGATCATGGACGGGTCGGTGTTTGCTAGGGCGACTTCTCCTTTGCGTCCTTTTGCACCTTCTCCCCAAAAGAGAAAAAAACCTGCAATAAACAACTCTCGTTTGCTTAATTTTACCAAATCCTTTTTTACTCTCAGTTCTTGGAGTCCGATACGCGCATCACGCTTCTTTTTCATCGTAGCCCGATATGACTCAATCCGCTGTGGATTAAAATCACGAAGCGCGACAAGCCTTTCGGGTGAAAGCGGGTATTTTTCCAACCAGAGGCTCAACGTGCTTTTGCTCACCGGAACTACTGCTTTAATTTGACTGTAACTCATTCCTTTTAGGCGCATCATTATAGCCTTTGTTCTTAATTCCTTGTGTGCCATATCGAACCTTTAATTAGTCTTTACTATAAATTATATTACTGTTCGATAATTTTCGCAACAAAAAACCGCTTTGGGGCGGTTTAGGGTTCAACAAGAGTGAGCGAATGTATGACGGCTTCCCGAACAGTATTTAAGGCATAATATGCGAGTTTTCCTTCCGCAATCTCCGGTGTCTCGGGCGCATAAAGATGAGAAACATTCCTGCGCGCGTCCGGTCCGGACGAGATCATGTGTATTGCGACGTGCATGACGAGATAGGGCGAGGTGGGCAGTCCGATTTGTTCATGGATTTTTTCTGCAGTCTCTTGCTCGATACTCAAGTGATGCGCTCGAATTGCCGCAAGTATGTTGGACCACGCTTCGGCCTCACCAAGTGCGGAGAACGGTCCAAATGGTAATACCGCACGCACGACGACGCCCCCAGGGAGTGCAATATCCGTTTCCACATACACAACATATCCATGGAGAGAGATTACATCTCCTGAAACAATTTTATCCATGATTCCTCCAAAGAATAGCTCTCCTTGGTCTACCAGAAAGAAATGTTCGGTCAAATACATCTGTGCGGCAAAAGAATCAGATAACATTTATTACGTTATTTACTTCGACCGAAGTAAATAACGTAATTTTAAAATAACAGTGAACGACGCAAAAAATCCGCACATATTGTGCGGATTTTTATATTACAGGATATCCTTGTGCCCCTCGTGCTTTTTGTGTTCCTTCTTTCGTCCGTGTTTGGGTGGTGAGGCATCCTCGTCAAGAACGTTTGTTGCAACATCGGGGTCTGGGGCGGGAAAGGCGGTGTGTGGTTGCTTAACAATAACTGAAGAATCTTCTGCTTTTTCTTCCTCTTTTTCCGTGTCAGGCTTCGCTGCAGTAGGTGCAACATAGGGCTTCTCTCCACCCTTGCGTTTAGGTTTAATCCCGTGAAGTGTGAGCAATTTTTCAAAGTCCTCATGCTCGATGGTTTCAACACGGATAAGCTCCATCGCGATCGCATCAAGGACGTGACGATACTTAGTCAGGACGTCCTTTGCGCGCGCCAGTCCATCATTCATAATTTTTGCGACTTCGTTATCAATGCGCATGGCAACGTCTTGCGAATACTCACGCTCGATCATTCCGCTTTGGCCGATCAATATACCGCCGCTCCCTTCAAATGCGATAGGCCCCATCGTGGATGACATACCGTACTTCGCGACCATATTGTGCGCGAGACCCGTTGCAACCTGAAGATCGTTGGAAGGTCCAGTCGTGAGATCGTCAAAGAGCATCATCTCCGCAGCATAACCACCGAGTGAAACGGCAATGTCATCGAGAAACACTTTACGTGAGTGAAAACGTCGCTCTTCAAGTGGAAGCTTAAGCGTGTACCCCGCAGCGTGTCCGCGTGAAATGATCGATATCTTGTGGACAGGATCAGAATGTTCGAGGAGCGACGCAACAAGCGCATGACCTCCTTCGTGATACGCGGTGATTTTCTTTTCTTCTTCAGAGAGTATGTGACTCTTGCGTTCAGGTCCGATCATCACCTTTTCAATGGAACGAATGAAGTCGTACTGCGATACCTGCTTTCTGTTTTCGCGTGCTGCAAGGATTGCGCCTTCATTCATAAGCGACTGAAGATCAGCACCGGAGAATCCTGGGGTACGCTCAGCAATAACATGCAAATTTACATCCTCGGCAAGCGGTTTTTTGCGTGCGTGAATATTGAGAATCTCTTCACGATCAGCAAGATCAGGCAGGTCGAGCACAACGCGTCGATCAAAGCGGCCTGGTCGAAGCAGCGCGGAGTCAAGGACATCAGGACGGTTCGTTGCCGCCATCACGATCACCTTTTCCGTCGGCTCAAATCCGTCCATCTCAACCAATATCTGATTGAGTGTTTGTTCGCGTTCATCATTGCCACCGCCGACGCCGCCACCGCGCACGCGTCCAACAGCATCAATTTCATCGATGAAAATAATTGCGGGGGACTCTTTCTTGACCATGCGGAAAAGATCACGCACGCGTGATGCACCAACACCAACGAACATCTCGACAAATTCCGAGCCCGAAAGATGAAAGAACGGCACACCCGCCTCCCCCGCAACAGCTCGCGCGAGCAGCGTCTTTCCCGTACCGGGGCCGCCCATAAGCATCACGCCCTTGGGAATCTGCGCGCCAATATCGAGGAACTTTTGTGGGTGTTTCAAAAACTCTACAATCTCTTTGAGTTCCTCCTTTGCTTCTTTGACCCCGGCAACATCTTTAAACGTTACCTTCTGCGCAGTGTCGTCCGGATAGATGACGCGTGCCTTCGATTGTCCAAAGGAGAATGCCTGCATGCCACCCGATGACTTTACCTGTCGCGTCAAAAACCAAATGAGTACACCCAAGAAAAGTAGCGGGAATAAGAATGGTGCGAGTGCGTAGAACCAGTACGCGAAGCCTGATGGTCCTTTGATCTCAATTTTAATCAGCGAAAGCTCTTCAGGGAGTACACCGTAATTTTTCATTGTTTCCGAAAAGGTCCCTTCAATTTCCTTTTTCGATTCTTTTGTCGTGTCATCCACATAGGTCACCTTAAGGTCGGTGCCTTCGATCGCGATCTCTTTTATTTTTGAATCCCGAATATCCGTCGCAAGTTGCGAAAGCGAAAGTGGCTCCACCTTATCCTTGCGCTCACTAAAATAGGAATACGCGGAAACAAGGAGAAGGAATACGAGTAAAATAGTCAGTATGTTCGAGAAAAATGAGGGTGCGGCAGGCCCTTTATCGGGCCGTTTTCCCGCATCATCCCCACCTCCCCCTTTAAATTGGTTGAAATCCATAGTTCCGCAATTATACAAGAAATTGCTCCATAACCCAAATTGAGGAAAAATCAATAAAAAAAAAGCCGGCAGAGTTGCCGGCTGACGAGTCTATTTATAGACAGCGTATCTGTCTCACCAGTATCAGGAAGTTTTACGCTTCCGCTCCTGACGCAAACGAAGCGCGAGTGGAATGAAGCGACAGAGGAAGAGCGGTCCGCGAACCCCGAGGCGTGAGAGCCCAATGTAGGTGATCTTTTTCGCTTCGGCAAATTGCCGCGCATCAGGAAATTGAACGCGCTCAACGATATTTTCCTTTTTTCGTTCTCGGAGCACTGTTCCATCAGCAATAATGACATCGGGGTAACGCTCAATGCCGAGCTCAACCTCTTCAAAATGCTGCATGAGTGTGCACATATGCACCTTCGCACTGCGCAAAAGGAATCGAGTGATCCGATCGACGCTGAGCGCATTTTGCGAGTGGCCAACAACAATTAAAACTTCCATGGTGTTCCCCTATGAAGTGAATGAAATGAACTGAAACGTATTACTATTATATCACTCCTATAAATAAAAGTCAATGGTTGGATATATAATAAAAAAAACAGGCACTTGCCTGTCGGTCTAAGCTTGGAATACGAGAGGTTAGGTCAGTCTAGACAAAAGATTAAAGACCGCTCCGAGGAGTGGTCTTTAAAAGTTGTTCAATAAGTCAGATGACGATTGAACATTATTAATATACCACCCACTCAAAATTAGTGCAAGCACTCCACTATAAAACTGTGGATAACTACTAAAAAGCTATAAATAATGGGATAAATTTCTGCTTTTTCCGTGGTATCGTAATTAAATATGGAAACCCAAGAAAACAGTGAGACGCAAGAAGATGATTTGCTCCTTGAAAAAGAGGAGACTCAAGTCAAGCCGTACACCTCCAAGGAGGCCCGGGTAGCGCTTGGGCGTCATATTAATCCTTTCCGTAAAGAAATTTGGGTCATCGTTTTTTTTGGTGTTATTTCTGCACTCGCAAATGGTTCCGTCCCATATGTCACCGGACGATTTTTTGATTCACTCATTGCACTCTCTCAAGGAGAAGAAATTGCTTTTTATTCTATGACGCTGTGGAGCACGCTGCTCCTACTTTGGGTCGGGATCCAATTACTTGCGAATGTGATCGACTGGCATATGGGCAATAAACAAGAAAGTGTGTGGCTCAAAATGAGACTCCACACCGAGAGCGCTGGCAAAGTTCATCTTTTGAAACTCCCCCTCGCCTATCACAAACAACACAACATAAGCGGATCAATTGAAACGATTAATAAGGCAGGCTGGCGCATTTCTGGGGCCTTCCGGAATGTCATATCCGTCGCTCCGCAATTTCTTTCTATGTTCATAGGAATTCTTCTCGCGGCGAGCATCAATACAACACTTGCGGGAATATTACTCCTTGGTGTTTTCGTTTATGTTGCAATTCTTGTTACGTTACTTCGTCCCATCGCAGCACTCGATGACAGAGCACATCGTATTTGGAATGTGGCTGGGAAAAATGCCGCAGAAAAGATTCACAATACAGAAACAATAAAACAGTCCTCAAACGAAGATCGAGAATCGCGGAGCATTATCTACACCCACATGAATCTCATCTACCGCTCATGGATGCGAATGGAACTTCATTGGGGAAATCTTTCTTTCTGGCAACGAATTATCGTATTCGCCACGCAACTGGGTGTATTTATTTATGCGATCGACCTGATCCGCGACGGATCAATCTCGGTAGGCGAACTTATAGCGGTGAACGGTTACGCACTCATGTTTTTTGGACCACTCGTACAACTCGGGTACAACTGGCAAACTATCCAAAATGGTATTACCACTGCAGTACATGCTGAAGAAGTCATGACGGAACCGGAAGAGGTGTATCATCCAAAAAATGCCAAATCGCCCCCAGCATTCACAGGGAGTGTCACCTTCAATAACGTGCATTTCAAATACGAAGAGGGTGATCCATTGGTACTAAAAGGGCTCACCTTTAGCGCATCCCCGGGACAAGTGATCGCACTGGTCGGAGAATCAGGCGGCGGCAAGTCTACCACAATCGGACTTCTTGGCGGATATTATTTCCCTTCGGAGGGGAGCATAGAGGTGAGTGGGATTGATACGCGCGAATTCGACTTAAAGGAACTCCGTGAACACCTTGCTGTCGTCCCCCAGGAAGTGACGCTGTTTAACAACTCGATCAGATACAATCTCTCGTATGGCAGGGCGGAGGCGAGCGAGGATGACATCGTGCGTGTCTCAAAAGAAGTACATCTTGATGAGTACATTGCTTCCCTTCCCAAAAAATATGACACACTGGTTGGTGAGCGCGGACTCAAACTTTCGGTGGGGCAGAAACAACGCGTTGCGATCGCGCGTGCAATGCTGCGCAATCCCACGATACTTATTCTTGATGAACCCACAAGCGCACTCGACGCACAAACTGAGCATTATATCAGTGCCTCCCTGACTAAGCTCATGCACGGAAGGACTACGTTTATCATTGCGCATCGCCTGTCTACCGTAAGACGCGCGGACAAGATTCTTGTTTTTAAAGACGGCATGATCGCCGAGTCGGGTACTCACGATGAGCTGCTTAAAAACGAACATGGCGTTTACCGCAATCTCTACAACCATCAGATAGGACTCTACGAATAAGATTTATAAAAAAAACCGGGAGACTGTACTCCCGGCTTTTGCGCTACACGATGCGCAAATGCGACACGTTTGATTTCTTCCCCTTCCCATCGAGGGCGCTTTCGAATACCGCTTCATCGAATACATAACGTTCTCCAAACATAGCGACGACGTCTTTTGCGGCATTCCTCCCCTGCGCAATACAGATTGAGGCGCCAGGAGACGGAGTCGTTACGAAGAGCGCATTGTGCCCCTCGATAGTCACGCTCCCCATGACCATTTCACGGGTTCTGAGGTCGACGACCTGAGGACGGATCCCGCCCGCGCCGCGACGCAGTGTGAGATCGCGATACAGAAGTGAAGGAACAATAGTCCGTACTTCGCGCAGAAACAGTAGTGTTCCAAGCAAAGGAAGATCGTAAAGGAATTGTTTCGCAGCATAGCCAAGAATGCGCTTTGAAGCGAGGATGGAAAATAGACTCGCCACACCCCGCCACGATGCCCTCCCCCAAATTGATGCGAAGTCAGGAATACTTCCCCAGCGATGCCGCTCCATAAAAGGAAGCGGTTTTGTCGTCGGACCGAATCGCGTCACATCTTCTGAGAGGATGTCCGGATCGCCATGTGGGGCTGCAAATGGAAGTCCTTCCTTTTGCACGCGATAGACTTTACCGCGCAAACACTTCGGGGCCGAATAGAAATTCCCGGCGATCGGAAGTAGCGCATAATCGCCGCCGTATCCGAGTGCTTGTGCAAAGTGGAGACTGTATGCACCTGCAGTGCACACAAGTACCCGTGCGATCCACACGCCACCTTTTGTTTCAATGCGATATCGTCCGTCGCTTTGCTCAACGGAAATATTCATTACAGGGGTGTTGAAATAAATATTCAGCAGCGGATTCGCAAGTTTGGCCTCCTTCAGGAGTTCGGATGCGAGAAGCTGATAATTTACGACGTAGCCTTCTTCGCTCACTTGGGCACACACCGCTTCCTTGGGATCGCGTCCCTCCATCACTTTCGGCTCGAGCTTGGCAAGTTCGTCACCATAGACAAGCCGCAAGTCAGGGTACGCAGCACTGAACACGCGCTGACGCGTTTCAAGCTCCGCAACTTCTTTTGCGCCAACGCCGAGCACCATACGCGTTGTTTTTTGAAATAACAGCGGGTTGCCGTTCGCACGCAGATAGCGGCGAAGCATGAGTGCGGCTTCTTTTACTATAGACGCTTTTTCAAGTGAATAATTTGTCTCCGTTCCACCGTCATGCGAGGTTTGCGCGTTGTTGAGCGGGTGTGAATTCACCAGTCCCGGCGATGCAAATTGCTCGAACGCCGCCACCGAACGAATATCACTCGCCTGCGCAAGTGACCACAAAAGCGCAGCACCCGAAACTCCGCCAGCACCGACAACCGCCACATCAACGAAAGTGGGGTGAGATTCCATGATCGATCCTTTCAAAAACAAGAACTCTGAGAAAGAAATAACATAAAATATAAAGATAGTCAACCAACAAATTCTTTACATACAAAATATCTAAGAATCTGTTAGGATGAACCAGTGGCTAATCTCATAGAACATAAACGCGCCCATTTCGACTATGAACTCCTCGAGCAATTTGAAGCGGGGCTGCAGCTTTTTGGCACCGAAGTGAAGTCGCTCCGCGCTCATCACGGCAAACTTGAGGGCGCCCATGTGACCATTCGCGGCGGTGAGGCCTTTCTTATGAATGCTGAAATACCACCATTTCAAGCCGCAAATGCCCCCGGTGATTACGAAGCAAGGCGCAATCGCCGCCTCTTGCTCAACAAAAAAGAGCTCGCTGAGATCGCACGCGCAGAAGAAACGGCTGGTTTGACAATAGTGCCACTTTCGGTGTATAATAAAGGACGAGTGATCAAACTCCGTGTGGCGATAGCCCGCGGAAAGAAGAAGGGCGACAAGCGCGAAAGCATCAAAAAACGCGAAGCCCTCCGAGACATTGCCCGTGAGGTAAAGCGCGGTGTTGAAAAATTAAGCGATCGATTGCGATAACTGCGAAGTGCTTCGAATCAGGAAACATACTGCTGTATGCTTCCTGATTCGGACCATTTCCCAATAGTCTTTGAGGAAAAAGTTCGAACGTTATTTGAAATATGGGGATGAAATGTTTCGACAGTGGAAGCTGTTGTGTGCCGTGCGCGCCGAGAATGTTCGTAGTCTCGTAAATCACGCGAACAACTTGAAAGTGCCAAGAACAGCACCGGAGGAGTTGCAACGCCTTACTTTAAGGCCAACAACTTCGCCTTCGCCTACGCTTAAGTAGACGACGCGAAGCGGGAGTACGCCTGATAGGCCCGTACTTCGTGTCATTTTTTCAGGATAAGCAACTCTGTACCCGACTTAGTTGATGAAAACCAAGGGAGTAGTGCTCAGAGGGTTTTGTTTGCCTAGCCCCTCTGACATGAAATCAATGAGACAACCTACGCACGTAGATCGTCATACACTTCTCTACTGGACGCGGATTCGCCTCCGCCATCTCCACAATAACGCCCGCCCAACTCTGCAAGAGTTGGGCGGTTTGCGTTTTCTTCATTCAGAATAAAAAAAACAGCATACTGCTGTTACTCAATTCTCACCCATGGATTATTCTGTTCAACTTGTTGAATGTCCTCAGATGTCAGCCCGAGCTTGAGGTATTTCTCCCTCACCTTATGCATCGTTTCTTCATAATCCTCTTCTAGTTCACCAAAGGAGTTGTAAAACCAATTTTCGTTCCGTTCAGCTAAATACTCAGATTTTAAGGAAGACCGACGTTTGCATTCGCGGAGCCACGGAATCAGTGCCCAGAGCATATCTACTCCTCATACTTTTCTATTGGAAATCCTACTCTTGTTCCCGAAAACATCAAGTTCTCAATCCATGCTAAACTCCTCCATATGCCACCAGATGAAGACCTCAAAAAAATTGCCCGTGATCTCGGCCTCTCCAACATTAAGCGGCATATTTTTCTCTGTGCGGACCAAACACTGCCAAAATGCTGCAGCCGGGAAACGGGGCTTGCCTCATGGGAGTATCTTAAAAAACGTCTTGTCGAACTCAACCTCTCGCAAAGCGGAAGCATCTATCGCACCAAAGCAAATTGCTTTCGTGTCTGCCAAGACGGGCCGATCGCCGTCGTCTACCCCGAAGGTGTGTGGTACCGCTCCTGCACCCCAGCAGTCCTCGAGCGCATCATCACCGAACACTTAGTCGGCGGGGTACCCGTCGAAGAATTCAGGATGAATAAATAATTTAAAAAAGAGCCCCTCACATCGCTGTGGGGGATTACAAGGGTTGTACTTAAATTTTAATTTATACGCGTGCTCTCCAGAGCTCATCTCCCCTTGCAACCACAAACGGGACGAGCATTTCTTCTTCATGCAGACCCCCGTGAATGCCGAGGTCTTTGAACTTTTTGCCGGGGACACGTTCGAACCACACCGTCTTGTTCCCTTGTGGGATGATGAGGATGTCGCCGATCCTCGAAGGAAATTCAGGGTGCACTGTGCCTTTCCCAAAAAGCCCTGCAGCAAGTGCGTCCGCACTCCGCAGCACGACCGCCCCCTCTCCAAGCTCTCGTGTGAGAAAATCGAACACCGCATCACACTTGTCTGGCGCTACCGCAAGAAAGACATCGCGCGCGCCTCCCCATGGGAGAATTTTCTTTCCATCCGCACCAATGCGCAAGTTGTCGACAACTTCAGGAAAGTGATTGAGCATGATTGTCTCGTTCGGATCGACAAGTATCTGCCCGTGATCCGCGGTCAAGAGAAGCACGAGATCGCGCGTCGCTTCCTCGGGAAGCTTTGCGAAAAATTCTTCTTCAAATGCCGCACAGAATTGCTGAACTGTTTTGACGTACTCGGGGGAATGCGGTCCGAACTCATGCGAGATTGAATCAATATCCGGCCAATACACATAGGTGTACGAAGGGCCGGTCGTAGATTTAAGATGCGCAGTGAGCACTTGGAACATTTCTCTCACTCCCGTGTACGGAAGAGAGATGCTTCCTCGATGCACAAGCGAAGAGTATGCACTCTTTTCATATTCCAGTGGGGAAATCATGTATGAAGGAACGCCAACATCCGCAAGTTTTTCGTAGATGGTTCTTCCGTTAAAGAGTATCTTTGGATCGACTCCTGCTTCTCGCAGCCGATCAGTTCCCTTCTCTCCCATCGGTGTGAATGGCAACGTCTTGATGAGCTTGTCGATCTCGCGGAAATATACCCACCATTCGGGAAGGCCGTGCTCTTGTGGAGTAAGGCCACTGTGGATTGTGGTGAGCGCTGCCGCTGTTGTGGAAGGAAAAACTGCGTTGAGCGAAGTAACGAAACTGTTGTTAAATCTTTGTAGCGCTTCAAAATGAGTTGCATAACGCTTCCATTGCAAGTAGCCGAATCCATCAAGAAGAAACAAGACAACCTTATGAGGCGCCGGTTCAACGCATGCGAATTCGAGGTCATAACGGAGGGGGGTGTTTTTTTCGGCGCCAAGGAGATACAAGACCGCAGAGGGGATATTTGCAAAACAATAACGGCGATAGTCCGGCGTTACCGTTTCCCAATAAGCGGAACCAAACATACTCGGAAGATTTTGCATCGACATGATTTAGACCCTTGTTGAACAATTCTGTCAAAAATCTACCTTTTGCCGAGAAAAAAGCAAGATAGACCGGATCTCGCGGGTTGCAAACCTGTCGAAGAATTCATCATTAAGAAGTAGTGACATCCGGCATTTTACTAAACAATAACGGTCTGACTTGACCATATTTATCGTCGTGAGAGTATGCGATGAGATGTTACTCACAAAGGATTGTCATGTGGCGTTTTTTTATCTCCCTTATTGTTTCACTGTCCGCACCCCAGGTATTCGCTGTTGCCCCCACTCCACTCCCTCCGGAAGCGGCGTGGTTTAACATGGAGTGCGCGCGAATATTCGATCACACGCGGTCGCACAAATTGCTCAATGATGAAGCAGAATTGGTAGCTCGGGAATTTCTTGCGAAAGCGGGCATCGCCGCAACTCCCGTGATTTGCTCCGGGTCGGGAGACATATTCCAGCTTGCCGCAAGTCAAATGCGCCCATATGGATTCGATCGCTATTTCTTCATTATGTTCGACACGCAATTTCGTCGTGCTGCGGGCAGCAATCTTCGCGGTGTCATCGCACATGAGGTTGCACATCTTGTGGCTCGAGGCGGAACAACATGCAACAAAGAGATTCGTGCCTATGATGTTGATGCCTATGTGCGCTGTGAGCACGATGTCGATGTTGCCGCAGACCAACTCACGAACCCCGGAGAGGTTCCTCGGATGCTTCGATGGGTGATCCATTACCTAGATACGCAACTTTCAAATGTCCATCCCGGACGAGCTGAAGAACAAATGCGTTACCTGCATCGCCGGGTCATTTTGATTGATCGGGCAATACGCCAGAAAGGAACAGGCAACAGAAAAAATGAAGATCGGGATTGAGCCGAGCAGACTCTCCCGTTGTTACTTCACCCAATCACACTGCTCCACCCTTCTCGGGTGGGGTTTTTTATTCTACAAAAAGCAGCAAACGAGTTCCGTCGTCGCAATCACCACATTCCTTAAATGTTCAAAACAAATCCCATACCAAACTCCCGAGTATTCCTCCTCTTCAAACAAAAACACTCCGACTTGCGGAGTGTTTTTGCTTTTTAAGAAAGTATTATGAGAGGTGCTTTGAAACCAACTTCGTCATTTCAAACATGTCGACGACGGCTTTTCCACCAAAGACTGCCTTGAGGTTGGCGTCGGCAATAATATTGCGCTTTGCTTTTGGGTCCTGAAGATTATGCTTCTTGATATAGACCCAGAGCTTCTTTACTACTTCTGAGCGAGGGAGTGGTCCCTTGCCTACGACGAGCGCGAGCTCGGGAGAAACAGTGAGCGGTTTCATAAATGCTGAATTTGCCTTGGGGGCTGTCTTCTTTGCTGCTGCTTTTTTTGCTGCCATAAAATGGGTGATTTAAAAAATAATTATAAGAGCCAATAGACTGACTACTTATACATCATACCGCCTTACACCTTTTCGCCAAGTGTATAGCGAAATTACTCAATAACTCCGCGGCGTTTGAGCTCCCAGAAGCATTTTGCCGTTGCGGCAACGTCACCGGCGGCATTGTGCGCATCTTCAAATCCTTCTCCAAACAACGTATTGTGGAGCTCGATGAGATTAGGCCATTTATAGCCCCGTGGCCCATCAATTTTGCAGTAATCGGTCGAGCGCTCCATCGTGCAAATGCGCTTTTTTCCGTCGAGGGCATTTGGCAGCTGCTTGCGCAAAAACTCCGCACCAAGAATTTTTTCATCAAAGCTGATGTTGTGGGCGACGAGATACTCGGCATTGCGGAGTACGTCCTGGAATGTCGCGAGGGCAGTTCGAAGACTCACCCCCTCCGCTAGTGCCCGTTCGGTAGTGATGCCGTGCACACGAGCAGCTTCGTCGGGTATGGCGTAGCCTTCGGGAGAAATAATAAGATCTCCCTCGCTTATTTTTGTCCCTGCTTTGCCGTAAAGATTCCACGCGAGCTGCACCATGCGTGGCCAGTTGTCGAGATCGGAGAGGGGTGCCCGCCAATTGCGCGGAAGTCCCGTTGTTTCAGTATCGAAAATAAGATACACAGTACACTCAAAATATCATTCAGAAGAATTAATGCAACCGATTTACCGGCCAATGATGGGGTCAAAGATGTTGCCAAGGTAGGTGTCAATTTCCCGTTGATCCATATCGTAGAAATTCCTTCCTTCCTCGTGGAGTTTTGTGGCCAGAAAAATACCAACAAAACGCCAATGCCACGGCTCGAATTGGTAATAGGTATTGTTCTTTGGATAGGAAAGTACAAAACCATAGCGGTGAGCATTTTGCTTGAGCCAGAGGTAGGCAGAAGCGCTTTCAAACTTTGTAAACGCGGCACCGAGCGCTGGCGTCGTGAAATCGAGCGTCGTACCGAGCTGATGCTCAGAATACCCCTGCTCTGCCGAAAAACGGTTCGCTCCAACTCCATAAGTCACAACATACGCTGATTTGAGCTGTGCCTGCACACCAAAAGAACGGTACGCGGAAATGACGCGCACCGACTGTCCGCTTGAGGATGCAGTCTCGAGGAGACGAGAGAGGTACGGTTCCACGCTTCCGTGGATCAAGAGGGATCGGTTTTTATCAAAGAGATACTCGGGAGTGATAGTCGCAAGTCGTGAGGGAATATAATTTTCGTTGAGAAAATATACTTTGGAATATTTCTGCAAAAGCTCGCGATCGGTTTTTACAATTTTGTCGTACATGCCGAGCAGATTTTCTGCCGCGACGAGTTGTTCCTGGAGCATGGTGTTGTCGCTTTCAAAAACAGTGAGTCTGGAAAGAAGATGTACATTCTCTTTTCGTGAGCCAAGAAGGGCGGCTTCTAGCGCCGTGGTGCTCGCCAGCAGATGTGTGATGTGTTCTTCCTGTGCCTCCACCGTATCGGCTTCCCGCAATAGGGCTTCGGCGGTCGTCTTAAGTTGTGCTTGAGACTGTATTAATGCTGTTTTCGTAAGGCGATGTTCGTGCACAAAAAAACCAAGTCCCAGAGAAAGGAGGAGTATAAATACTGGAATAATGAGTTTCGGGACACTTTGCATCGAAGCTATTGTAGCACAGCCACATTATTACCCACTTCCACTACCACACTTTGACCGACACATAAATATCCGTAGTATGAATTGCGGCGTTCATAAAGGAATTGTCATGTTGTTTCGTATACTCTCAGTACTTTACGTTTTTATCTTTTCTGTCTCAGCATCGGCCATGGAAGATAGAGCGGCTCCGGAAACGCCGCACGTGCGCCCCAATATATTGGCAGAGAACATTGAGTGCTTCAAAGTCATCAGACGAGCGATCCCTTCTTTCTATCGCGGGAGTCCTGCCGCACAGACATTTAATAAACGCGAACGGCTTGTATACGGGATCGCCACCTTGAACGACATGATGTGCGCCGATCCCGAGTGGATGGCAAACATCGTTATCACAGTGACCGACCCCGCGACAAATGAATCATGGTATGGCATCTTCCACGTGCACGTGAATCTCAGTGGAGTAATTACGAGCGGGGCAAGTTTCCATGATCCCACGTGGATGACGTTTAAACATGAGAGCGAGTGGCAAGCACGCTGGTGTGAAGACATCCGTACGGTGTACCCCAAAGATTGGGTGGCGGAGTGTCTCATACAGCAAAAATAGGGATACCGATCAACTATCGACACATTTCCGTGTCGATTTTTAGTTAAGCCGAAAACTTCCAAGTTCTTTGCGGCATGCCTTATGATTCGGAACGGTTTGGGCAACAAGACTCCAGAATGCCTGGGAATGGTCAAACGCGCCTAGGTGACATAATTCGTGCGTAATAATATAGTCGGCGAGGTGCGCCGGCATCAGAGCGATCTTATAGCTAAAGTTTAAATTTCCTTTCTTTGAGCAGCTTCCCCATCGTGTTTTTTGGTCACGAATACTAATTCGCCTATACGCAAAGCCGTAGTTCTGATTGAGCGCCGCCAAACGCTCTTCGGCCAATTGGCGTGCTTTTTCTTTGTGAAGCTCATACTGCTGTCGTGCTCCATTTCGTGTAGTAGTTCTCGCACGCGTGACGCGCTCCGGCAACAGCGCGATCTTTTCTATAATAATTGCCGCATTCAGTCTGAGCATGGCGGTGACTAAAAAACGCGGCGTCCGAAGCGGGGTGGTGACCACAAGTCGTCCTCCTTCCCCAACGCGAAGCCGGACCCGCTTGGCACGAGGGTGTTTCCGAATCGTGTAAAAAATATTTTTATTGTTGACGGTGAGCGAGTATTCCATGTAGCGTACCATCATCATAACAAATAGTGGCAGAGAACCCACCTCATAAAAAAACTCCGATGTTGATCGGAGTTTAACTTACTTGTTCAAACGAAAATCAAATGGGCCAAGCGGGCGTTTTTTTACCTCATGGCGCTCTGTGCCGTTCGGGGTGCCTTCGATATCTTTGTACACGACGACGTCATTGTGGACGAGGAGAAGGATCTTCACATCAAATCCACGGATGATATTCTCTTCCTTGAATTTGAGGACCCGCAGTGCGAGTGATCCGGTGCCGTTTCTTTGCACCGAGTCTTTGTGGATCCTGTACCCGACACACCGCTCTTCGTATTTCAGGCACTTCTGCACCGCAGGCGGCAGGCGATCAAAGTTTGCAAAGCTCGAGTCCGAGAAAAGCGCAACGAACGTGGGTGCTGCGAGCGTGCGAAGGTTTTTGGAAATATTGAGATCAAGGCCAAGCGAGGCGAGATCTTTGTCGTGTGTCTTTCCAATCTCGATTTTGTCAAAAAAGTCTTTTGCATCAGCGAAGCTTTTCCAGTCCGCACCACCACTTGAAACATCGGACGAGTTGTCCATGAGCTTTGAGGTTGCACAGCCCGAAAGGAGAATCATGACCAGCGCACAGGCGGCGCCAGCTAACACCAAACGAATGCGGTCCATCAGTAAGTCCTTGTAATATCTATCCACAGTACAGACTAATATAGTTACGTGAAAATGCAAGGAGGAGAGTCAAAATCTCAAAATGTCCATGTCTCTAGTATTTTTAGCCGTTTTTTGCTAGAATCCAGTCTGGTCAACAAATACTGGAGAAGTTAATTCGTCGGCATTTGTCTCCTGTTTTAGGTTTGGCCCCCAATTTTTAATGAAAGAGAGAGTACGTATAAACATGCAGATCCGCGCCCCGAAACTTCGGGTTATTGACGACGCAGACGGCAACCTAGGAGTCATGACTTTTGAGGAGGCGCTCAAGCGCGCACAGAGCAAAGGCCTCGATTTAATCGAGATTTCTCCCAATCTCGAAACCCCCATTGCAAAAATCATGGACTATGGTAGATTCCAGTACATTGCGCAAAAAAAGGACCGTGAGACACGCTCAAAAGCGCATGTGACGGAGACAAAAAATGTCCAAATCAAGATCGGCACATCAGAGCGCGATCTCGAATTAAAGGCAAAAAAGGCCTCAGAGTGGCTCCGAGAAGCCCATCGCGTGAAGTTTGATCTTTTCCTCCCCGGACGCAGCAAGTACATGGATCCGAAGTTCCTCGAAGAAAGGCTCGATCGCGTACTACGGCTCGTCTCCGAAGAATATCGAGTTTCTGAGGAGCCAAAAAAGAGTCCTAAAGGCCTTACGATTGTTATCGAGCGTTCGGTGGCAAAGAAGACACCGACGAGTACTCAGGCAAAGGCAGCAGCACCAACCCCGGCAACCACTGAACCGAAAAAAGCAGCAGAAGCACCAAAAAGCGAACCAAAATAATCATGAAGAAAACAAATAAATCATACGCAAAGCGTGTCAAAGTCACGAAGAGTGGCAAAGTGCTCGTCAGAAAGCCTGGCATCAACCATTTTAATGCAAAAGAGAGTCGTGTGAATCAGCTCGCAAAGCGCAAGCCAATCATGCTCCCGATGAGCGCGAAGGCAAAGCAGCGCTTTTTGACCAATATCTAAGCCATCTATTAAATTAAGTAAGGAAATACTATGTCACGCGTAAAACGAGGAGTCACATCAAATAAGCATCGCCGCAAGGTACTCAAAGCCGCAAAGGGTTATCGTCACGGCCGCTCAAATAAAGAGATCGAGGCAAAGGTGGCACTACGCAAGGCAGGTGCCTATCAGTTTGCACATCGCAAAGACAAGAAGAACGACTTCCGCCGCATGTGGCAGGTAAAGATGAATGCGGCTCTCCGCCCGCTCGGTTTCACTTACTCAAAGTTCATCGGCAGTGCACTCAAAAAGAAGATTCTGATTGACCGCAAGATCTTTGCCACATTGGCAGAATTCAATCCCGAGACGTTCAATCGCGTCGCAAAGGAAGTAATGTCATAACGAAAGCAAATAAAAAACCACCGAGCTCTCGGTGGTTTTTTTAGCACCAATTTATTTCCGTTCTTTCATGTTCCCTGAGATATGTGTTCGCTTTTGTGAAATGGCCATTACCAAAGAAGCCCTTATACGCAGAGAGTGGCGAGGGGTGAGCTGACTCAAGAATAAGATGCTTTGCGGGGTCGATGAGTGTTCGCTTCTGTCGTGCATTATTTCCCCAGAGCATAAAGACAATGTGTTCTTCTTTTTGAGCAAGCGCAGCAATGGCGGCATCAGTGAATTCATGCCATCCTATTCCCGCATGCGAGTTTGCCTTTCCCGACTCCACCGTGAGCGAAGTATTCAAGAGGAGTACTCCTTGCTTTGCCCAGTGGGTGAGGTCAGGAGTTTGTGAACAGGTAGTTCCGAATTCGCGTTCGATTTCTTTATAAATATTTTTAAGTGACGGAGGGATTGGATTGTGTGGTAGGCTCGAGAATGCGAGTCCGTCAGCAACATGTGGTGTATGGTACGGGTCCTGCCCCAATAAGACAACGCGCACATCTTCTGGCGCACATAGATCGAACGCACGAAACATATTTTGCGAAGCCGGAAAAACATCTCCATTAAGATACGCGCTTTGTACTTTCTCCCGCAATTCTTTAAAATAGGGCTTTGCAAACTCCTCTTGCAAAAGGGGTTCCCACGAGGGCGCAATTTTCACTTCTTCTTGTGCAGACATATAATTTTCTTATGCTAAGGGTTATCAGAGTAAACCCAAAACTCCCCACAATATAATACACACAACCGCTATAGCAAGCGGGAAAAGCGCCCATAACGCAATTTTGCGTCGGTCGGCACGGACAAGCATGTCGGTACTTCGCAGTGAACCAATATAAAAACCGACCGCAGCAGGAACGCTGATCAAACACAGTGGGATCACGATCGAGAGCAACATGGGAATGAGTGTTTGCAATAGTTCAATCATAAAAAGTTAATAGTGCAAATAAACATGTTTAAACTAAATAGCAGACATTACAAGTATAACAAGGAGGAGTGCGGTAGAATAAACAGTCAAATATGCAAGCTGCGGTGATTTCGGTTCCTTGGAGAAAAAGCGCCTCCAGTATTTAAAGCTCAAAAAAGTAAGCAGCGGCGGGAAAAACCAGAAAAATATATTTTTTGCATCTGAAGAAAATTCGAGCCCGAAGTAGAGCGCGGTCCATGGAGTAAAGAGAGTGAGGCAGATCGCTCCAAGCCAATATGCTCCGTTGGTACTTTCAATAATACTTTTTTCCGCTCGAATGATATCCTCTGCAATGAGATTGTTTGCGCGCTTTTCTATGACCTGACAGAGCTCCTCAGCATCGCGCAGCAATAAGCCCGAAATGCACACGGGAGATACTCTGCGGGGGGGAAAATTTTGAAGCATTGCGGGTGAAATTGTCTTCAGCTCGATACACACTGAAGCTATGCCTAGGAGACGGTCAGAAAACTGTTGTCGTACATACACACTGGCAATACGGCCGTACACCAAGTGTCCTGTCGTACCCCCAAGAAATCTCGGGTTCATCCGTATCCCCTCTCCGCCAACAAGAAAACCCTTTCTCTTCCAGAAAAATATTCCGATGATTATGATAACAGCAATCATCGCAATGAGACTATCCATTCTTGAGTGAATATATGCCCAAAATAAAGGTTCTTGAATGGGATCCCGATCGTCGATAACTAGGACAGAAAAAGCGATTATCATGAAGGGTATCCACGTCAACAAAATACGTGCTTGGATCGGGAAATCTTTTTCGGTATAGACTCTTTCGTTTTCCATACTTTTTCTAAAATTCGAGCTCGACTTCGGTGTTGGGTGTGGGCACAACGGCGTCGAGACCAACGTAGTCACGAAGGCGCTGGGCGAGGAACATTGAGCATTTGGGTTCACCGATGGTCACAAAAACCTTCTTGAGCGTTTCTTGCCCTCCTGCAGCAAACTCAACAAGATGATCCATGTCTTTGTGTCCCGAGTACCCGTGCAGTGTCGCAATCTTAGCGCGTACTACCATATCTTCACCGTTCAAACGGATCTTATGTACCCCCTCAGAAAGCAGGCGTCCCGGAGTGCCGACCGCCTGAAAACCCGGAAGAAGTATCGCGTTATTGGGGTCTCCGCCATAGTGCTTCACATGGTGGGCAATACGTCCGCCATTTAACATTCCTGAGCCTGCCATGATGACTTTCGGACCTTTTGTCTCCCATATTGCCATCGACTCATGTTTCTCCTCAGTAAAAAAGAGTCGGGGGAACTTGAAGACGTCGTCGCCACTCTTGATAATGTGCTGTGTGTTTTGGTTAAAGTATTTATCGCTTCTCTTGTATACTTCGGTCGCTTTTATCGCGAGTGGCGAATCAACAAATATCTTTACGTCGGGAAGCTTATGGTGTTCAACCATTTCGTTGAGTTCAAAGAGCAGCTCTTGCGTACGCTCGATCGAAAAAGCGGGAATAAGCAGCACTCCGCCACGAGCGACTGATTGCATGATCATCTGCCTAAGCTGCTCTTTGCGCTCATCTCTTCCCTCGTGGTTGCGGTCGCCATAAACGGATTCCATTAATAAATACGTTACCCCCTCTATCGAATCTGTGTCGCGAAGTAGCGGCGTGGGGGAGTTGCCAAGATCGCCGGTGAAGACCATCGTCGTGCCGTTCACCGTAAGAAACATCATCGCCGAGCCGAGCATATGCCCCGCGTCCTTAAACTCACAGCGCACACCTTCGATAAGTGCGAATGGTTCGTAGTATTCGTGCGTACGCCACAGCTTCATAGTATGAATGACGTCAGACTCAGCATAAATGGGGTCGCGGCCGTCCCGCGTTGCTTCGCGCTGGAGAATACTCACAGTATCGTGGAGCATTAACTGCGCGAGCTCTTCGGTTGGCGGAGTGGAATAGATAATCCCGTGAAAACCTTCGCGAACGAATTTTGGAATTCGTCCGATATGATCGATGTGCGCATGTGTGACCAAAAGGATATCTACCGAAGACGGGTCTATGGCAAACTTCTCACGATTGCGGTCATCGGCAAACTTGTCTCCCTGATAGAGACCGCAGTCGATCATAATGCGCTTCCCTCCTACTTCAAATAAAAAATTTGATCCGGTAACGGAATCGACTGCACCAAAAAAACCTACTTTTGCCTTGGTTGTCATATGATTTTATTATACCCCCTCCACAAGAAGAATGCTGTGGCGAGCACGGCTCCAATCATGTCATTTACAAAGTCGCCCAGCGTGTCTGCAAGATCGTTGTCGGCAAGAGCAATGCTGGCAATACCGTGATCCACCCCGAACTCAAATAATTCCCAAAGGAGTCCGATACACATGGTTAATGCGAGCGCGAACACAACAACAAAGAATGGGGTTCGATCCTTCCGCTCCACAAGAGAGGAGTGGTAATAAGTAATTAATCCAAAAAGTGCGATCCAAAAACCACCGATTATGTGCATGGGTATGTCGAACCAAGGGAGGTGATAATAAAGATTAAGGTGAACAGCAACTGCATTCACCCCCCAAATAGCAATAATCAGAGCAGCCGCGAAAAGTGTAATTCGGCGAGATTTCATTTAGTTTTGTTCATGGTAACAAAAAAATACCGCCGGGTCGAACATGTATAGGACTTCCAGAAACGGATGAGATTCGCGTTTTTCCGCCCGAACGATCTCAGAGAAGCGTACGGGTTGGTACCGCTTCCTGAGTCGTTTGGGAGTGAGGAGCGGGATGGGACCCGCTCTGCAAGACTCATTGAGGGCTTTTGTCTTCAAAAGACCCAATGAGTGGACAGTTCCTGTAAGGAAAAACACGAAGATCGCCGTTTGTGGAAGTACTAAAAAAAACATCTCGTGCGACTTTGCGCTACGAGATGTTTCTTTAAGATAACGTATTCGGATGCAACCTAATTGTTCCAGGTGGGCAACCTCAACCGATAACCCTCGGGTTATGGTGATTCGGTCAGCCCGGTTGCACGTTTAGGGTTTTTCCGAATACTCACTTATTATACACCAAATATCCCCACGCAATCCACAGGATAAATGTGGCTTTATACAAGACTTTTACACGACTTATCCACAGTTCACCACGTAGGTCGGAGTAAGATTGTTTTAGCGGGCAAATAAACCCACAGTGCGGATTACGACAGCGCGGTTCAGTTTGGGATGCAATTTGAATGCGGAGGAGTCGCAGTGCCCCTGGGGTTGGAGACTGCTCCTACCCCAGGGGTGAGCGACCAAATTTTCCTTAGTGGTATTCCGCTTAGGAAAATGGAAGTACCCTCGTGGCACACCGACAAATTCAAAGTGTGCCCAAAATGGACCGTGGACAAGTAGCAGATTATTCTAGTATGCCGTCCATGTTGATGTCATAGAGCATCTTCTCGGAGATATTCTTATACGTAATCAAATCCTCCGGCTTAAACCAGATCGCAATTTCACGATTTGCTTCGTCAACATGATCTGAGCAATGCACGAGATTGCGTACTGCCCTACCGTCAATACCCGCTATTTCATAAGAATCACTCGTGAGGTCTCCACGAATAGTCCCCACATCAGAGGTGAGTGGCTCTGTTCCTCCAACAAGCTTTTTGACGACACCAACCGCCTGATTGCCTTCAAGCGACATAATAACGACCGGTGAGCAGGTAAGAAAATCGAGTAGGCCATTCAAAATATCTTTTCCATACTGAAGTGCAGTTTTGTCGGCCTTACCGCCGTCGCGCTCAATGTCTCCGATAATACGACCGCCCACTTTTTCACACCAAGCATCATCTTTGCCGTAATGTGCTGCCGCCTGTGCGCGCGTAGCAAGAATCATCTTCATGCCCACGATCTTAAGGCCGGTGCGTTCAAGACGTGTCATCACTTCACCCACCAGCGAGCGCTGCATTGCGTCGGGCTTCAAAATTATAAATGTCCGTTCGTATTTAGGATGTGTCTTTTCCATAACAAAAAATTATTGAGTATTCGCCCTATCCTATCAGATAATAGCCTCACCGCAACGCCTCGCATGCACAAACACCGCACACCACCGTGTCATTGCGAGGCCGCGCAAAGCGCCTACATGGAGTCGGATTCTTATACGACTCTTTTACCGATAGAGCTCAAAAATAAGGTCGCTGACGTGGCTCCAATCTACTAACTATTTTTCCTAGGGCCATCTTCGAGTATTTTCATGGTATGCGCCCTGCGAAGAAACTGCTCGACTGTCTCACCTTTTACCGGTTCATACCCATTCACTCGTAAAAAACCCTGTGCTTTGGTGTATTCAATGATTTTTACAAAAGGGTCGCTTGCGCTTGGGGGTGTAACGAGTCGCTCACCGCGTGCGCCAAATATTTCTGCGGCCGGGCGATTCGCAAGTGAGAGCCATGCTGGAGCAGATTTGCCAAACATATCTGTGCCATACAGCCGATCTGTATCTAATTTGAGATAGGACTCTGCTCCTCCTTGTGCAAGAGGCAATTTTTGCATCTCTGTGTAATTATTCCAGTTGGCGATATTTTCCGGTGTGAGTGCAGTGAGACGCACGGATGAAACTATCTCCGGTATTTTAGCGGGCGCGGTCAAAGGAGTTGCTTCTGTGACTTTTGGAGCTATGGCGACCGGTGTTTCGCGGACCGGGGTGAGTAACTCCTCGGACTTAATTGGTGCGGGTACCTCGGGGAGTGCGATGCGCGCATCAAGTCCACCATGTTTTTCGAGAATACGACGCATTTCCCCGAGGAGGAGTGGACGATTGGCTTCACGCATTGCAAGCTTGAGATGGTCGGATGCTGCAACAATCATTTGCTTTTCTTCCTCACTCTCGGCCATGGCGAGGAGGCCTTTTAGGCTGTGGAGCACATTTGATTCTGAAGCTGATAGTGATCGTCCGGCATATGCTTCAATCAGGGATGAATCAAAGCTCGAAGATGTTCCGATTATTTCTTTTATTTCTCCACCTCCCAAAGGTGAAACTGTCTCCGATGGTACTGAAATTACTTGAGAAATTGATTTCTCTACAACAGAGGGTGCCGCACCGAGCGCGCGAGCGCGTGTGAATAGATCTTGGCCATTCACCTTCTTCGAAAGAAGCACTTCGTTTAGTTTGCCGATATCGATTTTATCTCCTACACCAATGCGCTGCACATCGGTAAGTCCTATGGACTTCAGTTCTTCCTTTGAAACGCCGCGAATAAAGTTTTGAATAACATTTTCTTGTTGCAGGGGAGTAAGACCTTTCATGATCTGAAGGCTCTTTTTCATGATATTAGTAAGGTTATCTCCCGCTTTCACTTCATGAATGAGCGTTGCAACGTCTTCACCTCCTTGATGCGGTGCCCCCACCTCTTCAGTTGACAAAGGAATGCGATGCTCATTCATGATGCGCGCCACTTCGTCATCCGAGAGACGGCTATTTTCCATTGCCTTGAGGAGCGCAGCGTGTGCTGTCGCGCGAGTGGAATCGTTGTCGGTTGCCTGAAGTGCATTTAATTCCATATCGGATAGCCCCACCTCAGGTTTTCGTCCTGCGCGCTCCATCATCTTGTCGATATATGCCTTATTGAGTGAAGCATCAGCCTGAGCTTGCCGTATCGTTTCACTCGTCCATCCGTCACGCTTCGCTGCTTCGATCGCCGCGTTACTTTCAGCAGATAGAGGAGATTCGGGGCTTGCCACCTGTGACGGTATTATTTTTTGATCCTCTCCGTTTTGGGCTGTTGGGGGCTCAATTTCGCCCTCATGCTTAACTTCGCCTTCATACTGATACAGCCCATGGAAGTAATCCGCCATAAATGCACCAGCATAACCAAATCCTGCTCCGTAAAGTGCGGCAGTTTTCATTCGGCTATCAACATAATCCTCTTGGCGTTCTTCAATTTTCTCTTCCTTGTAATCAATAAATGAGTGGAGACGCGTGTGGAGTTCCATATTCCAATGCTTGTTGACTTCAGTGGCAGCTGCTGCAACACCAAATGCTTTCAAAAGTTCGTAGCGATTTCCGATTGCTTTTTCTCCGCCATAGTCAACTAACCCCCTCTCAATTTTCTCCTTTGTATATGTATAACGTGCATCAAGTGACTCCATAAGCGTAGTACGTTTTTCGCGGAGCTCAGGCGAAAGATCTGGAGTATCGGGTAGCGCATCGATTTCTGCCTTAAGGCGATGGATTTTCTCTGTAAGCTTCCCTGCGGGGACAATATTACGTGCCTCCTTGCTTGCATCAGAAATACCGATCTTTGCCAGTAGTTCGCGTTCTTCAACTTCCGTACGGGCAAGTTTGCGTCCACGAATTCCGCCCACCACCATGCCTGCGAGCGGTGCAGCGACGAGTGACGCCTTAGCAACGACTTGAGAAGCAGCAAATCCCGCAGCTGTACGAATTGCTCCACCAAGCGCCATCATGCCTCCCCGTGTCTGTGCCGTTTCAAGCACCCACTTTCCCCAAACACCCTGGTCTTTGATGTCCGCAAGCATTTGTTCGGTTTCGGGGTAGGTATTGAAAAACTGATTAAAGGTCACCTTGCGCTCTACATCAAGGAGGGCGAGCGAAGCATGTTCATCCCCCGCCTTAAGACGCTTGAGCTCGAGCATGTCATGACAAGCACGAGTGTATTCTGCTTGCATTGCGGCGTATTTCTTTTGCTCCTCTTCGGTTGCATTATATTCTCTCCATGAGTGTGGGGTGTTCGAGAATCGTGTCGCTACTTGGTTGAATGCTTCTACCCGTGCAGCATCGGAAGGTGCGAGGTCTGCTGCAATATCTGTGGTCTTTAAGAACTTGAGCTCGAGTTTTCCTTCGACAATCTCGGCATCAGGACCATCTTTTGCCTGTCGCACCAGCTCTGAAAGAAATGCTTTCTGGTCCACTTCACCGGTAAACATCTGACTTGCAAGCTCCTTCTCGCGTTCGTTAATATTTTTGCGTTTCATTAACGCCATGCCGGCTTTTTTGTAGGTTTCACCCTTTCCTAGCTGAGCCACACCTATCGCAACTTTCCTCCACCAACCACCTTTTTGTATAAATGCTTGTTCCTTATCACTGAGCTTTCCAAGCACATTGTATGATTCGCGATACTCACGAAGTGCCTCACCCTTGATTCGGGCACCAGAGTAGTTATTAAGCTGTTTAAGTACGAGCATCTGCTGACCGGGTGTGAGTTCACGAAATCCTTCTATGCGCTTCAGATCATGTTCTGAAATATTAAATTGCTTTTCGTACTTCTCAAGAGTTTCTTCGGGAATTCCTGTCTCTTGTGCGATAAGCCGATCGGCAATTTTCTTCCACTTCCCAAGCGGTTCCTCAAGCAAGATCGCACGAATGACTTCCTCTTTATAGCCTTCTTTGCGAAGATCTTCATAGGCATCTAACCCTTCGCGAAGCAGTGCATGATATTCAGGACCAAATACACGAGCTTTGATCTCATCCGCTTTTTGTACAAATGAATTTGCCGTCTCTTCATCGAACCCAGCGCTTCGAAGTATGTCCTTGCTGTCACACTTTTTGTCGGCGAGGTAATCATAAAGTCCATTTTCCACCTTTGTGCTGGTAAGCATCGCAAATACTTCCTCAAATGATCTCCCATATTTTGCATATGCCAATATCTCATCCTTTGCTTTATATTGCCCCTCAGCGTTATGCTCGCGATAAACTCTAAAATACTGAGTGAGTGCATTCTCTAGTTTTTCTTCTGCTTTTTGCTTTTCAATTTTTTTCAGGGAGAGCGACGCAGCATCTCCTTCGGCCATTCCCTTCTCCACTGCGTTTATTGCATTTCTGGCACTTTCCAAAGAATACAGTGGCGTATCGAGATTTCTTTGCTTTTTCCAATCAGAAAGCTGATTTATAGCATGCTGTTCTTCGTGAAGATAAGCTTCTTTCGAGTATTCATCGAATGGTTTTCCTTGTGCATTTTCGAGCGTGACACAACCGTTCAATCCAGGCAGGATAACATTTGGCAACATGCAGCCCGCGGAATGCGAGGCTTCTTCGATCATTTCAGGGGTAACATGCGGAGTGTTTTTTAATGATTCACTGCTGCGTGCGAGCGCATAATCTTCTAAATCATGCAGTCGCAGATAAAGTATCATTGGTCCTTCGATCACCTCAATCTCACCTTTCGGTTCTACGCCAAATAGTGCGGCAAAAAGCGCTTTGTTATCAGGATATTCTTCACGCGTTCTGTGCACCGCCTCATGTTTTGCTGCATACCGAGCAAAAACACGCTCGGCAATTTCCTTTTGTGATTTTGTCGCTGCGAATTCGGCCGCCCGCTCCATGTACAGCTTCACAAACTCTTCTTGTGACATGTCAGGATTTGTACGGATGTCTTCCTCCATTGCCGCTTGCACTCCGGCCAGTCCTTTCTTCTGCCACATAAGCTTGTCTTTGTAAGCAGCGAGGAGTTGCGGACGCTCTGCCGTTGGTGCTTTCAATATCTTCGCAAGCTCATATTTCGGATCAAAAAAAGCGAGGTCTTCTTTTTCTTCAATTTTTTCCACCTCTTCTTCAAACCGGAGTTGCCGTATGTCTTCGGAGCCTTCGTTAAATGTGAGGCCTATATTTCCATACGCATCCCAGTCTATTTTTACTTCTCTTCCTTGCGGCAGAGACCAACCAACGCTGTCATGAATATAGGACTCTTGACCCGTACCCAACATCACAAAAGCGGGGAGCGCCTTAATTGCCTGGATGAGCGAAGTACACTCCTCTCGCGAAAGCATGGGGTCCTCAAGCTGTTTTATGGCGGCAACTACCTCGGGATATTTTTCCTCCAGGTATGCTCGTTTCTGGAGTTCTCGATACAGAGGCGTGCCGCGTGGTGCGTCGGATGTTTCTTTGACGTCATAGGTATCAATCTCTTCCTCATATGTTTTCTGGGCCGCTTGGCGTACTAATTCATCGCGATCTTCCGGAGAGACTGTGACGGTTGATTTTTGATATTCTGCAATAGCATTTTCGTACGTCTCCGCAATCTCACTACGTTCCTGCTCAAGCTCGGTAACCATATTCATATCCCCACTCGCTCTCGCCTCATTCAATTTCTGCATAAGTGCAGTTTGGTCCGTGAGAAATATTTTCTGAAGTGTCATGAATTTCTCAAACGCGGCTTTCTCCTTTCCTTTTTTCTCTTCGAGTGTTTCCTCGGTTTGTGGCGAAACATCAGGAGTCACCTCTTGTGTGTCATTTATATCAATAGGCTGAGCTGCTTCCAGGGTCATACGCTCTCCTTCACCTTCGGTAAGTCCAGTACGCACTACGTTGTTGTCTATATTATATAAACCGGCAAGGCGTGGGTCGCTCTCTTTGGGTAATTGCGAGGCTTCCATTTCCGGACGAATGAGATTTTTATTCTTGAGAAGCGCAGTTAATGTTTCTCTCTCGCGGGCAAGATCGGGATCAAGTTCACGATCGTACGTTACTTGGCCTCCCTCAACAGTAAGGAGTGGGGCGGCTTTTTTCGTGAACATAGAAGTTTTCTCTTCTTTCTTTGTAGGGCGGCCAGATACTCGAGGAAGAGGCTCATCGGTATCGAGACGTAGCGCTTCCGGAGATGCGTCGTTACTATTGTAGACGTGGCCATCGTCGCGTACCTCGTATATACCCGTGAGTGGCGGTGCGGTAATGGGTGCTACTTCTTCTGCTTTTTCTTCTTCAGGTGGTGGGGGCAAAACAGCGTCGTCTTTCTTTTCGTTCTTTTCGGGACGGACGAGCGGAACAACCCGTGCAGGTCTCTCGGGCGCTACAGGCTCGGGAATAGTAGTAAATTGTTCGAGTTCTCCGTTGATTTGATCAATAATTACTTCCCAGGGACCATCCTTAATGCCATGCCATTTCAAGAGATCGTAATCCGGATTCCCTTTGTTGATGACCACTTCTTTCCCAGCTTCAAGTTCGGCGACAAGTCCTTCTTTAAATCTCTGGAGGGATGCAGCCCGATCAACAAACTCGTTATATAGCCCATACGCCATGCCCTTGCGTACACCACTGTCGAGAAGCGCTTGTGTAAAATCCTTCTTTCTCCCAAATGCATCACGATACGCGTCTCGCTCTTCTCGTGACAGTGCTCTCTTTTGCGCCTCGCGCTTTACGGGATCTTTTTCAGAAACTTTTTGCTCATATGCATTCATGACTGCAATGTCGGGTATTTTTACATCGCCCATGAGTCGATCTCTGCCCGCGATTGCAAGCGCAAGTTCCTTCGGCCTTGTGAGCCAATTCTGTGCCTGCACATATTCCTCCTCCGTATACTTGGGATTTCTCACTCTATCTGCCAAGTCTGCTTCATATCTCACGATAATGTCCCGCTGTGCATCAACAGTCGCATCCGTAATCAAATTTAATTCAGCAGTAAGTGCCTGACGCTCCTCGGCAGAAAGAGTGCGCTCCGGTTCTACTTCTTGTTGGTCACTATCTCCACTTCCACCTGCTTCAGGCTCACTCTCCAGCGCGGAAGTATCGGATGCAGTTTCCACCCGTTCATTCGTCTTTCCTTTTTGCGCCGGAGTAGGATTGAATGACTGAACGCTTCGAATGGAGTCGAAGTCCTCAAGGCTTAATTTCTCTTTAATATTGTTATCAACTTCGTAATTATATTTTTCCACGAGATCCTCAAGTGAGTGCCGTCGCTCTCCCGTTTCATTATCGTGTTGCTGGAGTGTCTTAAGCTCTTCGCGGAGCAGATCGGCATCTGATCCGTCTATGCTATCTTGCAAAAACATATCTTCAAGTCGAGATCTTTCATCGTTGTGGAACGCTTCAATATCAGGTGAATGCTCCGGATCTCCATCATCCACACTGTCCTCCGCCAACACTGAAGGGTCACTATTTTTAGGAGCTACATCTTCGCCAACACTGAATTCCTCCTCCTTGTCCGTGTCAAACACGATAGGTGCTGTGGGGTCATTCAACGAAGAACCAATGTCTTTCGGGTCTTCAACATTATTTTGTGAATTAACTTCGGGCTGTGAGGGTACAGAAGCTGTTTTTTTGCCAAGTTGTTTCGCAACAAAAGCATGGAAGGATGTACTCGTGACACGAAGGTTCTTCTCGTTGAACAGTTTGATCGCACGTGCGATTTGTTCATTCACGATCTCCTCGAATCTCATATACTCGGCCTCGTCACTCTCCTTCTTCACTTTTTCGATAGCATCGTTAAGCAATTCCTGTTTCCAGCCTTCAAGATCTCGTGCAAGAGATGCTAATCTCTCCGAATTTAGATTTTCTACAGATGATGGAGATTCGCTCATATTTATATTATACCAAGAAAATGCTAAAAAGTCAATCCGCTAGTGAAATTTGGCAATGGCTTTGCCGCGTTCCACGCTTTGCCAAATTCTACTTCGTCTAGCGAGGAGGAGGCGAGCATGTCTTCATGTCCATCTCCTTCGAGCGGCGATGAAGGATCTACTACCGGGTCAATAGTCCCCCTTCTTTTGCTTATTTATTGTACACCAAAAAAGCATTCGCGAACAAAGATATTATGCTCAATATTTATTAAGCAGGTGGTGGGGGCGGGGGTAACTGCGAAAATGCTTGTCCAAATGATGTTTGAGGTGGTGCTGCCAGTGACACTGGCTTTGCGAATGATGGGGGGGCCATGGGGGGCACAGATGGAGGCGCCGCAGGAACAGGCAGGTACTTCCGCATTATCGCCTCTTCAACCACACTTCTCTCTTTACCAAAACGGAGGTAAGAAAGATTTTTGATCTGTTCTACAATTTCAGGATTCCCCAAAGGCGGCGGCATTGTCTCGATATTAAAAGGGGGGACGGGCTTACCATTAATGAGCATCTTTAAATACGCATTATGGTTGTCGATCTTCATGATATCCGACGCTTTAAAAATTGGTGCAAACTGTGACTCCAGAAAATGTGCATCTTCAGAGCCGACACGAAAGACCGCCATTGAGCCGACATTTCCGAGCACGGCATCTTTGATTCCCGGATCAAGTTGTGCGATGAACTGATGCGCAACAGTGAGCGACAATCCGTACTTGCGCGCTTCAGAGAGGATCGAAGAGATTGAATCCGTTGAAATATTCTGAAACTCATCAATGTACATATAAAAATCGGGGAGGGGTTTGCCAAATGAATCTACTCGCGAAAGTGCTGCCATGAGAATCTTTCCCACGAGCACGAGTCCGATGAGGTTTGCATTCAGCTCACCCAATCTTCCTTTTGCAAGATTCACAAGAATGATCTTTTTGTTGTCCATGATGTCTCGGAAATTGAACGAAGAGATTTCCTGAGCAATGATGGGGCGCACTACATCGTTCGAAAGAAAGACGTCAAATTTATTGGTGATGTAGGGCACCATGTTGGCAAGTGAGGCTTCACCAGTAGACTTCGCCGCGATATCGCGCCAAAACTGCACAACAATAGGGTTCTTGCAGCGCGAAAGTTTGAGATTGCGAAAACTTGCATCAGCCAAAACGCGCGGGATTTCTAGGAGCGTGTTCCCCGTCTCTCTATCCTCCATCACCAGCATGGTCGCATTGCGGAAGTATTGCTCAAATGCAGGACCCATTGCCTCAGGCGTCGATGAGTAAAGCTTTTTAAATATCGAGAGCAGTTCGTTGACGACAAAAATCTTTTGCTCAGGATGTTCAGGATCATATTCGAGCATATTGAGTGCAAACGGGCGTTTGACATAAGACGGATCAAAATAGATCACATCCTCGATGCGTTCCTTGGGTATGTTCGCGAGAATATCTTGCACATCCGAGCCATGCGGATCAATAAAACACACACCTTTTCCGGCCTTAATATCCTCAATAATCATGTTTTTGAGGAGCGTGGTTTTACCAGTTCCCGTCTGACCTATCACATACATATGACGCAAGCGGTCTGCCTTGGTCATGCGAATCTCGCGCCCTTCGCCACGGTATTTATTTATACCAAGCAGTGTCCCTTCACTTGGAAGATCGGCAGGTGCCGGCGCAGACGACGACTTAACAGCCTTTAACTGTGGCGCGTCTTTTTGTGAGATTCCTGCAGGCAAATGATAGATGGTCGCTAATTCCTTGGTGTTAAGGACTAATGTTTCGCTCTCGTCTTTGGCGCGAAACGTAAAGTTGTGCAGAAGTGTCGCAAGCCGTGCTTTTTCAACGGGAACAAATTTGATTCCCGTTCCCTGTGGCCGTGAAAACTGATTAAAGGCAGCTTCAATAGACATGCGAATCGCGTCCGCACGTGATCGTGATGCGGCAGAAACCACAACCCGCAGATTTGCCCGAATGATCGGTGCTTTGATCTTTTCCTCCATCATCTCCGCAGCTTTTTGAGTAAACTCAATGTCGTTATTTGTCTGTTTCTCTTGCTTCTTTGGGTCTTTGAGTTGTGTATGAAAAAATTCAGTGAATGATTTGACGACTGCGGCGCCCGTAGTAAGGGGGATGTCTGTTGCCCGAGAGATTGAAACACCTTGTTTGATTTGTCCGAGCCCATACTTGATCTTTCCTACCATATTATCTGTCTCGGGATAGACGACAATTTGTATTGCAGCAGCTTCACCATCACGTTCAATCTTGGTAAAGGTGTTTAAAATAAGAGTAAGCGGATCTTGTTCGCTCTCGTCGGAATATTTAATCGGAAAAACAAAGTTGTTGGTGGTTTGCGCATATGAACCAACCGAGACACCGAACTCGTTGAAGATATTGTAATCTCCTGAATGCTCTTCTATTTTTGCCATCGGAAACGCGCCCAAAACTTGCTTGACGAAAATATCTCTCATGTGATCGGGGACAGTAATATAAAATACGATATCGTTCGAAAAATTCGAAAGAGCCAGTTCGAGTGTGAAGTGTCCGTAATTAACAATTGCTGCTCCTTGGAGCGGAATCATTCCCGTATAAAAGCGTTCCATCTCTAAAATAACGTCTTTGAAAGCAAGTATTTTTTCACCCTCGTGCATTCCCGCAAACGGAAGCGTAACCTCGTACACCGTCATGAGAAGGAGCTTGCCGAGATCACGGTCTTTTTCGAGTCCAGGAACTATGCCACCCGTCTTCACATATTCAACAAGGACGCGATGGAAGTCGTCTTCAATATGAGGGTTATCGAGCGCGTGTATGATATTCATGGCACTCAAGGCACCTTTTTCTTCAAGTATGCGATAAAGCTCACGCATTTTTTCGCGATGAGGAAGCGAACCGATATGTGATACCACCGTTTCGAACTGAGGATTCTCAATAATAAGATGCTCTTCAAGCGTAGCCGCTGGTGCCTGCTTTGCATATTCAGTCACCACTCCAGAAATGACTCCCTCTTTGTTTGCCGGCTGACTTTCCTGCCAGAGCTGCTGTTCCTTGTGCGCCACTTGTTCGCGGAGGTACTGTAACTCCTCTTCTGGTGAAGAAAACTTTTGTGCCTCGATATGTTTCCCTTCGTGTTCCATGCTTCTTCTATTATAGCAGAAGCGGAATATCAGAGCACAATACTATGCGGCATCTAGGAGTATATCTCCTCCTTCGTTTCGCGTAAGACCGAGAAGGCGAAGAACAAGCGGGGCGCCAAATTTACGCATTAGGAATAGATCTCCTCTTTGGTTTCGCGAAGCACTTTTGAGAAAGAATCAAAAAATTGAAGCACGAGTTTTAGCGGAAGCTCAATAAAGAAATCGAGAAAGATCGCTACAATGTTGAGCCGCTCAAATTTTGTGACGAGCCAACGACCCACCGAAACCAGAGGGAGCGCGAGGAGTTCCACGGATGAACGAAGAAATCCTTCTCGGCCACCCTGAAGCTCCATCCCTCGTGCGGCATAACGAATACGGAAGCCAAAGTAAACAACAATGGCCAAAAATACAAAGAAAATACCAATATCGACATTATGAAACCCTGTTTTTTTGAGGAGCCACGTCATCCACACAACTAATGCAGAAAGAATAGCAACATAACATGCAAGCGCAATATCTTTTACCAATCCAAAGCGTGGCGCCTCGACACTAATGGGGTAAGGCAACTTTCCATAGACAATCTGATGGATAAGCAGTACAAGTCGTTCGGTATTGTGCCTCCCCGGCACGACGAGACCAAGCGTGATGACAAACAACAGTATTGGGTGGAATAAGATATTTACCGCCAGGGCAACTTCGTTGAGCGCACCACTCCACAATGTGAAATATGCTGCTTCGACAACAACTGCAAGTAACGCTTTTGTAAGTAAAATATACACAATAGCCCGGAGTGCGCGCCGTCGAGATCGACTGAGATCTTTCTTGTATCGCTCAATGATAATTTCACGTACACGTAAATCACATTCGTTGGGATCGCGAAGAATGGCGCCCAAATTCCCTTCGTAGCGCTTCACCATTTCGTACACCACAGTCATCGCAATTGAGAGATTGCGAATACGGGGGAGAATGCGCTCGCCTAAAGGGTGCTCGAGGAGTCGATTTGAGCGGGCAACAAAACGCGGAAAGGCTGCCCCGAGTGTGTGGAGGTCGAGCTCGCCAGCATCCTCCCATCCAGGGTGTTCCATGACCCAGTGTTTGTATACCAAGAGCGACGAATCGGCTCCAAATAACGAGCGCCATGTCGCAAAGTACACCAAAATCTCTACTGTTTCTTCATTTAGTCCGCGATAACCCTCGATCGAAAGTGAATCACGAATAATTCGCGCCAATGTAAATACCGCAGGGTCATCGTGAGCTCCCACATAAAGCCGATCTTCTATTGCCCCTGAGACAATGTCGAGTAATCGACTCTTGAGTTGAATGAATTCTGAGACATCGACACTTGCGCGTACGGCGTTATTCAATCGTATAAATCCTTGGATCGTTTTTTGAACTTCCACCTCGGTGTGACGAGATACGCGCTCCTTCGGCAAGT
>JAYTCK010000007.1:0-36180 GCA_043736515.1 bacterium
GTCAAGGCATGAAGGCAACAAAAGGTTCCGCAAATCCTACGGTACTTGCCGATGTATTCAAACAACTGCTGGATTAAAGAATTCGCCTAAAACCAAACAAGTGGGCAAAGCTGAACTGCTCCTACTTTGCCGTAGCAATGTTGAGGTTTTCGCTGCCCCTAAAACATCAGTGCACAATGCGAGCTTTTGTTGTATTCTAATCTTGTATGGATACAGGCAATAAAACTCTTGCGCAGCTTTCCGAAGAGGGAAAAGAGGCAAGATATGTCACCCTCGAGGTCGGCGCAAAGATTTCTGGATATACGAAAGATTATCTCGAGCGCCTTTGTCGGCTCCACAAGGTGAATTACCTAGAACGTGATATGGGCGAGCATGTCATCGAACTTGAATCGCTACTTAAAGAAACACAAACTATTTTGCTCTCATATGAAGGGCTTACCTTTGTTGATAAAAGTGATCTTAATGCACCTGCCGAAGCGGCACAGCAGAAAGATGTGGAAAGCGCAGAAGTTAGCCGCAATCTAGCTCCGCCCCAGTTTTCAACACCAGTTCCCAGCTTCGCACAAAGCGGGCGAGAGGAATCTCCATCACAAAAAGACGTTTTTTCTTTTACGGGGCGTGCAATAGTTTCTGATGCGAATCACCATCAGCAAATAAAAGAAAAAGTAATTTCGCCTCCAGTTCCGGCTCCTTTACCCGAGAAGAAAAAAATACTTGCCCCCGTCAACGGAAGTATACTTGGTGAGGCGGCGCCTCTACTAAAAAAAGAAGTTAAAGAAACTCCCCACGCAATCCATCACGTGGTACATATCCCAATTGCAAAAGATAAAGTTGTCACCCCACAAGTTAATGAAGAGCAGGTTCCTAAATTGATATACCCATCGTCCTTTCCCGTTGATGAATGGGACGCTCGTCTTCTTGGAAAAGAAACAACCGAAAATACCGCGCACACAGAGACTCCGAACCCCACATCTTCGCTTTCGCCGTATCATCCCATCGTCACGTCGCGAGATCCGCGTGATCATCACGAAAATCTTCCGCTTTTTCCACCTCTTATACCAAAAACAAAAACGGTATTGCTAACTCACGAGAGTCCCAAAGCTTTACTTGCCGAAGGAGTACACACCGAGGCATCTCATCTTTTAAGTCCTAAAGTAGCAGCCCAAGAGCAAATGCCCGTTACTGCCGACGGCTCTCCACTCTTTGGAGCCGCCGATCAGAAAATTGCTCACACGCAACGGATTCAGCCAAATTCACCGATCCCGATGATGCGTGTAATGCCCCAAGTGCCAATGGTGATCGAGGAACATCACCTTGTCACACCTGCCGGAACGCAACTACTTACAAAAAGTCTCGGCTTTAACATTGCATTTATCGCACTGCTCGTTGTGTCTTCCTACCTGCTCTTATCGGGTTCGAATGTAGCAGGATTAAACAATTATGCAACACTCATAAACAAACAAATCGGTGCGGTAGTTGAAGCACTTGGCAAAAGGGGAGACGCAAAGACAGTAGAACCCGAGATTTCCCATTCTCTCCTACAGGAACCCATTTTTCTCCCAGAATCAATGGAGAATTATGAATTTTCAGATGAAGTTATTGTCACAGAAGGGAACACACCTGGCACTATCCTTATACAACCGATACTTAATGACGAAGTAGGGAATGCTACAGAATTTCCCAGCACCTCTTCCTCAAAAAGATAAAACCCCTCTCAATGGGTGGCGCATACATGTCATATTGATATAATGCAGGGATGGGTAAACGCTCTCTCTCTGTGCGCTATTTTTTAATTATTATCTCCGTTTGTTCGGGATATTTTAGCCTTTTTTACTCGGCGCATGCAGAAGTACTTCCGCAGAACGCGGTTATTGTACGCCCTGCAAAAGTAGAGGTCACGCTTTCGGCAGGTGAGGAGCGAAGCGTAATGTTTACTGTATCAAACGGGACAGGAGAACCGCTCCGTGCCCGCGTGTCCTTCGAAGACATTGCCGCAAAAAACCAGGGAAGTGCAATTGATGATTCGGTGCGTCTACTTGGCGAGGCGAGCGGAGCTCACTCCTTAAAGGAAACCCTCAATGTAACGCAAACTTCTTTTGAAATTCAGACAGGAAAGGAGATAGGTATCCCCATTACTATTCGTATTCCGAAGGGCGCGGAACCCGGGGGTAAATATGGCTCGGTAGTATTTCATTTTTCGAAAATTACGGAGGCAGGGAATCCTGAGACGAACGTCTCTCTAGAGAGCCGTATCGCGGCGCTACTCTATGTGCGAATTTCAGGAGAAGTTTTAGAGGAAGGAAAGCTTGCGGCATTCGGACTATTTAACAACGCGCAGACGACAAAGTCTCCGACTATTTTGGAACCACTGCGCATGCAGGTTGCCTATCAAAATACCGGTTCAGTACACCTCAATCCCTATGGCCGCATTACCGTTCGCTCTCTCTTTGGCAAGACACATGTTCTTCCAATTGACCCATGGGCGGTGCTCCCCGGTGCTACTCGAATGCGTGAGATGAACATGACTGAATCCCTTATTCCTGGACGCTATACCGCTCACCTCGAGCTCAATCGAGGTTATAAAGATATTATTGATGAACAAATAGTCACCTTTTTTGTGCTCCCGTCGCCTTCGGGCTGGCTCATTTTCTCCATCGTATTTGTATTCCTGATTTGGATTTTGCGACGGTCGCTACAATTATCCCGACACAGTGTGTAATCGCGCGAATTGATCTCAACATGCGAAATACTCAAAACAACGCAACAAAATCACTCTTTCAATTATTTCTCTGGATGATTATGTTTTTGGTATTTCTTCTCCCTGCTACGTACCGCCTCCTTCCTACTGCATCGGCCTATGTTGCATCAAGTACAAGCTATCGCCTGCAAACAGACAGCATCAACGTAGGTGGCATATTGAGTACATCAACATCGTATCGTGCCGAGGACACACTTGGAGAGTCAGGAGTCGGTACTTCTGGAAGTGCATCCTACGCGATCAAGGCCGGCTATCAACAAATGCAAACAACCTACCTTGCGATTAGTGCGCCAGGAAACATCACGCTTTCACCGGCGATCACCACGACGGGGGGAGGGACGGGCGACGGCTCCGGAGCATGGACCATTACGACGGATAATCCTGCTGGGTTTACGATGAATATTCGTGCAAGCACTAATCCGGCACTTGTGTCTGGTGGTGATAGTTTTGCAAATTATACACCGGCGGCAGCTGACCCTGATTTCACATTTAGTGTTGGTGCCGCTACTTCTGAATTTGCATTTACGCCAGAGGGGAGTGATATAGTTCAAAAATATAAAGACAACGGTGCCGCATGCAATATTGGTGCGGGAGACACAGCGAGTGCGTGCTGGATGCCACTCGTGACGACGACTGAAACTATTGCTACACGTACCACTGCAAATCATCCTACGGGAGGTGCAACGACGCTACGGTTTCGCGCACAGTCGGGTGCGTCCAATACTCAGCCCATCGGATCGTATGCAGCAGCGGTAACTCTCACGGTGCTGGCTCAGTAGAAACACTCACACAAAATGGTACACATACTTAAGCAAAACACAGTCAGCAGGATTGCAATTCTCGTTATTGCATTTGTGTTACTTGTAGCTTACCCCACACTACTCCCTAGCCATGCTTTTGGTGCAACCGCGACAGCGACCGACGCATTCACTGTAGGGCTTTCAGTTACCGCTCTTCCCACCCCTCCTCCTCCACCACCTCCGCCTTCAAGCGGGGACACTACGCCACCAAACGTCACTTCTTTTAACCCCTCAAACGGTGCAACAGGTGTTTCTCCAACCACAACTCTCCGTATGACGATGAGCGAAACGGTAAACAAATTTTCCGGAAACATTCTGGTCAAACGTGTTAGTGACAATAGTATTGCAGAAACCGTAAGCGTCAGCGGCGCACAAGTCGCGGTGTCGGGGTCACTTATTACGATCACGCTCACCACCCCACTTCAGAACACCACGAGCTACTATATCGAAGTTCCCGGTGGCGCATTTGCGGATACCGCCGGCAACTCATTTGTCGGTTTCGCTGGGAGTGCAACATGGTCATTTACTGTAGCTGATACGACTGCCCCTATTATTTCGGCAGTGTCAGCAACATCTACCTATACTACCGGGACCATCACCTTTACCACTAATGAATCTGCCCAAGCAACCATTGAATGGGGACTAACCAGCACCTATGGGGCCGGGACCATAAGTGAGGTGGGATTTACCACAAGCCACTCGATGACCATAACTGGACTTGCAACAAGCACACTCTATTACTACCGCATTACTGCACGCGATGCGTCCAACAATAACAGTACTCCGTTTACTGGCATGTTTACTACTGCAACGCCCCCTATTCCGCCTGATACCACACCTCCAGCAAACCCCAGCAATTTTACCGGCACACCCGGAATGACGAACATTGCACTTTCCTGGATTAATCCGAGCGATCCTGACTTTGCAGCAGTACGGGTGATGCGCATGACAAGCGGCTACCCCGGAACACCGACTGGTGGGGTACTCGTATATGAGGGGACGGGCACCGCGGTAAATGACACGGGCCTCTCACTTTCAACACTATATTATTACACGGCGTTTGCACGTGATGGTATTCCAAATTATTCTTCTGGGGCATTATATTCTGGTACAACGGGAACTACTCCTCCCCCCCCGCCTCCTCCACCACCTATTCCACCTACTCCCACCCCCACTCCACCCACCCCCCCTCCAGGAACACCTCCTCCGCCGCCTACACCTGGCGGACCCACACCTGCACCTGTGACCCCGCCACCTGCTCCACCAGGAGGTTCTCCGGAGACAACTTGGGGGCTCAGTCTCAGAGATGTAATATTTACCCAAATTACACTTGCTCCGGAAGTGAGTGAAGAGCGCCTTCTTATGCAAAACGGCGTCGTGCGAACAAATGGCAAAAAAAATCTTCGCGTTGCAATACCATATATCGTACTCCCCGAGGTATTAAAAACAATTAAAATTACGATCACGAACCCGAATAGTTCTGGAGCGACATCCGAATATTTATTACGGATAAATGCGGTGGGTTCGTTTTACGACACCGTACTCCCGCCATTTCAAACAGAGGGGGATTACTTGTTCACAATCAGTATTCAGGACCATGAGCGAAACATCGTTTCTCGGATAAACGGAACTTTGCGCGTATTTTTTCCAGTAGTACCTCCTACGTTTTTTCCTCCCGCGATTACACAAGCCGTAACTGACATTATTGAGAATGTGCGGGAACCAATAGCGAATATGTCGCCTGCTGCAACTGGAGTCGGTGTCGCAGTGGGTGTCTCGCAGGCCGTCTTGCTGACAACAAATGTGACTTCTGTGTACGATCTCTATCTTTTGCTGCTTAAATTTATCGGACTTATCACAGGACTCTTCCGCAAAAAAAGAAACGAACCGTGGGGTGTAGTTTATGACTCCGTCACGAAACGTCCCCTCGACCCTGCGTATGTGATTGCGCAGATACAAGGTGGTACTCAGTCAAAAGGTGAGGCGATCACCGATCTCGACGGACGGTACGGCTTTCTACTTAGTCCAGGAGAATACCACATCGTTGCTAATAAGACGCACTATAAGTTTCCTTCAGAAAAATTGAAAGGAGCCGCACGCGATGAATTATATGAAAACTTGTATTATGGTGATCCATTTCAAGTTCGCGAAGGTGGCGTCGTGCAATACAATATCCCACTTGACCCTGTTGAGTTTGATTGGAACGAGTTTGCAAAGAACCAAGATAAGGTATTTCAGGTGTATTCCAAAAAACAAAATATTCGACGCTGGATATTTAATATCACCTTTTACATTGGATTTCTCTTTTCTTCGGCTACGCTGTTCTTGACACCAACGCCACTCAATATGGGGGTGGTCGGAATATATGTGTTGATTCTCGCATTCCAAATATTCTGGCACTCCACACACAAAATAACGCGAGTGATGAACAAGACCACGGGAAAGTCACTACCGTTCGCATTGATCAAAGTGTGGTATCCGGGATTGAATACCGCCGCAAAGAAGGTGGTGACCGACGAACTTGGGCGCTTCTACTTCCTTGTTCCACCGGGAAACTACTATGTGACCGTTGAGGCGAAACAACCAGATGGAACTTATAAGGAGGTGCTCAGGACAGAACCGATGGAGCTGAAACGCGGAGTCGTCAAACAAGACTTTCTTGTTTAGTAGCTTATATTCCCCGACCTCCTTTTTTAGCGCATTTTCATTTTTTCGCCCACAAAAGTCCGGTGGACGTACTGCCGCGTACGCCCCCTCGGACATTTCGCGTGCTGCAAAAACGAAACTGCATCTAAAAAATGAGGTCGCTAACGCTGTGTGGCGAGAGTGCCGTCGACTTTTAATGTACGGCGCAAATATTATAGTTTTTTTGAATTTGTTCCATGGGGCGCTATAATAGGGGGGTTACACATTACTACTTTCTATTACTATTTCATTACTCTTTCTATGACAAAAGTACGCGTGGCGATTAACGGGTTTGGACGCATTGGTCGGGCATTTTATAAACTGGCACGCACGCGACCGGAGTTAGAGATTGTTGCGGTGAATGATCTGGGAGATCTCGACAATATGGCCTATCTCTTAAAGTACGACACGACATACGGTAGGGCAGATTTTGATGTAGAAATTGTTCCAGTGGGGAGCGGAGAAGAACCGGGATTTATTGTGGAAGGTAAGAAGGTTATTCTCGTTCAGGAAAAGGATCCGTTAAAACTACCCTGGGGACGTCTCAACGTCGATATTGTCGTCGAGTCCACGGGATTCTTTGCTGCATATGATAAAGCAAAGGTGCATCTTGATGCAGGTGCCAAGCGTGTCGTCATCACCGCTCCTGTCAAAGGAGGAAGCATGGAGGGGACAGTGCCCGACGCCAACGGATGTATTGAGTGTGCACCCGGCGTGTTTGGCGTTACTGTGCTGATGGGTATTAACGACAAGATGCTCGCTCATGCCCAGATTTCTTCGAATGCGTCATGCACAACAAATGCTGCATCACCCGTGATTCAGATATTGCATGAAGCTATCGGTGTTGAAGCGGCACTGCTGAATACGACTCATGCGTATACGGGCACACAAAAAATTGTCGATGGTCCCGGTGGAAAAGATATGCGAGGCGGACGTGCAGGTGCTCAGAACATGGTCCCCGCATCAACAGGCGCAGCGATTGCCGTCACGGAAGCTGTCCCGGATCTGAAAGGCAAATTTGATGGTATTGCAGTACGCGTACCGGTTATTGCCGGCTCTATCGCGGATATCACTTTTATTGCCAAGCGCGACACAACAGCCAAAGAGGTAAATGACGTGCTCATCGCCGCTTCCAAAAATCCACGCTGGGCTGGGATATTTACCGTGACCGATGAACCAGTTGTTTCGTCGGACATTGTGGGTCAGCTTTATGGAGCAATTGTTGATTTGGAGATGACGCGTGTCGCAGGCGGTAATCTGGTAAAGGTTATGTCCTGGTATGACAATGAAATGGGATATACCAATACGCTTGTCATGCACGTTGTGGAGGTTGCAAAACACATCGTCGCATCTACAACACAAAGCGCACAATAGTATATGAAAATTTTTATTGCCACAGATCACGCGGGCTACGATATGAAGCAAGCCATTGCGGCATATATAGAGAAGGAGCTCGGATATACCGTCGCCGATATGGGTGCGCATCAAAATGATTTGAATGATGATTATCCCGACTTCATTCACCTCGCCGCTGAAGAAGTCTCACATGATCCGACGGGCTCGCGTGGCATTATCCTTGGAGGCTCAGGGCAAGGGGAGGCAATGGTAGCAAATCGCTATCCGAAGGTCCGTTGCGCTGTCTACTATGGTGGTCCGCTTGAGATCGTGAAGCTTTCGCGTGAACATAATAATGCCAATATACTTTCTTTGGGTGCGCGTTTCATGTCGATTGACGAGGCGAAGGCTGCAGTAAAACTTTGGCTCGATAGTACATTTTTGGAAGAGGAGCGGCATGCTCGGCGGCTGAAGAAATTGGAGCAAATCTGGCCGTACCGCTAAATCCCGCTCGGCCAGCAAATCTTTTCGGAGCAACCTTGCCGCCCTCCAGCGGGGCGGCAAGGCAGTCCTCGGCGCGAATCCGTCAAGTGAAATGCCTTGACGGAACCAAGCTTCGCGCCTGCAGAGTCTCCGAAAAGATTCTGGCCTCGCTTCTAAGAGCTGCGTTTGAGTTTCTGCCCCTGACTTTTTTCTGAGGGTATTTTGTGCGATAATCATAGGTACACATGACTGAAATTATTCCTGCAATAATGCCTGATTCTTTTAATGACTTAGTTGCGAAAGCGACACGGATTAAGGGGGTATTACCCTTAGCGCAGATCGACATTATGGATGGGGTGTTCGTAGGGTCAAAAAGCTGGCCATATCGGAATGCTGGAGAAGCAAACGATGTACACTTTCTTGGAATGAAAAATCAAGAAGAGGCACTGCCTTTTTTTGAGGAGCTTGATTATGAGATCGATCTTATGATCGCGGAGCCGGAAAAACACATTGAGGAATGGTTGCCGCTCGGAGCGAGCCGTCTGATTTTTCATATTGAATCGATCAAGAACCACGAACTCTTTTTTAATCACGATTTTTTTATTGAGGGAGCCCGCCAGATAGGGGGACAAACAGTTATCGAAGTGGGTCTCGCCATTGACCCAGGGACACCACTTGAAAAAATTGAACAGTACATCGAGAAGTTTGATTTTATACAGTGCATGGGCATTGCAAAGATCGGATATCAGGGCGAGCCTTTTGATGAGCGTGTTCTTGCTCATGTCAACGCACTGCGCATAAAGTACCCCAACTTACCTATTAGCATAGATGGGGGAGTCAACCTTGAGAGCGCGCCACTTCTTCGCGCGGCTGGTGCTACCCGACTTGTTTCAGGCTCTGCAATATTCAACAGTGAGGATATGCTGGATACCATCCTAAAACTGAAAGGTGCATAAACTGTGAGGCACTTTCGGGGCGCTGTTGTATAATGAAAGGGACACGTGGCTTGGATTACCATTTGATATGTTAGGTATATTTTTATTTTGAATTATGGAGCACTTACACGATGAGAAGATAAAGCGGCTTGAGCTTACGGCAAACGATATTCGTGAGACGATCATTGAGATGCTAATCAACGCAGGCAGCGGACACACCGCGGGACCACTCGACATGGCGGACATTTTCACCGTGCTCTATTTTCATGCGATGCGGCACGATCCAAAAAATCCCGGATGGGAAGATCGCGATCGTTTGATCCTCTCAAACGGCCACATCGCACCAGTGCTGTATGCAGCCATGGCTCATGTAGGATATTTTTCAATCGACGAAGCGCGTACCACACTCCGCAAATTCGGTTCTCGTCTTCAAGGACACCCACATCGTGAGTGGTTGCCGGGGCTTGAGACGTCATCTGGGCCCCTGGGCTCCGGACTCTCGCAGGCTGTCGGGATGGCGCTGGGGGATAGGATGGATCGCGGCCGCCAATCCAACCGTTTTTATTACTGCCTGATGGGCGACGGCGAACTTAATTGTGGACAAAACTGGGAGGCCATGATGTTGGCGGGAAAAGAAAATATTCACAATCTCATTGCAATTATTGATCGCAACAATATTCAGATTGATGGATTTACTGAAGACATTATGCCCCTTGAGCCGCTGGCTGATAAGTGGCGCGCCTTCAACTGGCATGTGCAGGAGATCGACGGGCACAACCTCGAGTCAATCAACAACGCAATCCAAGAAGCGAAGGCAGTGTTTAACAGCCCGTCGGTGATTATCGCAAACACCATTCCCGGAAAAGGCGTGGACTTCACCGAGCGCCGCTTTGAATGGCACGGCAACCCTCCCGGCAAAGGTCCAGGCGATGTTGTGGCAAAAGACAAACAGGGGACAGAAGCGCTGAATGAACTCCGTACGCTTCGCGGTTTAATTAAAAGTGAACACGAATAAACATGAACGAAACAGTAAAAGTTAACTCAAGATTACAAAAGTTTACGTATCCTCTGTTTGTTATTTTTGCATTTGTCGTCCTTGCTGCGGTCGGGTATGCGCAAACTTCAGCCATTCCTGCCCCAAATATTATTTGGCTCACAGAAAATACCCCTGGCGTAATGGCACTTCGTTGGGAGCGCGTGGGTGAGAAAGACACCAGGATTCTTGGTTGGCATATTTACCGCGATGGCTCCCGTCATGCCTGGGTAGCCGAGGGCAACAATTTTACTAATGACTGGACCGAAACTCTGGTATCAGGTGATAATTTGGCGCATCAGTATTTTGTAAAAGCTGATGCGGGTGCGATCACTGAAGCACTTTCTTCAATCACAGTCACACGCACAGTAGCCGCAACAACCGCAACCATAACAACAACCACTACCCCCCCAGCACCGCCAACAAACTTTACTGCCGGTACTCCAACGAGTACCACCACTCCGCTCTCTTGGACCGCCTCACTCAATGCGGATAAGTACAACATATCTCGGCAGGTTCCCGGCTCAGCATCGTGGATTGTTGTGGTTCAAGTGACGACAGGAACCTCATACACAGACACTGGACTGACACCGGCAACCACCTATAGTTATCGTATTGATGCGTGTCTTTCGGGAACCGGTTGCTCGACTACATATACGTATTTAAATAATGTGACCACAGCATCTGCCACTACGGCCACCACGCTCTCTGCACCGACAAATCTCACCGTTACTTTTCTGGCGACGGGAGGACAGTTTGCCCCCAATCCTAGTGTTAAATTGACGTGGCAACCAGTGACAGGGGCGGATCAATACAAACTCTTTTCCCGACCCCAAGGAGGGACAACGTGGATGTTAAGAGCGAGTTTACCTGGGAATTTCACCTCTGGAGAAATTGATGCAGGGAATATGAGTGGAACCTATGACTTTAAGGTGCAGGCGTGCAATGTTGCCGCCCAACAGTGTTCGGGAGATTCAAATATTATGGTCACGACGATTCCCGGTTCGGCTACGACCGCAGCCTCTGGTCTGACAGTGGCAAGCTCGTCTATTTCAAAAAACCCCCTGACAGCAGGAGAAATGCAAATAGCAAAAGCAACCATCCACTCAGCAACAAGTTTCTCCAACCTCAATGTGGAGATACGAATATATAATTCAAGCGATACTATGGTTGGAAGTCAAAAATTTCCTGGGGTAAACTTTGCTGCCGGCACCGCATCCTCGTTTCAATTCAACTATCTGTCCAGCGCAACTCTGAATCCAGGGACTTATACTGTTGGTGTTGGCGTATGGAGCTCAACATATTCAATTAACTATTTAGCCAGCCCGCTTCACTCATTTACCGTGGTGGCTCCTGATACCACAAACCCCACAGCAACCACCACGACAACAACAAAGATCCTTGTGACTCCGACGGTAGAGAAAGGCACGACATTCTGTGATAGTTCGACGGGCATCCGCAGTACAACAATAATCTTTAAGGCAAACCCCACGAGCGGAGCATACTTTAAAATTATGCGTAATGGAGTGTACTTCGGAACGAAAGAGCCTGGCACATACACATTTTCCAATGCCATATGGCGCTGGGAAGCGATTGCAAAACCGGGCTTTATGTTTGATCATGTGCCGACGAATGAGTTTATCCTCAATCAACAGTGCGACAGCGCAGCACCACCCACCGCGTCTCCAACGCCCCCACCTCCGACGCCTCTGCCTCAACCCCAACCTCCGACAACAACAGCTCCAACTCCGCCACCCACTATACTTCCGGTAACAAATACAACAAATACGTCAAACCTCACCATTTCGTCACCCGCAATACTCGAGCCAGTTGCGGCGGTCACCACAGTAGAGCAGTATTCAAGTTACTGCGCCGACCCCCGCAATCATGCGGAGTGTCAAACCTACGCAACTGAAAAAATAATCGTTGCAACTCAACCCGGTTCTACTGCGGGAGAGGCGCCTGTTGTCAATGAAGACGTTACAAAAGTACTCGCTCAGCGTCTGGGTGTGCGTATGTTCCAGGACACGGATAGTGATGGGATTATAGACTATGATGAAGTCAATATTTATGGCACCAACCCCAAGAATGCTGATACGAACGGCGACGGAGGAAGTGACGGTGATCAACTGCTTATGGGGACAGACCCACTGGCTCAAAAAGTAGCACCAACAGCTCTAGGTGACGCATCAACAATGGAAATGGAAACTTCCTATACAAATCCTAACGCTATTGTGTACGAAAACCCCAAACTCCTTGGAGAAAAGAGAACACATCTCCTTGCCATCAAGAATGTCGAGGGCAGAATTAAGACAAATCCTGAGACTAGTGCGACATCCACAACACTCGTGCTTACTGGAGTAGCACTTCCCAACAGTTTTGTGACGCTCTACATTTTTTCCGAGCCTATTGTCGTTCGGGTGAAAGCTGATGCATCGGGAGCATGGGTGTATACATTGGATCAGGAACTTCCCGATGGGTCACATGAAGTCGTGAGTGCGATTACGGATACCGGTGGACGCATTCTTGCGAAATCTGAAGCAGCACCGTTTATCAAAACTGCCGCAGCCGTTTCGTTTGGAACAGTAGATCTTCTTCCCAGCCAGGCCGCTCCGAGCTTTTTTTCGGGAACATATTTTTACCTTTTTGTTGCGTTGTTTATCGCTCTCTTGCTTGTGGCATTTGCCGTTATCGGAATGATGGTTAAACAGAAAGGTGCGCGTGAAGGGGATGGGGGAATGGCGCTCTAATGATATCTTCTCGTGCTGCAAAAGTGATATCAGTGGTATAATTGTTCATAATAATTCAACATGAATCCCGCAATACTTAATCCAAAAGTTTTTGAAAAAGACGTCGAAGGAGCTCCAATTCGCAATGGTTTTGGTGAGGGACTACTCGCTTCCGGCGAAAAGGATCATCGCATTGTTGCGTTGTGTGCCGACCTTACTGATTCAACAAAAATGCTGGCGTTTGCGAAGAAATTTCCTGAGCGATTTGTTCAAGTTGGCATCGGAGAACAATCTATGGCATCAGTTGCATCAGGACTAGCAGCAATGGGCAAGATTCCATTCTTCAGTTCCTATGCAATGTTTTCTCCCGGACGTAACTGGGAGCAGATTCGCACAACAATCGCCTACAATAATCAGAACTGTAAAATCATCGGATCACATGCAGGTATTTCTGTCGGCCCCGACGGGGGAACGCACCAGGCAGTCGAGGACATGGGGCTTATGCGTATGATTCCACGCATGACCGTTATTGCACCCTGCGACTCGATTGAGGCAAAGAAAGCCACACTCGCCGCGGCTGCGTGGGATGGTCCGGTGTACATACGACTTGCCCGCGAGGCAACACCAATTGTGACCACCGAGGAGACTCCATTTGCTATAGGAGAGGGACAATTATTTTTTGCTCCCAAAGAGGGAATGAAGGCACAAGCCGCAATCATCGCGACTGGCTCGCTAGTATATAACGCCCTTATTGCAGCAAAGCAGCTTGAAACCGAAGGCATTGGTGTGAAAATGCTGAATCTTCCGACCGTAAAGCCACTCGATGAGGGATCTGTATTGAACCTTGCCCGCGAGTGCGGCGCAATTGTCACAGTAGAGGAGCATCAGCGTATGGGTGGCATGGGTAGCGCCGTCGCAGAATTCCTTGCAAGAACACATCCGACAAAACAAGAATTTATAGGCGTGAACGACCAGTTTGGCCAATCCGGTACACCTGATGAACTTGTCGAGCATTACGGCATGGGTATAGCAGCAATAGTTGATGCGGTGAAACGGGTAATCGCGCGCTAGGAGTAACATGCGAAAAAAATTTCCTGAAAGACATTTTGTTTCGCATATCGCAACGCATGTGGTCGGTGCATTTATTGTATTTGGCATAGCAGTAGCTGCAGCATATCTGACCAACGGTGCTTTTGCACAAACACTCAGTACTCCTATTGTGGGCAACGTATCACCCACGCCTTCCACGCAAATTATCGTCGAAGAAACAGCACCTGTTTCTTTCGCCGTTACCCCAGCTCCAGAGACAGATTGTTCGGGTGTTCAGCCTATGACCCGAGTGTTGTTTGCCATCTCGCCCCTTTCGGGAGGCACATTTGCCGTCACCTCTAATTCGGGTGTGAGTGACATGAAACTCTCGTGGGGGGAACATCCGCTTCCGAATGGAGTATATATGTGGCAAGGAACTCCGAATTTAGGATTTATTAGCGGAGACAGTAATTCCGGTACCTTTGAATTAAAAGGGGTGTGCGCAGGCTCGTATCCAGCTCTTGGAAGCGAAATGAGTGTAACAAGTACAGGAGCAGGCTCGGCAACCACAGATACTCCCACGATTATTGAAATGCTCCCACCTCATTCATCATCGTTTGTGCCGACAATACTCTCCCGCCCAGCTATGAAAATGTTTACGAATAACATTCCGGTCACGGGGGCTACTCCGATATTTGACGATGAAGCCATAGAGTTTCGTGTTGAAGTGGCTGCTGCAAGTAAAATAACTCTCGTTGCATACGCAAAAGCAACAGGCAAGACAATTCAAATCGGAAATGCAGTCATTGATAATTTGCTCTCAACCCGGAGTACGGATATTTGGGTCTATTATTGGGGTGTAGCAAATGTCCCCGAAGGACAATACATTCTTAAAGCTCACGTGGTCCGAAGTGGCAACTCGACCATCGATACGCTCCCCACTTCAATAACGATTGAGCACAAGGGAGCCGCTTCAGCTTCCGATAACGCATATAGTAGCGACAAAGACAATACAGTAGCAACCTCACTTTCTGTCACACTTCCCGAAAAAGAGGAGATACTTCTGCGGGTGAATGAGCCAAGTGCTTGTACGAACTCATTAGAATGTAGGACGTTCTGTGAGAGTGAGGAGTCCGGGGTATGCACCTCTTATGCGCGATCTGTCGTATATGGAGAAGAAGAAACAACACAGTCATTTGCAGATGGTATTTCCGCTGAGCGGGTGATGCTCATGCTCTCCGAGCCTAGGCGCCGACCTCAAGAGCTGCCTGAGGTGGTGACCAATGCGGAAGAATTTTTTGCCTACTGCGCGGAATTGGCAAATGAGGAAGTTTGCACCAAAGCGATCGTGAAAAATGATTTGGCGACCCACGAATCCCTTAATGAAAAAAAAGCAGCACTTGCACGTCTGACCGCAGAGGAGAAGCGTATATGGAGCGAGCGTGTTGGCGCACGTGAATTTATTGATTCCGACAAGGACGATATTACCGATTATGACGAGATAAATATGTATCGGACGGATCCAGAGGATGAGGATACAGATAATGACGGTTTTGGCGATAGTGAGGAAATTATTGCACGCACAAATCCGAATGGGAATTCCGACAATCTAGGATTGCGAACGGCAGAAGGTGACGCCAGCGCTGACGAAGAAGTGCAACTTGAAAATCCACTCATCTCAGGCACAACCAATAGCACGCTTCTCACAGTTTCGTCAGTGAGCGCGCTTGAGGTTGGAACTGATGAGGAGGGTAATGCGACCGTAAAAACATTACGATTAGCCGGAGTATCACCTCCAAATAGCTTTGTCACATTATTTGTGTATTCAGACCCAATCGTTGTCACCGTAAAGGCGGACGCGACCGGCGCATGGACATATACACTCGACCGGGAACTCCCTGATGGCACACATCATGTGATCAGTACTATTACTGATGGAGGAGGACGCATTCTGGCAAAATCCGTACCACTTCCGTTCGTGAAAGAAGCTGCTGCTGTATCCATTGGAGAAACACTGCCGATTAATCCTGTGGCGCCAACCTTTTTTGGCGGCGCGTCACTCTACGGAATTATTGCGATCGTCATTGCGCTGCTCGGTGTTTCATTTTCCGTGCTTGGGCTCGCGGTCCACAGGAAGGAAGGAGTTTTAACTACTCATCACAGCACGTAATATGAATACTTTTTCACAAATCGTGGAGCGTGGTGTGATGTTTGTGCGCAATAATCCGCAAATTATTTACACGCTGTTTTTGGTTATTGCAATCCCGCTCGCCTTCTTTTTTACAAGTGAAAAATTCCTCAAGGTTGCCCGAGATAATCAGGATCGTCTCGAACGCGGCAGGATCGGGCTTTTGCAGGACACGTTCGCACTCTTTGCGAGTGAGCGTATGCTTGAGCCGGAATATTTGGGTCGCCGTATCGCTGAAATAGCTGCCAGCAACGAAACAATCATTCATTTTCAGATACTTGGAGCGAGTGATGGCAAGGCATACCCCATTATCGCCTCTCTGAACGAGAAAGAGGTTGGCACTTCGCTTGAACTAGACCCGCTCTCTACGTTTCTACTTTCTGCGGCAGCCGGAGATCGTGGGCAAGTGTACGCACAAGAATTTTTTCTGGGAGGCGCACGATATTGGCGGAGTGCACGCGCCATAAATGCAACCTCGAGTAATCATGTTGCAGGTTTTGTACTCACCGATATTTCAATGGCGCAAGCGGACAAGGTATCTCTTGATAACATCCGCGATGCTTATATTGTACTTGGAATAATCATCCTGCTTATCGTGGTGCTACTTGGAAGGCAAGCGCGAATTATTGACTACGCAAGTCTCTATGCGCGACTGAAAGAAGTTGATCAAATGAAAGATGACTTCGTATCGATGACGGCACACGAACTACGCTCACCACTTACGATCATTCGTGGGTATGTTGATTTGCTCGGCGACGGAGAGAGATTTACCGACGCAGATAAACAAAATCTGAAAAATATTGATAATGCCGCAGTGCAGCTGAACGGTCTGATCGGCGACATCTTGGACGTCGCAAAGCTGCAACAAGGACGCATGTCTTTTCGCTTTACCACACTCGATGTATCACTCGAGATTAATGCTGTTGTCGCAGCATTTATGAAGCCTGCACAGGACAAAGAACTTGTACTTTCATATGAAATGAAGGAGCTCCCACCTATTTCGGTTGACACCGACCGCTTCCGCCAGGTGATGGTCAATTTGGTTGGTAATGCCATCAAATATACGCCAAAGGGAGAGGTTCGTGTACTTACCTCCGTTACTGAAACCAGCCTGATGATCCGTGTCTCGGATACTGGTATGGGAATTTCTGCAGAAGACCAACAAAAGCTTTTCCAGAAATTCTTCCGAGTGAAAAACGAAGAGACGCAGAAGATTACCGGCACAGGCCTCGGACTTTGGATTACGGTAGAGATGGTGAAGCAAATGAAAGGAACAATAGGAGTAGAGTCCATCAAGGGTAAAGGCACCGATTTTATCCTCACCTTTCCAATTGTTAAATGATGTGGTAAAAAGGACTGAGAAATTTTTTAGGAAACCACATGCACAACAACGTTGATCCAAACAAGCTTGCAAATTTTGTCTATGAGCTCGGACAACAGCTTGAGGAAGCACGATCGGGGTGGAGGCTTATTCGCGCACCCAAAGAGCCGCTTGGGTGTCATGTTGCCCGTGCTGCTCAAATTGGATATGCGCTCGCAGTCTGTGAGGGTATCGAAAACCCCGAACGTGTTGCTGCCGCCCTTCTTTTTCACGATGTTCACGAATGTCGAGTCAAAGAGCTCGACAAGCTTACAGCACGTTATGTGCAAGTGGATGAAGAGGCAGCTATTCGCGATCAAACGTTTCCACTCGGTGTATTGGGAGAAAAGATCAACGATTTGTGGCATCTTGTTGAAGAAAGACAAGGCCAAGAAGGCATTGTTGCAAAAGATGCCGACTATCTCGAAGCATGTGTCCGTGCACGCGAGCTTGAGATTCAGGGATTTTCCGACGCCAAGGATTGGATTCAGAATGTCGGTAGCGCTCTCAAGACCGATTCAGCAAAGCTCCTCTATCAAGCACTTCTCGATACCCATCCCAATCTGTGGTGGCAAGGCCTCAAAAAACTTTCCTAGTTCATATTCCGCCCCAGTGAGTAGGGCGGATTTTCTTTTGAGCTACCCGTGTTATGCTGTTGATATGAAATCAGTGATACATGACTTGAAGAAAATAGGGCGGAGCATTGTCTCTGCTCTTAAAGGATTGTGGCATGCCTATCATGGCGACAAGAGCTTTCGGATGGAAGTGAATTATGGCCTGCCTCTCTACTTCGGTGTCGGATGGCTGCTTGCACCGTTTGAATCATGGGAGCTTCTTCTTTACGTATTTTCATACATTCTTATTTTGCTTGTGGAGCTTGTAAATACTGCGTTTGAGACAATGCTCAATCATTTGCATCCCGGTGAGCATCATGTTGTTGGAAAAAGCAAAGATATTGCTTCTGCGGCCGTGTTTGTCGCGTTTATCTTCGCGCTTATCGTTGTGCTGGTACTCGCGCACAGTCGGTGCCAAGCAGAGTCCGGTTTTAGTGTTGCGGGAGTAATGGTCTAATACCCATGTCGTACCACATTCTCCATTGTCACACGCATGCGTCCGATGGGACGCTTACGCACGAAGAAGTACTTACGCTTGCACAAAAATATAACATTGGAACGATCGCATTTACCGATCATGACACGCTTATTCCGCCGGAATTATTTGCGAAACTCAAAGCCGAGCAGCATCCTGTCAATTTGATCTCCGGCATTGAGGTCTCGGCAAACTATGTTGCTGAAGTAGAAGGAGAAATTTCACTCTTTCATATTATCGGACTTTTTGTTAACCCCAGAGACAGCAATCTTCGGGCATATTGTATAAACGCAAAGGCAAAGCGACTCGAACGCGCAACGCGTGTGGTGGAAAGTTTAAATAGAGAAGGTTTTATACTCACGGTGGAAGAAGTACTCGCAGAGTCGGATGATGGCAATGTGGGAAGGCCACATATCGTCCGTGCGCTGATGTCACATCCTGAAAACTTAGTGAGAGTTGATACGTTGATGGAAGAGTGGAGGAGAGTAGCTGAAAAATATGAGGTTCAGCATACTCGGTACGAATCCGCAGTCCAGAAAGACACGTGGGGTCGCATCTTTGATCTGGTACTTGTTGATCAGGCATTTATTCCCGGCATTTACGTCCCGTACCTTCATCGTCTTTCAATGGACGAAGCGGTCGCACTTATTCGGAATGCCGGCGGTATTGCGATTCTCGCGCACTGGACGTATATCAAGCACAAATTAACTCCCACACTCTTAGAGCAAATCGCAAAGGAAGGTCGCATTGATGGGATTGAAACGGTCTATGCACTCTCTGATCCAAAGAGCGAAGAAGACAAAGAACTTGGCGTTTCTTTTGATGCCGATCGTGCACTTGTGCGCTCACTCATTGAAAAATACAGCCTCATCCCGGGAGGTGGGGGAGACTTCCACACTCCAGAAGATTTTGCTCGTCTCTTGGACCCAGCAAATAAAGTGCTTGCCGAAGAAACCGCAGGTTTTATTGATCGAATTACACAAAAATTCCCGAACACTTCTTTCGCGCACTCGACGCTTGGTGATAACGAGCAAGTTTAGGAGCAAAACAGTATACGTATGTGTATAGTGGTGCACCTCGCGCATTGTATTGCGAGGCGCATATGTCCATGCTACTGTTTTCGCAGTTAAGTCACCAAAGGTTCTTATTATGCTGGGTAGCATTTCGAACGATTTTGATATTTGCAATTGTGATTGCCATCTCGCAAACGATGCATCTGGCACCGTGCGAGTTGTTCATGTCATGGCGTGTTGCCAGACGTGTATTTCTTGCGGTAACCGTATTCGAGTATTCGCGTTTGATACTCATGTGAGCGCATGTAGCAAAGAGCGCCAAGAAAAATTCGACCGTACGAACAAATCGTTTATCGAAACATTGAAGGGGGGAAAATAAAAAACAGCATCTTTTGATGCTGTTTTTCATACCCCTTAAATATTATATGGCAATTTCTTTTGCCACATAATCGGCTGGTCTCTTTGCGAGGAGGCCCTCAAGCTCGTCACGGGTGAGTAGTCCTGTCTGGGCACCCACATGCTGGACGACGTTCATCGAGTTGATGGGCCCCCACTGGAGCGCTTCTTCCATCGACTTCCCAAGTGCGAGTGCAACCGTGATGGTGGACGAGCATGCGTCTCCGGCTCCTGTGCGTGAAACTGGTGGCTTTGGATCGGGGTAAGGGGGCATGAAATATGACTTGCCGGTGTAGGAGTCGTACGCGTACGCACCCTTTGGTCCGTCAGTCACGACAGCGATTTTGGGTCCGAGTGCAGACATGAGCTTTGGAAGCTTGCCTCCCTCGGGCTCGGTGATGCCAAGGATGATGCGCGCCTCTTCGACGTTGCAGAAGAATATTTCGGTGTGTGCGTACAAATCTTTGAGCGCTTCACGGCCTAGTTTGATTTGGAATGTGCCCGGTTGGAAGGCGAGCTTCACCGTTGGGTGTGCGGTGAGGTACTCGGCAATTTCTTGATGGTAGGGGAGTGAGTCGTCACCAACAGAAGAGAAGTAGAGCCACTTCGGGGTGCCCATGTCCGCAGGAAGCTTGTACGGGTACTTCTGATGCTTGATGAGAATAGTGCGCTCAGCGCCGTGCATGAGCACATAGTGGTAGTTGGACGGCATGCCCGCATGCGTGCGCACAAAGCGCGTACCGACGCCCTGCTTCTCAAGGGTCGCAAGAATCTCTTTGCCGTGTTCGTCGTCACCGACATCAGCGACAAAGGCGGTCTTGAGGCCTAGGCGTACTGCGGACACTGCGGCGTTCGCGGAATTGCCCACAGCGGGGATGATGGTCGCTTCTTCGTAGGGAATCTTGGCTCCGTTGACGAAGCAAAGTTCCTCGTCGACAACACCATCGGCATTCTCGGAGCGAAACACACTCGCTTGTTTGATGCTGATGAATGCATCGGTCACCGTATCGCCCACTGCAATAAAATCGTATTCTTCATTCATGGTTTTAATATTAACTGCTTGTGCCGATTATAACACATATTCTTTTCGGCACTTTTAAAGTCTGGGGAAATAAAAAAGCACCCTTTTAAAGGGGTGCGTGATAATGCGTTATGCCGCTACTTCTTCGGCAAGTCCGAACTTGGCGAGGGTATGCGCACGCATACGCTTGCCGAACACCTCGTTGTCGTACTTGATGACCACCCAATCCATACGTCCCCTGTCCTTGATTTTCATTTCGTCACCACGACCTTCGCGAATACAGTTGATTGCTGATTCTAGTTTCCATATACAATTCGGATTGCTCTGACCTCGACCGTCTTTTACTTTCGAGGCGTAATCTCCAACCTTCTGCGACATACCGAGGGATTTGTAGAACTTCGCCTCTTCTTCGATGCTTGCAAACTCCATTGGCTCGCCATGTTCGAATTTCCAGAGGTTGCCTCGCTCGAAGAGTGTGATTGAATTTGCGCAATGATATTCTCTTCCGTATATGTCCCCACATGACCGTAGCATGTACCCCGACTCCTCGCGTAAACCACCTTCCTCTGCATAGCAGATTTCCGTAAGAAGCCATTTGGCGGCTCTACCGTACTCGTGATTCTGGTCGTGAGTAATTGTAACCGTATCGCCCTCCCAGAATGGTGTCTCGGGGAGATCACCGATGCGGATGTAGATGTCAGCGATTTTTTTGAGCTCTTCCTCCCCGCGTGAACCATGTGGGTAGTCAAGTCCACCAGGACTGCTATATATCTCTTTTGTGGGAGCGTAAAGTAATTTCGGAGCCGGTTCAGCTGAGGTGACAACAAGCAATTTTTCATAATCGATGTATACACCGGCCAATTTATGATTGACTCCACCGCGTGGAACGTATTTCTTGCCGAAGCAAAAGAGTCTCGCGTATAGTGGATTTACATGAATATCACCCATTCGTATTTTGTCACCGATGTGGTACCACTTGCGGATGAGTGCGTGCGCATCGAGTTCAGAGAGTGGCGTGATTCGTTTCTCGCGTGTTTCTTGAGACATAAAACCTCCTAGCCTTATATGGCTTTAGATGAAGGGTTGAAAGGAACATGCTTCGCAGAATTACGAAACTCTTTTAAACTACGATTAGATTCGTCAGGTGTCAATGGATTGTGTGTCAGCGCCCCAGACGGCCAACTTCTCCAAGGTCCGACCTTCCAAGGCCAAGGTCGGACCTTAGGCCGTCTTGAAGCGCACGACTGCACACGGCTCAATTTTTTGGTACAATAGAGGGCATGAATATGTTATTACTTGAAACCACGGCACGAACCTTGGTGCAAAAGGGGCGGGGGATACTTGCGGCAGATGAGAGCACCGCGAGTGCGAATAAACGTTTCGCAGCAGTTGGCGTAGAGGAGACAGAAGAAAATCGACGTATTTACCGTCAGCTTCTCCTCACTACACCTGAAGCAAAAGAAACGCTTTCCGGAGTTATTTTTTATGATGAAACTTTTTGGCAGACAAGCGATGACGGGAAACCATTTCATCAGTTAGTCGCCGAAGCAGGCATACTTCCAGGAATCAAAGTCGATGAGGGACTTGTTGATCTTCCTGGTTTTCCTGGTGAGAAGATCACCAAAGGACTTGATGCATTACCCGAGCGGATGATGAAATATCGCGACGCAGGTGCAAAGTTTGCAAAGTGGCGTGCGGTGATCACCGTTGCCGGAGAACTCCCCACAAAGGATTGTATTGCTGCGAATGCGTTTGCGCTTGCACGATATGCGCGCATTTGTCAGGAAGCGGACATCGTCCCTATTGTGGAGCCGGAATTATTATTTGACGGCACACATACCGCCGTTGAGTGCGAGCGCGCAATGGGTCTTGTCTATACTGCACTTTTTGCTGCCATGAAAAATCTCCGCGTGCATTTGCCCGGGGCGATTTTGAAGACAAGCATGGTACTTCCCGGAAAAGATTCGGGTATCACTGTTGATCCTGAAGATGTGGGAACTCGAACCGTACGACAGCTTCATGAGCGTGTGCCAGCGGAATTGGGAGGAGTTGTATTTCTCTCCGGCGGGCAGACTCCTTCGCAAGCATTTCTTAATCTCAACAAGATTGCACAGAAAGGTCCGCATCCGTGGGGGCTTACATTCTCGTATTCGCGTGGACTCCAAGACCCGGTACTCAAATATTGGGCAGAGCATCGTGAAGATATTGCGGAAGCAAAGAACATATTTGCACACCAACTGAAAATTGCCGTTGATGCATCGCTCGGCAAATTGAATACTGAGGAGTTGGGAGGGGATTATGTATCGGAAAGTCAAAATTAATCGGAAAAATAGTTAGAAGTAAAATATAAAAATCTATGCAATACATTTTCAAATCATTAGGGCTGCTCTCCGTCATGGCATTTTTTGCACCCGCATTTGTGTTCGCAGCAACGAATGATTATGTGAATTATTGGAGCTTCGATGATGCTGGGGGGAGTGTTGTTAGCGATACTGTCGGCAGCAAAAGTGGCACGATAACGGGAAGCTCGACTGGTCTTGGCTGGGCTGGCGGAAAGTCAGGCACAGCGCTGGCGATGGACGGAGGGATAGGGCAATCAGTACTCCTTCCCAATGCCATCCTTTCAGGAAGCCAAGGAAGCATATCGCTGTGGTTTAAGATGGATGCACTTTCCTACGGCAACATTCTTTTTTCAGGTAAATCGACAACCGAGAACAATATCTACTTCTCCCTTTCGATAGACAATGATGGACGACCACAACTCCAATTTCGGGATACTGCCAGTGGAAATGATCGTAAAGTACAGGGAGCAAAAATTTTAAACAAGAATGAGTGGTACAATCTTGTGCTTACCGCAAACACACTGACCTATCACATGTATGTGAACGGAGAGCAGGTTACCGTAGCGGGAGACAATATCGGACGCTGGTTCCCCGATTTTTCGAATCACACCTATGCGTATCGCATCGGTTCTCTTGATGCGACACCACAGAGTGGTGTGTTTAAGGGAATCTTGGATGAAGTGAAGGTATATAACCGTGCACTTACTTTTGCTGAGGTTGGAGTACTTTATGAAGAGGGCAATGCTGGCACTCCAACAGTACCGCTTGCAATACGCCCGGCTCTTTCGTTCTCTATTTCATCTGATCGTGTACCGGTAGGCGGTTCGGTCACGGTCAATTGGGCGGGAACAAATGTGACCTCATGTGTAGCAAATGGTAATTGGAATGGAACGAAACCTGTCTCTGGGACAGAAACCTTCTCGTTTCTTGCAAGCGATGCAGTGTATGGACTGACGTGTAGTGGTCAAGGAGGAAGCACAAGCGGGACTGTCCGCGTGATGGTTGGCGTACAAGCCACTTCGACAGCGGCAACAACGAGCACGGGACTTACGGCAGTATCACTACCTGTTGGTAAAACTCCTCCTCCTGCCGCGCAAACTGCACCTGCACAAACGACAACAACCACATCAGCAGCTGGAGTTGTGACAGATACTCCGGAGATGCGCCGTGTACTTACTCAAAAATTGATCGACACCATCCTCATCCTTATTGGAGAGCTACAGAAGCAATTAGCAGTCCTTAAGGCGACAGCCCGTTAGGAATATTTTATAATTTTTAACACCATACAGCATGCCAACAATATATGTAACCAGAAAAATTCCTGAAAACGGACTCGCCATGCTCCGTGAGAAGGGATTTACACTCGACGTAAGCGAAAAGGACGGTGTACTCACGAAAGAAGAATTACTCGGCGCACTCCGCTCGAAACCATATGACGGTGTACTCTCGCTTCTTACCGATACGATTAATGGAGAGGTATTTGATGCGGTGCCGTCTGCCAAAATATTTGCCAACTACGCAGTGGGGTTCAACAACATCGATGTGCCTGAGGCAAAAAATCGCGGCATCGCGATCACGAATACTCCGGGAGCACTCACCAACACAGTAGCCGAGCACACAATGGCGCTTATTCTTGCACTCACAACACGCACACCGGAAGGTGACCGCATGATGCGCGCTGGCAAATACGAAGGCTGGGGTCCCATGATGCTCCTTGGCACAGATCTTGCCGGAAAGACGCTCGGTGTTTTGGGTGCGGGACGCATCGGCTCGCGCCTTGCTCACCATTGTAAGGCTGGCTTTGATATGGATGTCATTTACTACGACGTAAAGCGCAATGAAGAATTTGAAAAAGAGACAGGAGCACGATTTTGCCCGACGCCTGAAGAGGTACTCCGCGATGCGGATGTTGTCTCTATTCACGTACCGCTGCTTGATTCAACGAAGCATCTTATCAATGCCGAGCGACTCGCCCTCATGAAACCGACTGCATATCTTGTGAACACGTCGCGTGGACCCGTCATCGACGAAGCAGCATTGGTGGACGCACTCAAGAGAAATGTGATTAAGGGTGCCGCGCTCGACGTCTACGAGTTTGAGCCAAAAACCGCAGCAGGGCTCACCGAGCTCGACAATGTTGTGCTAACTCCTCACACCGCATCAGCGACCGATAAGGCCCGCGAAGAAATGGCCAGCCTTGCCGCCGGAAATCTTATTGCATTTTTCGAAGGCACGACCCCCCCGAACTTGGTGCAATAATTTATGCAAAGCACAATAACAAAGCGCCCGATATGTTGGGCGCTTTTTTTGGGGGTCACTTATTTTGGACTTCCTTCACCTCGCAAGATGTAAACAATGTCATGTACTGTGTTTCGTTGAGTCCCAACTCGGCATAGAGCTGTATGAATGCTGCCTCGGCCTCGTCTTCTTTGTACTGTAGCCAATTCTTCCCTTTGGAATTTCGCACTATGTATACGATCGAGAGAGATTTCCCGCTGCCTGCTTCCACGCGTTGGTGGGTAATTTCCCCATTGATTTTTGTTGATCGTACAAAAATCTTTTTTTCAGACTCGTCGATCAGGGCTGTCCCCATGTACTGCGTACTCACTAATTCTTTCCCGAGTTGCCGTTCGCAGGTAAGCACTTTTCGCTGTGTGCTGATTTCGTCCTGAAACTGGGGCCCCGTTACCACGCTTACTGCGAGCGCGGGTGAAACAGCAAGCAGGGAAATGACCACCGCAATGATAAGTTTCTTCATAGCCTTCCTTCATCAAATCCATCGCTGATACTAATCCAAATTAAACTTTTGTCTATGGCGTATACGGAGAAAATAGAAAAACTCCGCTGGTGCGAAGTTCCGAGTTAGTGAAGGGTCTGGCCTATCTCGGTCAGAATAAAATAAAACACGCGCGGAGCGAGTGTTTTTGTGTGGGGGATTGTACTCCAACCCAAAAGTAGTAGCACAGCGTGTTGCACTAAATACACGCGCCGGATCTCACGGCAAGCACTTAAGCAATTGCTCTTTCGTGAGGCCCACTGCTTCTAATATTTTTGCATCTACGACCGCGAAAGAGTCTCCAAGGGCAAATTCATATTTTGTCCAATTGTTGGTTGCCTTATTTTTGACATAGGTGCGTATCGCGCCAACCTCTTGTTGTGAAGGAATAATAATCAGATCCGACTGAATTAATTTTTCTCCATTGAGTGCAATGTTACCAATAATCAACTGACTCCCATTTGGCAAACCGAGTACATGAGCCGATGTGGTAATATTTTTTCCTGGAATGGGACTACAGTCGAATTCCATTTTCTGCCATTTTGCGAAGTCTGGGGGCAGTAGGGGCGTAGCGACAATGCTTTCGGCGCTCGCAACTTGGAAAAAGCCGAGGAAAAGACTAAACATTCCAGCGAAGAGATACTTTTTCATATGATACTCCTAATGTGAACGAGCCTACTTATAAAAGTACACTTCTTCGTGATTACTATCAATTTGATTGCACAATACGCCACAGTTTGCTATTGTAGCGCAATTAACAAATAGTTTTTGAGATTATGATAACCCTAGAAGCCACACTTCGTGACGTGAAAGTAAATCCAAAAATGATCCGCAAGCAAGGACTCGTTCCTGCGGTCTTTTATGGGGGAGGACATGCCTCAACGTCGATTTCTGTCGACAAGATTAAGTTTCGCAAAGTGCTTGAAGAAGCAGGCGAATCTTCAATTATTACGCTCAAGACACCTACGGGCTCACTTGATGCGCTTATTCATGACGTTGGACGTGATCCTGTAATCGGCGATCCCGTACATGTTGATTTTTATATCGTTGCAAAAGGCCACAAGCTTGAAGTTGATGTACCTCTTGAATTTATTGGAGTCGCACCTGCAGAGAAGCTTGGCGGTATCGTGATGAGAGTCATGCACGAGATCCGCATCGAGTCCCTCCCCGGCAAGCTTCCGCAGCACATCACTGTCGATCTCTCGACACTGAAGACGCTCGAAGACCACATTACTGTTGCTGACCTTACTCTTGGTGATGGCGTACGCGCAATCCCACTTGGTACTGAAGTCGTGGCCGGAATGACACTTCCGAAGGAAGAAGAGGAAACCACCGCTCCGATAGACATTTCCGCAATCGAAGTAGAAAAGAAGGGCAAAAAGGAGGAAGAAGAAGTTCCTGCGGAGTAACAGTTGTAAAGTTTTCTACTTCGTTAAATCCAAGGCACTTGTGCGCAAGCACGGTAATGGCACCCATTCGTATGGGTGCTTTGACTAAAAGAAAAATTTAAAAGATGGAAAATGTTTCAATAACACCACTATATTTGGTCAGAGGCACTTGCCGATAGGCTTACGTGGCACCCGCTCTGGTGGGTGCTTTTGTGGAATAGTATCAGTCACAGAGGCAGGGTATAATTGTTATATAAGATATGAAGAATCGTTTTGAAAGAACCAAATCTCGCCCGCTTGCGTACATTTTTATGTTTATGCTCCTTTGTGCTTCGTGGGCAGGGCTACTCTTTGGCACTTTGGCTTCTGCGCAAACAGGGGGTACACTCACAGTGGAACAAAGGCAGGCACAGCTTGAGGCGGAGCTTCAGGGTATCAACGAGGAGATCAAAGGACTCGGAAACTCGATCACGGGACTCAAAAGTGAAGGGAAAAGCCTCACTCGAGATATCAATCTTTTGAATGCGAACATTAAACAGGCAAACCTCAATGTGCGCGCAAAAAATCTGCAGATCGCGCGCCTTTCAGAAGGTATTACCGAAAAATCACGAACAGTGAGTAGTCTTGGAAAGCGCATTGATCGGGAGCGACAATCACTGATTCAATTGATTCGCAAAACGAATGAATTAGATCAGACATCGCTTCCTGAAATGATGCTGTCGAGTGACGGGCTTTCTAATTTTTTTATTGACCTCGATTCGTTTGATGCAATCAGGAGCGGGCTGAAGAGTTCTACTGAAGCACTGAAAAGTGCGAAGTCGGAGACAGAAGCAGCTCAGGAGGCCCTCGAAGAAAAGCAACGCCAAGAGATAGATACCAAAGCGGAGATCGAAAGAAATAAGCGACAGGTTGAAGCGAATGAAAAAGAAAAAACAAAACTGCTTTCGATAACGAAAAATAAAGAGAAGGAATATAGTAAAATACTTACGGATAGAAAAAAGCGCGCGGGAGAGATCCGCGCCGCACTCTTTGCGCTCCGCGACTCAGGGGAGATATCGTTTGGTCAGGCACTTGATTACGCAAATGTGGTCAGTGCAAAAACAGGCATCCGACCCGCACTCCTCCTGGCGGTATTTCAACAGGAATCAAGTTTTGGAAAAAATCAGGGATCGTGCATACTCAAAAATACTGGAACAGGAGCGGGTGTCGGAGCAAAAAGCGGAACCGCTTTTGCGCGCGTGATGAATCCGACGCGTGATGTGCCCAAGTTTCTCACTATTACACAAAAGCTCGGGCGTGACCCCTTTGACACACGCGTCTCATGCCCGCAGGAAGTGGGGTGGGGTGGAGCGATGGGCGCCGCCCAATTTATACCCTCGACATGGGTATTGTTCGAGGAGCGCATTATGGACGCACTTGGAACCGACATGGCAGATCCGTGGGTAGCGCGGGACGCGTTCATGGCAGCGGGGATGTACCTTACCGATCTTGGCGCAAAGTCAGGCTCGTATAGTGCCGAGCGTGATGCGGCATGTAAATATTTCTCGGGATCACGATGTAGCAAATCGAGTTGGGCGGCTACTTATGGGTCGCAGGTGATGTCCAAGGCCACCGTACTCCAAGAAACAATGATTGACCCTCTTCAGAATACATAGCGAGTTCTCTCCCACACTCCATTTCGGGCGCATTTCGCAGTTGTCGGTGCTCGACCCATGGGGTAGGAGCAGTCTCCAACCCCAGGGGCACTGCGGCTCCTCCGCCAGCGAACTGCATCCCAAACTGGAGCGCGCTAACGTGGTTCTTCCAGGACTGCGCATCTCATCTCGTTTTAAGTGTTTTGGAGAGACAAACTGACTTGCTAAAAATTTGTGGGGATGTACGGTGAAGTAAGATGCCTTGATAAGGAGAACCTATGCATGTGGAGGAAGCATTGTGCGTTTGTCAGTGCGGGTTTGAAATAGATGGGCGAGATATTTGGCTTGTCAGCATAAAGGAAGGAAAGTTGGGTATTATGGTGATAGAGGCAAATGATGCCACTGTCTATCCCATTAATCCGGTCCTTCCAGGAATTTCTGAACTCAACGCCTCTCGGATAATTTTCGGTTCGATGGGGCTCTTGGCAGCCGTAAAAACGTGGAATTACGAAACACTTTCAGACTGCTTTGAAACTGCATTGGTCATGACGATTGTTGAGAGTGAAAAGGAACAACGAGAAATGCTGTCATGTATTTATGACGAGGAAATGGTGGAGGAAATTTTGACAACTAGCTGGACTCTCGCCGTAAAACTTGCCACGCAAGTATTCTCACATACGGACCGCGAGTTGGTGACCAATCTCTATATTTTTTCATATTGCGATACACCCATAACGAAGCACTAAAGGCGAATAACTCGCCTTTTTTTCTTGTCCACCAAGACATCATTTGATAATGTGTGGGGAGAAGCGTTTTTTTTTGGAGTATCGATGAAGAATCCGAATGATCCTCTGCATGTGGCACTTGAGACGGCGATGATTGATTACGAAGAGGCGAATACGCGGCTCGCCCCCATTCTCGCCGAGGCGGCTACCAAGAAGGCGGCACTTCTCGCGGCACTTGGAGAAGTGGTCATTCAATTCGTAAAAGAGCATGGGAAATTTTACGAAGGTGCTACTGCGGGGAAAAAAATGCGTCACACTTACAAAAGATGGCACCGCGGCATGGAATGCAGCACCATGGTCTCCCGTGATGGTTTTGAAGATCTCATTAATGCGACCTTTGGGCATATCAAATGGGAGGAGTTCTATCGTCCTGCGCTCGAGGCGCTTGATAACAAGAAGGCAGTATTCCTCTTCGGGATGGGGGACTGTGCCGTAGTGCTGAATGAAGAGATCTCAACGCTTGAAATGGAAGAGATCGTGCGAGTGCGGCACGGGATGGTTAGCTGAGTCGCACCAGAAGCAAACGGGCAAGTATGCCCGTTTTTTTTAATAATCTTGGCTCCTGTTGCCAAAAAAGTGGTCTTTTGGTAGAGTAGTTCCACTATGAAGACCGAGATTCACCCAAAGTATTTTTTAGCCAAGGCGACCTGTGCATGCGGGGCGCAATTTACCGTTGGCTCAACAAAGGAAGCTATTGACATGGAAATCTGTTCGCAGTGCCACCCACTCTTCACCGGAATGGAGAAGGTGATGGACACCGCAGGACGCGTGGAGAAATTCAAGGCTCGCCGTGCAGCTGCCGGAACTCCCAAGAAAGGAAAGTAACGACGCACACGAAGGACCCGCTTTGCATTATGAGCGGGTTTTTTGTTTGCGAGGTATATTTATAGATGTCAGAATTCACCATGATCGACCTATCAAAGTTTAAAGAAAATTATAAAACAAAATATCTCGTCGATGAATATGAGCGACTTTTGGTATTGCGCGACGATGCGAAGGCGATGCTCGGGGATGACCCCGAAATGAACACACTCGCACAAGAGGATATCGGCGCACTCGAAGCACAAATGAAAGAACTGTTCGAGAAGATGGAATATATTCTCAAGGAAGATAAAGCCGAAGAAGAGAAGCCTCGTGAAGTTATTCTTGAAGTGCGCGCGGGAGTCGGAGGAGAAGAGGCCGCGATTTTTGCACAGGATTTAGCGATCATGTATCAGCGTTATGTTGAGAGCAAGAGCTGGGGATGGAAGACAGTCGATGAATCAGAAAGTGAAATGGGCGGATACAAAGAAGCTTCATTTGAAGTAACGGGTACGAATGTGTACGACACACTTAAGTTTGAGACAGGAGTACACCGTATTCAGCGCATCCCTGACACAGAAAAGTACGGCCGTATCCATACATCCACCGCATCAGTCATTGTGCTCCCCATCAGAAAGAAAGCGACCGTGGTGATCAATCAGGCTGACCTTGAAATGTCCTATACGCGCTCAGGGGGCGCCGGGGGACAGAATGTGAATAAGGTCGAAACTGCGGTGCATTTAGTGCACAAGCCGACGAACATTCACGTGCATTGTTCGGTCGAGCGCTCACAGCTCAAGAATCGCGAAAAGGCGATGTCGATTCTTGTCGCGAAACTTGAGCAATTAAACGACGAGGAAGAAATGAAAAAAAATGCTGATGCGCGTTCGTCTATCGGCACCGGCGACCGCTCGGAGAAGATTCGCACTTACAATGTCCCGCAAAACCGCGTGACTGATCACCGCATCAAAGAATCCTGGCACAACATCGAGGGAATTTTCCAAGGTGAAATCGGACCAATCGTAGAGACCCTTGCCGAGCGAGCAGCGGCAGGCAATCTTGGCCCCGCGGAAGAGAACGAAGAATAATTTTCTACCAAAGAAAAACCGCCCGTAAGGCGGAGTTAATTAGCGAGTCGAAGGTTCTTTGAGCATTTTTTCATAGATACGTTTCAAACGAGACGGATTTGCCTTAGTGTCCACAACGAAAATAAGTACCGGGAGCAGGACGAAAATGAGAAGAAATGGAATCAGCGTGGTGACGGAAGCAAGGATAAGCCGCACATCCGGATAATAAATCTCGGAAAATGCGGAGACCTCTGAAAAGACCATCGCACACACTCCAAATCCCCAGAGCGAGAAAAAACCGAGAATCATGAGGATGACCCAGGAATTGCGTTCGGCCACAAGATTGCGATAGACCAGTCTTAGCTTAAAAAAAGTGCTGTGATCGAATTTCGTTTGTTCGTGCATTGAGTACTCCAAAAAGTTGAACCATCCAAGATATTTCTAACATATTATGTTTTTTCGTCAAAATACCACCCTCCCAGATTCTTGCAAAAAAGGGGGTTATTTGATAGCATCACTTCACTTATTAATAGCAATTAGAGGAACGAAAAATGACTGAAAATCCCGTAATTGAAGCAATGTTTAATGTTGGTGCGCACTTTGGGTACTCCCGTGCACGCCGTCATGCCTCCGTAAAGCCGTTTTTATTCGGCGCAAAGAACGGGGTGGATATTATTGATCTCACCATCACGAGCACGATGCTCGATGCTGCAAAAGCGCGTATCGCTGAGCTCGGAAAGGCCGGCAAGGTCGTGCTGTTTGTCGGCACAAAGCAGGAGGTGCGTGACTCGGTTGGGGCTGTGGCACAGTCGCTCAACATGCCCTATGTAAACGAGCGCTGGGTTGGCGGTATTCTTACTAACTGGAGCGAGATCAAAAAGCGCACCGCGCGCCTGAAGGAGCTTACTGAAAAGTTTGCAAAAGGCGAGCTTTCCCAATATACAAAAAAAGAGCGCCTCATGTTTGAGCGCGAAATGGCGACTCTGAACAGAGAGTTTGGCGGCATCGTTAATCTTGAAGGATCTCCCACTGCAATGGTTATTGTTGATCCACGCGAAGAACATATCGCAGTTGCCGAGGCAAAGAAAATGAAAATTGAAACTATTGCACTCCTAAATACCGACTGCAATAAGAATGAGGCAACATATCCCATTCTCGCAAATGATTCAGCACTCAAGAGTGTGACATTCTTTCTTGAAACACTTCGTGATGCGTATCAGGCTGGTGTGAAATCCGGAGCCGTATAATTTCGGAACTCGAGAACCTTAACGTGGTACGAGCGTGTGATTTATTAAGTTACTTGTTATTGCTATGGACATTTCAATGGATCTTATCAAGGCACTCCGCGATGAAACTGGTGTAGCCGTGATGCAGTGCAAAAAGGCCCTCGAAGATGCGGGTGGCGACATGGAGAAGGCGCGCATGATGCTCCGCAAAAAAAGCGGCGAAATCGCTGCAAAGAAAAGCGACCGCACGCTCGGCGCGGGTGTGATTGCCTCCTATATTCACGGCAACGCATCAATCGGTGCGATCGTCGAACTCTCATGCGAAACTGATTTCGTTGCAAAGAACGAAGAGTTCAAAAAACTTGCCTACGATATTGCTATGCATATCGTTGCAAGTAATCCAAAATATCGCGTTGAGGCGGATATCAGCGAGACAGATCGCGCAAAGGCAAAATCTTTTTTTGAGGAAGAAGTTGAAAAAACTATGGCAGGAAAGCCCGAGGCAATCAAAGCAAAGGCACTTGAGGGAAAAATGGACACCTATTTTGCGGAGCTGGTACTCGTCAAGCAGCCGTTTGTGAAGAATCCTGATGTCACTATCGGAGATTTGGTGAAAGGGGCTGTGCAGAAATTTGGTGAAAATACCGAACTTACACGATTTTCCCGCTTTGCGGTAGGGAAGTAAAGAACGTCAGCCCCGCTCGAAACCCGCGCAGTCGATTGGGAATTGAGTGGGGGCTGAACCTGGCGTTCTTTGCCGGTAAGGAATCGGCCGCCGCCGATACTGATTGCAGTGCAATCCTCGCGGCAGAGCCGCGAAGGGATTTGCACACCAGAAACATCGATATATAATTGATTAATATTCCACATGTCACTTCTCCTTATAATCTGGTCGGTATCGCTCGCCATTCTTTCAGTAATTTTGGGTGTGGCTTTTGCCCACCAAAAAAGAGGGAGAACTGATATGGGAAAAGTGTCGGCCCTTCCAAGTGGCTTCGGTAAATTTCTTGGCGACCAATGTCATGAGGTGCTCTATCGTATCCAAAGAGGCGTGCACCACATAAAACCACACGCGAAGAACCTCGGCATGATTGTTGTCGAGTATTCAGCGTGGGGCCACGACCTCTTTGTTGAGCGCGTATTTGGGCGCATGGAAACAAAAAAAGGAGTATCAACATCCTTCTTTCTCAAAAATATCGCCGAGCACAAGGTAGGGAGGCGCGCTGACGGAATGGCGGGCAAAGTGTAGGGGTTGAAACTTCCCCATAAATAAATTATGCTGCCCCTAAGGACGTGCACTCTGAAAGATTGGATAATTTGAAATGGGTTCACTAAATGCCGGAATAGCTCAGTTGGTAGAGCAACGGTTTTGTAAACCGTAGGTCCTCGGTTCGAGCCCGAGTTCCGGCTCCACAAGCGTGAATCCATTTCAAATTACACCAGGCCAATCTTGAGAGTAAGGAGCTGTCCGCCGACGGCTCTTTCTTTTTTGCTCTTAACGAGCAATCTCTAAAACCGTAAGTCCTCGATTCGAGCCCGAGTTTCGGCTCCGTTTCCCGAACCCATTACAAAGTCAGACCAATCTTGGGAATATACCTGCGAAACAGATACAGTTCAGCCGCGAGACTGCAGGCTGCTTTTTTGTCCACAGTAAGAATTAGTAGACAGCAAGAAGTAGTATATAATAGAAGATAGTCATGGAGGGCTCTCAAAAAAATGAAGCGGTAAAGCCGAAGAAGAAATGCACAATGTGCAAGTTCATTTTAATATTTGCATTTATTGTATTACTTTTAGTCCTAACGTTCACGTTTTTCTTTAGAGTGGAGAATCCCACCAGCAACAAAAAGTTTGCACCTGTTTCTACAGAGGAGGTGACGCTCCCGTCTTCGGAAGAATGGGGTAGTCGAATTACTGACCTCGGTCAAACAATGAGTATTCCTCAACCTACCCCGGTCAAAGAAGGGGAGACATCAGTCGGCGTACAGCCATAGTCACCAAAGTCTCACCAAGACTGAAGTTCTTATTAACATACGATGAACATGCGTAACATACTTATCACCTTCTCGTTTTTTGTGCTCGCACTCTTGCCATCCTCTGCATTAGCTGTGCCGAATGATTTCTTCCCTATTACTGCATGGACTACTCCAGTGCCAACTTCTCTCGCACCGTTTGCAAGCGACATTGTGCTAAGCGGGACATGGCAGCTCCCGCTTGATTGGATCGGCCATATCTACGTGTACGTTGATGGCGTGCAGACTCCGTCGAAGGGAGGCGCACTGCAGTTTTTTGCAATCAAAAATCTGGTGAGCGAGGGGGGGGCGACCAGTCTTAAAACTGGAACATTTTCTTACAACATTGGCGCACTTTCCGCGGGGAGTCATTTTGCATATCTCGAATTTTGGGGAGGGGAAGCATGTGCGATTAACACCCAATCGAACTTTCTTAATGGCACAACACTCACTCCAACGTGTCAGGTTTTGACTAACACTGGCGACGATAACTTCATTCCGAAACAAATCTATCCTACGCGTGTTTTTACGATTGATGTGCCTCCATCACCACAACTCGTCATCTCTCCTGCGACAAACCCCGCGATTGATTTCAAGAACATCGTTGCAAATAGTGGAATCAGCTCTAGAGACTTCACTCTTCAAAATACCGGCGGGCAAACACTGACGGGCACCTTGGGTGGTATCAGTCTCCCATTCCGATGCTTTGGGCCTACGGGGTGTGACTATCAAGTCGACCCTGGACAGACAAAGACCATGACGGTGCAGTTTCTTGCACCCGCAGGTGCAGGCTCCTATGCAAATACCATCAATTTTTCTTGTGTAGGAACATCATCCGTATGTCCTGCTCCTATCCAAGCACGCAATATCATCGCGAACACCGTGGGTGCACCGATTCCTCCACAGGTGTCCGTGGCACCGGGAACAATTGATTTTGGGTTGGTGAATTTGAATAACACAGCCTCAAAAGATGTAACCATTTCGAATACTGGAGGAGGTACCCTTAGTGGCACGGTCACCTTCGTTTCACCTGACTTCACCTGTTCCCCAAGTTGCGCTTACAGTGTTCCTGCCGGCGATACTGTCCGACTGACCATTCGTTTTACGCCGACGACAGGCTCTGGCGCAAGAACTGATTTCGCGACATTCACGGGTGGTATAACACAGAATGTTCCCATGACCTCTACGGTGAACGCACTGCCGATTTTGAGCGTGACTCCAACCTCGTATACTGTTCCAGGGCTCAGGAATGTTGGTAGTCCACCTGCCATTATTTTCATCGACGTACGCAATGTTGG
>JAYTCK010000008.1:0-13924 GCA_043736515.1 bacterium
ATACGCGCGAATTAGAGAATAGGAAAAAAGTCCTCTCCATCTCCTTCGAAAACGTCGCCGCAGTAGCAAAGTAAGTGAGGGAATCACTTAAGTGGGAACTCTGTTTTTTTGTATAAAAAGATCCGCATTACACAGCGGATTTCTTGGTCAGTTGTTGTGAGTATTTATGGGTTCGATACGTGGTTCCTTGTACGCCTCAATGAGTGTGAAGCGCGGACCTTTATATCCGTCACGATCGACATGCTCGATGAACATGGCAAGCGGACGGTGGGCAATCTCATAGCAGCGTGACCCATAGAGCGACTGATACACGACAACCTTACTCTCGTCTTCGGTGCCTGTTGCGACTCCAATGACGTTATAAAGCCCACCTATAAAGTGCTGATATTTACCGGGGACAACATTCATAATCTTTCTCCTGTACGATTATTCCTCAAGAGTTTTAACATGGTTTTTTCGTGCACACAATCATTTGCAAAGTCTTTAAAAACGGAAATAGGTACAGGAAACGGTGCCTGACCCCGTTTCCACGAAGCAAAATCCGATGCTATCCCTTTGCTTGAATCATGGAGACCCTCATCAACTTCAATTTTTGAATAGACCTCAACAGCAGAGTATATCTAAGCATCCCCCTACACTGTGCGAGGGTTTTATTGACATATTCAAATAATATTATAATGTAGAAAAGTATTCGTTCCCCCCACCCACCCCAAAGGATTTAAAATGAAGTCATCTTCTGCCTTAAACAGTCGCCTGCCTGTCAGTATTCTGCTTGTAGTGCTATCCACCCTCGTTGTGGGCTGCGCTGATCAGTCTGATAGAGCTGCTCTGAATGCAAAAGACTCGATCTCGAATGTTGTCTTTTACGTTGAACCCAGGATTCCCAATCTCTGCTATGTGACCGCCTACGGTCGCATCGTCGACACTATTCCCTGCTCGGCGATCCCGCCCGAACTCCAAAAACACTGATCTTTAGATCACAACAAACCCCGCACACCGCGGGGCTTTTCTTTTGCCGATTATAGTAGGAACGGGGTCAGTCCTCATTGATTTGAAAACGTGGATAAGTCCGCTATCATTTCATTTCATGGGTTCAAATAATAAAAACAAGCCCCCCCCCGTCCCTTATTCGCCTATTCGCGCGAATTAGAGAATAAGAAACGGATCAGGCCCGTATTTCTATAACTCATGTTATTTGGACTTATCCCCAACCACTTGTTTAAGAAACTGCAAAAAGCCCTTCGGAAATGAGGGGCTTTTGCATAAAATGAGAACGGTGCCTAACATCATTTTTGTAAATAAGGATCCAAAATTTCTTATTCTCAAAAAATACAATAAAAAAACCTCGCATGGGTCATGCGGGGTGTTCAATCAATGCTACATCGGCCACACCGTCGGTGGGGAGCGTAATGAAATTTCCATCTGGTCTATCTCGTCCTCACGCCATCCGTTCGCAAGATATTTGTTTCTCAGCGCCAGAAACGCTTGCTCGTTTTCCATTTTGACTCTCAAAGAATACAGGCCATCCACCTCCATCAATTCCACCATTTCTATGTATAGCATAGCACTCTCAGATTCTCTCTCCTGTGTTTTTTTCCACCAATCGACAATTCGCTGAATAAGGTTTGCGAACATGATACTTCTCCTTCGTTAATATTCTTTAATGAAAAATAATATAAACTTTCATATTTTGCAATACCAGCCCTTCGCAGATCAAAATGCAGGCTTTCTATCTGCCAACATATGCCGTAGAAAACGGTAATAAGTATAGTATTTTGCATAATTTCTTGGCCTAATATCATTTCCTCTTTTGCCTAAACCGCGCCGCCCATTTCTCATCCCTTATTCGCCTATTCGCGCGAATTAGAGAATAGGAAACAGAGTCAGGCACCGTATTTCTATAACTCATGTTATTTGGACTTATCTCTAGCTCCTAGCACCCCCCCCTGAGAACATGCTATTAACTGGTACCCTGATTTCTTGACGACCATCGCGTTGGGGGATATTTCCTGCGCGCATGTTCACTTGTATAGATGGGATGATAAGTCGTGGCATTCCTAAAACTGCATCACGATCTTTGCGCATCTTTGCAAAGCGATCTGGATCTGTACCCACATTTAGCTGAATGTTCTCTCGCTTCTGCTCTCCAATAGTAGTTTCCCATCTGTATTCTGTCCTGCCTTGTGGCAGATAATCATGGCACATGAACATGCGCATTTCTTCTGGGAGCGCAAAAAGTTTTTGAGCAGAATTATACATGGCGAGCGCGTCACCGCCCGGAAAGTCAACTCGCGCCGTCCCGTAATCGGGCATAAATAGTGTATCTCCAGAAAATACTGCGTCGCCAATGATATAAGTGATATCTGCGGGGGTATGACCGGGGGTATAGAGTACGCGAGACGGTATTGAGCCAAGCATAAACGAGTCTCCGTCTTTCCATAACCGATCAAACTGGCTACCGTCTCGCTTAAAATCAGTCCCTTCATTAAATATTTTCCCGAACAGCTCCTGTACCTCAATGATATGCTCACTTATAGCCATTGCTCCGCCCAACTCCTCTTTTAGATACGGAGCGGCAGAAAGGTGGTCCGCGTGCACATGTGTTTCAAGAATCCACTCTACTTCGTAGTTTTGTTCACGAACAAAGTCGATGATCGAGTTCGCGCCGTCAAAGGTGAGGGTCGCACTATTGGGTTCGTAGTCCATCACGCTATCAATGATCGCGCAACGCTTTGTAATTTCATCCGCGATAACATAACTTATGGTGTTAGTTTTTGGATCAAAGAATCCCTGCACCTTAGGTTTGTGTTGGAGAAGCAAACTGTACCCAAAAGTTTCCATATATTGAATGTATTTTAGCTTTTAGTAATTTGTTATCTATTCCATGGCGCACGAGCGAGCAAGAGCGCCATTCCACACCAACCCGTTAGCCCCGCAAACAATAATCCTGCTCCTACTGCAGCGGAAAGGTAGAGCCACATAGGTGCATAGAAGTTTGACAGAAGTATGCCGAGTAAGATGAGCAGTCCAGCGGCAATCATTGTTTGGCGAATAATTGGAATTCTGGTCGTGTGCGACCCAGTTTCGAACCCCGCTTCTCCCCACGCAAGCAATCCTCCCTCCACATTCACAAGTTCCGCCTTAATCCCGAGTGCGTGAAGTTTTTCAATTGCCTGCACACCACGGCGTCCAGAACGACAATGGACATAAATTGTTTTCTTGTTAGAAAATTCAGAAACATGCTTCTCAATCTCGTCGAGAGGGACACTGCGAACACCAGGAATATGTTTCTCTTTATATTCTGCAGGCGTGCAGACATTAATAAAATCAATAGACGGATTATTTTGCTCCGCATCGACAACTTCTTTGAATGTTGTAACAGTCACATGCTTCATATTTTTTTATTTGTTAAATGAATAATTGCTTTCGCAAGCTTCACATATTCATGCGAAGAGGATTTGTACTGAACATATCTACCTTCTCGATGCGCAGTAACCACGCCGGCACCTCGCAGGATTGCCAGATGCTGGGAAAGGGCACTTTGACTCATGTGGCACTTCTTAAGCAGGTCGCTCACGGTTGTTTTGCGCGAGAGGCAAACAATGAGTTGTACACGCTCTGGATTACCAAAGGCCCTGCAAAGAGTATTAAGAGACATATGTTCATATTAGCATATGCTAATATATTACGCAAACGGGGTGTTAAACACCAATGGTAAATTTGGGATACCTGCACCCCTGCACCAATTCTTGTAGAAACTGGGAAACTGGAAACTGGGGATAAGTCCATATTTCTGGCCTTTTTCATGGTCTAATACCATTTCTACTTTTGCCTAAACTGCGCCGCCCACTTCTCATCCTCTATTCGCCTATTCGCGCGAATTAGAGAATAGAAAAATAAAGGTGGGGCAGGATATTCTCTCGGGCAACTCATCCCCAATGCAGGAGACTATCTTGAGTACATCAACATTGGTATCATCATACTCTCTGTACTACCTAACGTTGTTGAATACCCCCGCTCGCGAAAACAATAAAATATCGGGGGTCCGCTCGTGTAACCCATCATGCTGCAGTTTGCACGCTATTTTTAGTGCACTGTCGGTGACTCTTTGACAATAAAATAGTCGTCACTTGCTGGAGTTATTTTATTTTCTGAAGCAATCCCCTCTTCGCCACCCATTTTCAAGCGATGTGACTCTGCAAGAAAAGTATGAATATTTGTCACCAACGTACCAACACTGCTCATTACCTCCTCACCAACATCTGCCTTCCCTCGTTCGCCCTCAGCAAGTGCAATGGCGAAATCAATATTTTTCTTTGCCTCAAGGTAGTAGAGATCGGGGACGGAACTATCAAGCACCTTTAAGATAAGCTCGCGTAATGGGTAGAGATCTTCATAGAGAAAGTTTTCAAGTCCATTTTTTATTTCATGATCTTCAATAGCTGGCGTAGCGTGCACCGTATTTTCTTCCTCTCTTGAATGCTGTTCGCGATGTGACATGGTGAATATATACTTTTAAAGTACCCTTAATGATAATGAGTGGGTAAGAAAATGCAAGCAGTGAGGGACACAATGGTCATGCATCCGAAAACGGTAAGTACAGTATTTTGCATAATTTCATTGCATAATACCATTTCTTCTTTTTCCTAAACTTGCGCCGCCCACTTCTCATCCCCTATTCGCCTATTCGCGCAAATTAGAGAAGAGAAAAAGAGGACAACGCTGATCAGTTTTAGAAGACGTGAGGGCATACTGACACTCTTCCAAAAAATAAAATGCTCACAAAAAAACCCGCGTGGTATGCGGATTTCATATTCATTCTTTGAGGTGGTCACCGGCGAGGAACTCGGAGACGGAGAGCCACTCGTTGAGGATTTTCTCGCCGGACTTTAACCCGGCGCAATATATCCGCAGTGCCTCGTGCGTCTGCTCGATGTCGAATGAAAACTTCGCCTGTGGCAACGACAGAAGGTACGCCTCTCCGTCCTTCACAAATTTGATAGCTGTCGCAGTTTTCCCCATCTGCCACTCCATGTCTGACAGCGGACGTGCTCCGAGGCTATGGTCAATGCAATCATTCATCGGGTACCCCTTTCGTTACAATAATCCAGTGATTAGGCTACATCATGCGTATGCATTTTGCAATGAATTGTATAACCTCACCTCATTCTGCACTTCCCGCCGCCACCCATCCCCTCTTCCCTTATTCGCCTATTCGCGCGAATTAGAGAATAGGAAACATGGTCAGGCGCCGTATTTCTATATCTCAACTTATTTAGACTTATCCTCAGCCCTCCTAGCCCCGGCCCCAGTGGCTTAGGTACAAAGAAACCACCCGCTTGTGCGGATGGTTTGAGAAAGTTATTGAAGCGTTTGTGATACGGGTGTCGCTACCTCGTCTTGCAGTGCAGAGAGAATCCCCAATAATACCGCATGCTCGCTGTTGAGGGCCCCCTCGTCATCGTAGCACTGGTAATATTGAAAACCAGAAAAAAATGTGAGCTTAAGCGCATGACCTTTTTCATTTGAATGGCATTTCTCAAGTGACCGAAGTTGCGTTGCGCGGAAGAATAGACCGTTGTACCTGACAAATCCTTTATTCAAAAGGCCACGCAACATTTCCTCCCACGTTGCATCGCAGTCGCCATCATCAGCAAACACCTGCACAAAACACGATTTGTCGGTGAGCCAGTATGTGATTCCCGGTTCAGTTGGATCAGGTCGCAGTACGATGCAGTCGATGTTGTGCAAAGAAATATCGGTTGTTTCATTCTTCATAACAAACCCCTTTTCTGTGATCTCTCCTCAGCATGCTGTCTGGGAAATAATTGTCAATAAAAAACTAGCCCTAAGAAATTTGGTCGGGCACCGTATTTCTATAACTCATGTGGTCAAATTATGTTTTCTTCGATCTCATGACACCACAAACATTAAAAATCTACCCTGGGGCAGATGAATCAAAAAGACCGACCTTATATGGGGTCGGTCTTTTTTTTGTGTGCTCCTGCTCAATGGTTCATCCCCGGCATCGACTCCATGCTTTCCGCGGACATATCCATACTATCCATGCTCATATCCATGCCAGTTTCCTGTTGAGTATTTGCGAGGTCGCCGAAGAAAAAATAGCCGACTATGATAAATACAGATGTGATTGCGAATGCTTCAAGAAATTCTTTCATATTTTTTTATTTTAGTGTCCCATTTCTTCCATTTCGCCTATCATACTTTTTTCGTGACCGACCATTGTCTCGCCATCCTTTTCTGACTTTGCTCCGAGGGCCATCAGGTCCTTTCCTTTTATGATCATCTGCTGATCATTGTATGTTGTGCCGCGTTCTTCGAGCATGGCTCCTCCCTCTTGCATCATTTTTCCCATCGCCATCATACTTTTGCCTTCCGATGTCATCATTTCGATAAGCTCATGCACCTCAGTATCAGTCATTCCAATAGCACTCGCTTGCTTTCCTGCAGTAAATCCGCCAAAACCGCCAAGTGCTGCTCCGACGATCACTGAAAGAATGATTGTTGCTATGTTGTTCATGTTGATTGTATTATTTTTTTATAATTTAGAATCCCGATGTATCTGCTGTAGCCTCAAGCGCGGCTTTCTTTCCAAAACGATAGAAGAGCGCCGGCGTGAGAAAGAGCGAAATTGCCGTAGATGAGAAGAGTCCTGCGAATACCACTACAGCGAGCGGATGAAGCAGCTCTTTTCCTGGATCACTCCCTGCAAGGAGAAGCGGAATAAGTGCGAGTGACGTAACAAGTGAGGTCATGAGTACGGGAGTAACACGATCAAGTGTTGCCTGCACAATTGTTTCCGGTGTGAATGCTTGTCCTTCACGAATAAGTGCGAGCACGCGCCCGATAAGCATGATCCCATTTCGCGATACGATTCCCGCAAGTGATATGAAGCCGACAAGATGCGCAAGGTTTACTACTCCGCCCGTGATCCAGATCCCGATCATTCCACCAATAAGCACAGTTGGGATGTTTGCCATAATGAGGAGCACAATGGGAATCGACTTAAATGCGTGATAGAGAATGCCGAAGATCATTGCGACACCCAAAACAAAGACAAGGAAAAGACGGCGCGAACTTTCTTTTTGACTTTTGTATGTTCCCTCATATGACAGAGTGACGCCTTGTGGCAGCTTTTCCTTTTCGAGTGCTGATTTTGCATTCCCGACTGCGCCAACAACATCCGTCCCTTCATAATTTGCTGACACAACCAGTACACGCTTGCCTGCTTCGTGTGTGTAACGATTCCGCCCGGCGGAGACGGTGACATCCCCCGCAAGACCGAGCGAAGAAACATTCTCAAATGGCAAAGCGATGTCGCGAAGTGATGCCATGGTGCCCTTGGACTCCAGATCAAACCGAGCAACAACATCAACAGAAGCTCCTCCAAGCCGGACCTGTCCTAATGTGTCGCCCATGAGCCCCATTTCAAGATCTTCCGCCACAACGCCTGCTGAAATTCCTGCCTCAGCGAGTCTATTGCGATCAAGATAGATATGAAATTCTGGTGTCATCGTATCCTTGCCGATCTGTGCATTTTTTACCCCCGGCTGTTTTTTGAGTTCTCGAATAACTCGATCCGCAGTGCGTTTCATATCTTCAAGATCATCGCCAAACACTTTGATCGCAATTGGGGCGCGCACACCAGAAAGTAATTCTTGCATGCGATGGGTGATCGGTTGTCCGAGCCCAAAATCCGCACCGTCATAACGCGAAAGTACTTTTTGAATATCTTCGAAGACGCGAACGCGATCAGGTATGTATTCGGGCTTAATAAGAATTTGCATCTCACTCGCATTCGATCCTCCATCATGCGGGTCAGCAGCTGCTCTCCCGGTCATGTTTGACACTTTTGCTACCCCAGGCACGGCTTCGATCGCCTTCGCAACTTTTGCTACATAGGTATTGGTTGTCGCGAGGTCAGTCCCGACTGGAGTAAACGCCATGACAGTTGCTGAGCCTTCGTTAAATGTCGGGATACCTTCCTTGCCGGCAAATACATACATCCCGACTGTGAGCGCGAGTGCAATGAGCGTGAGTGTCCCCACAAACTTTACGCGGGCAATACACCAATATATGCGCGGAGACATCCACTCCTTGATCGTACGCACCAATCGCGTTTCTTCTTCGTGTCCTTTCAGCGTTTTCCCGCGAAGTAAAAGTGCAGAGAGGACGGGAGTTACGGTAAGCGAGACCAGCATCGAAGCGAGGAGAGATACAAGGTATGCAGCGCCGATCGATGCGATCAATCTTCCCTCAAGACCTGGCACGAAAAAAATAGGGAGAAAAACCACCGCAACGAGAATCGTAGCGTACACGATCGAGTTGCGCACTTCGCTTGATGCAGAAAGCACCACCCCCTCCCGATCTTCCTTTTCTCCCGTTTTCTTCCAGTGTCGCAATCGCTGAAACACATTCTCGACCCCCACAATTGCATCATCCACAAGTTCTCCTACGGCAACGGCGATCCCACCGAGCGTCATGACATTCACCGAGAGACCAAATTGCTTAAAGATGATCGCGGTGACGAGGATGGAAAGGGGTATTGCGGTGAGCGTGATCGCAGTCGTGCGGACATTCATGAGAAAAATGAGCAGAATGATTACCACAAGAATTGTTCCATCACGAAGCGCTTCAATCACATTTCCGAGGCCTGCATGGATGAATTGTTCCTGCCGGAACAGATCTCCTTCGAGAAGCATACCTCTAGGTAGCCCGGGGCGGAGTGCCTCGAGTGTTTCGTCGACTCCCTTTGTTATTTTTAAGGTTTCTGCGTCGGACTGGCGGATGACTCGCAGGATGACTCCCGGTTTTCCGTTAATTGCCGCGGAGCCGCGCACGGGGCTAGGTCCTTCGATAACCTCGGCGATGTCAGCGAGACGGATGACTGCACCTGTTGCCATATTTCTCCCCACTGCCATTTCACGAAGTTCGGCGATGTCTTTCGGTGCAACAAGAATACGAATAGGATATTCTTTTCCATTCTCGGCAAGAATACCTCCACCCTTATTCGTGATCGCTGAAGCAATGTTTTTCCGTATGTCTTCAAACATGAGCCCACTTCCGCGCATGCGCTCTGCATTGAGATTGATCTGCCACTCCCGCACGTCTCCACCCATTACGAGCACAGTAGAAACACCGGGAATCTTGAGGAGTGCGGGGCGAATAGTAAAATCCGCAATGGTACGCATTTCCATGGGAGAGGCGCCACTGTCTGTCGCAGTCAGTCCCACCCAAACCACTTCTCCAAGAAGCGATGATTGTGGTCCGAGTACGGGTGTGACGTTGCTCGGGAGTACAACCTGTGACAATCTTTCCTGCACAATTTGTCTATTGCGGTAATTGTCCGACCCCCAGGCAAATTCAAGGTTGACGATCGCACGTCCGAGCGCTGCACTTCCTCGTACACGCTCGACGCCGGGAGCCCCTGCGAGCGCGGCTTCAATAGGAGTGAGGATAAGCCTCTCCACTTCTTCGCTTGCCATCCCCTCACCTTCTGCAAAAACGGTAACCGTTGGCTTGTTGATGTCAGGAAGAATATCCACCTTCATGGTAAGTAAACTCCAGGAACCGAAAATGATAATAAACAGTGTCGCGAGCAACACGACAAATTTATTTTTGAGTGACCATGAGATAATATTGTTGAACATAGTTGGTGATATTATTCGTGTTCATGCATGTCCATCCCTTCCATGCTTTCTGGGGAATCTGATATGGGCGTCTCTTGTTTTGGTGCAAGCTCGCTGAGGAGCGCATCTTCATGCATGGCTCCGACTGGCGAAACAATGTATCGATCCCCGTTTGATAGCCCTTCGTACACTTCGACCGATGTACCGAGCGTGCGTCCAAGTTTTAATTTTTTCGCATACAGGCGATCTGCGCCTGAAACTCCCCAGACATAGGGCACGCCGTTTTCGTCCCACATAATTGATGAGAGAGGAATTGCGACGTTGCCGTTGTTTCCCTCGAGAAGCACGCGCACAGAGCCCCCGACCGGCCAATCATTCGCTTCGGTAAACAAGGCATCCGCCATATATGTTCCCATGCTATCCACCGCCGAGCCGATACCGATCAGCTTTGCTGTTCGTGTGTCAGTGGGGAAACCGGGACGAACAACACGAAGCAATGAATTGATTGGGGGTTTTTGCGCACTCACAGGGATCGCAAAACGTATACTCTTTTCATTTTTGGTTTCACCGGTGATTACTGCAACGGGCATACCGGGAGCGACAAACTCCCCTGGCTTTTTCAGTATTGTTGAAACAATGCCACTGCGCGGAGAAATGATCATGTTTCCACCGTTCACCGCATTGCTCACCGTCTTATATGCTGCCTCTTTTGCGAGAACCTCACCTTTCGCAATCGCAAGCGTTTTTCGCAACTCAATGATTTGCGCGTCGATCGCTTTTATATCAGTTGAATATTCCTTGGTTGTACTCACGCTTTCGAGCTCCGCTTCTCGGAGCATACCAAGCGCCTCGATGAAATCGCTTCTTCCAACGGTAAGTGAATTCTTGAGCATGGCGAGGTCGCCAGAGGTCAACATGCTTCCATCGGGAAGTGATGCGTTTGCCAATTTTATCGTGTGGTCAAAGTATGCGAGCCCCGATTTTTCTGAAGTGACCACTTCACTGCGAAGGTCCAGAAGCGCGTCATAGAGTATCCCAGGGAACGCATCACGTAATTGTGAATTTTGAGCACCGATAGATGACCTCAGTACAATTGATTGATATGTCACAGGAAGTGTCGCATTACCCGAAAGATACGGATAGGATGTCGCAATAGCGTTTTCAAGTACGCTCCGCAAATTTTTTCTTTTCACCGCGACAGCGCCTGAACTTGTCACTTGAGTAGAGTCGAGTAGGTTTCCAGTCTTCGCAGAGGATCCCTCAATTGATGTACGTTGCGCAAGTAATTGCACAATGCGCTCTGTCACATAAATTTCTTCGGCCTCGGCATTACTGCGTGCCTTTGCAAGTCCTTCCGCTTCTTCCGCAAGCATGCTTATGAGCTCGGGAGTTGCAGGAGGTCGTGAGAGTGTACCGAGCACTTGCCCTGCGCTAACGCGCTCGCCAATGTGTATTTTCCACTCAGCAATTGTTCCTTCTCTTTCCGGTTGAACGGAGAGATTACCAAGCGAGAGAATTTCTCCCGGCCACGAGCCGACAACCGCGCCACTTGATGTAGCACTGGTGTCAACCGTTGCAATTTCGATAGTATCTCCGCTTGCGAACTCCGCGTGGGGAGTTTGTGTGCTGGCTTTTGAGTTCGTAAATACAAACCCTAAAATGATGATGAATGTGAGACCAAGCACGCTCATACCAAGTGGTGTTTTGATATAGTGTTGAATTTTTTCTAGCATAAAGTGCCTTGAGTGTGGCGAATAATCGAAATACCTCTTTTTCCCGTCATTCGCTCGGAGATGAAAATGAAGACATTTTTATCTCGCTCACCATTTGGGGAATAACAAGAAAGACCTCGTGGGGCCTTTCTGCGACGCAAAGCAACACTTTATAAAAAAGCGTTCTAATACGTCGCACTATGCAAAATGGGGACTTGCTTCAAAAAGCGAGAGCCAGGCAAGTATTTTTTGCCGAGCAATAAGGTGTGGTTCGTCTATTCTTGGAGTATGAGAAGGAGAGGTTGGCAAAAGAAGTGTACGGAGCAAATTGCCTATTCCTGTCGTGAGAAGGAGGCGCAGAACGAAGATTGATGCAAAGAGCGACAAAGCAACCAGGGGTGTTTGGCTCAGCGTCAAATACATGCTGATATGATGAACAGCTACATCAACGAGACCGCCCTGTTCTGCGTGTTCGCATCCAAAAGGCATCCCGCAGTCATCAGTATGATGAACAGGGGTACTGCTCATTTCTTCCGTGCCTGCATGTGCCGTCATTGCGCTGCCATACAAACAAAATGGCACCAAGAGCACATAGCCAACAAGAACGAATGTTGCGAAAAAATGCTTCATTGACTGGAGTATAACATAATGGCATAAAATGCTCAATTACTCTTATGGTGGGTCTTATCCCTATTCATTTTGCAATCATCGGTTGTGTGATATAGATAGAAACGTAAATCCCAACGTTAATCAGTAATTTATTTTATATGGAAAAATTTTTAGTACTCTATTTAGCACCCGTCGCAGTCCTAGAGGAGATGATGAAAAGTATGACTCCCGAACAAGGCGAGAAAAGCAAAGAAGACTGGGCAAATTAGACTTGCTCCCCAATAAGAAAAATGAGATAATGGAGCAAGTCAATCACCGCGGACAGAGTCCGCGGTTTGGTCGCAAATTCTAGAGATTGTACTTACACAGGGCATCAGCGAGACGCTGATGAGTTTTCCGCCTCGCAAAGCCAAATGCTCAAACTGCGACTCCATTCCCGTGCAGAGCACGGGGTTTTATGTCGCATAATGAACATCTCAAAACTTGCCCACGATCCTCGCGCCATCAAAGCATTAACCGGTCTCAGCTACCAAGAATTCACTGATTTGCTTCCTGTATTTGAACGATCACTCAAAAGCGTTCAAATGAAGAAACCAAATCGGAAAAGAAACCCTGGAGGAGGGCAAAAGGGTCATCTCCCCACCACAGAAGCCAAGCTCTTCTTCATCCTCTTCTATTTCAAAACATACCCCACCTTTGATATCCTCGGCTTCCTGTCGGGAAAAAGCAGAGGAAGAACATGCATGGCAGTACACTTCTATGCACAGGTACTCAATCGCAGTATGGAGATGAAACACATGCTTCCCAAGCGAAGAATTGGTGATATTGATGAGTTCCTTCGTTTGTTTCCCGAAGTGAAAGATGTATTTATTGACGGCACAGAACGACGGATACAGCGTCCCAAGAAACCCAAGAATCAACGCAAGCAGTACTCAGGAAAGAAGAAAACGACCACACGCAAGAATGTGGTGATGACCGATGAAAAGAAGAGGATTCTCTATTTGTCTCCCACGAAAGCAGGAAGGCGACACGACAAGCGCTTGGTGGACAAAGTGTCGCTGATCGAGCACATACCACGGAGCGTGGGTATTTGGGTTGATACAGGATTCCAAGGAATACAAAAACAACACCCGAATGTGTGTATGCCAACCAAGAGGACAAAGAAACATCCTCTGACACCAGCACAGAAACAAGAAAATAGATTGATCTCCAGTATTCGTGTTCGAGTTGAACATGCAATTGGTGGTATGAAGCGCTTTCGTGCGGTGTCCGACACGTTTCGCAATCGATTAGGGAAACTCGATGATCTCTTTATGCATCTTGCGGCGGGACTTTGGAACTATCACTTGAGTTACGGTGCATAAAAACACACCTGATGGTGTGTTTTTTGACGAGTGGGGGTTATTGGGGAGCGAGTCTATTGCGAAATCGACTTCCGCAATCGTTGCAACTGTATGCTTGGATACCGTTTTCCTTTCCTCTTTTTATTGTATTTGATGAGCCGCAATTAGGGCAAAAGTGCCTGTTTTTTAAACATATGACTAGAAAATATATGTTTCGTGGCTCAATAGCAAGCGGGAACAGCTAAATCACGCCGGTGTTATTGGGTATTATCTCTAGGAATCATTCACAAATACGGGAGAAGGGCTTCGAGTCCTGTACGGAGTGCTGCAGAGCACTCCTACGGTCCACAAAATAAAAAGCACCTCCTTTGGGGAGGTGCTTTTTATTTTGTGGTGTTTGTTTGAAAAAGTTAGAACCCATTTCGAGCAGAACCCTGACTGACTTCGCACGCGCGGAGCGCGTGGTGACTTGAAACTGCCTCGTACGCTCCGATTGCGTGGTGATGCGAAGGAATGCGCCTCGGACACGCTCGCGGACTCGCGTGTGCAAAAACCAAAAAATTTCCTTGCATTTTTCTCGCGTCTCCTCCCCCCACCCCTCCACCGCGAA
>JAYTCK010000009.1:0-13713 GCA_043736515.1 bacterium
CCCCCCCCCCCCCCCCCCCCCCCCCCCCCGCGGATCCCAGTTTTCAACAAGAAAGAAGACTATTCGGAAGACCGGAGAAAACATAAATTGACCACATGAGTTATAGAAATACAGTGCCTGACCGCGTTTCTCCAAAAAGGCTTTTGTGGGGAGAGTTGTAGATTATAAATCGTGAAAATCGATGTTTTTAAGCAGATTTTCACGATTATATTGACAAAACAGTGAAAAAACCTATAATAAGTGTATTATGCCAAAAACGCTGAACGTTTTTCAAAAAATACCGTCTCTGCGAGAGAGATACTATAAAGCCTCAACAGGAAAAGAGGCTTTGCTTCAACTCATTAGTGAAGCTGAAGTTTCCGATCAGGTGTACAACTCAAACGCCATTGAAAACAGTACACTCTCCCTCGAAGAAACAGAAAAAATACTTCTGCAAATCGATCTCGATCGTTTTGTGAGCGAGCGAGAGATCTTTGAAGCGAAGAACCTTGCGCGAGTCGTGTCGTATATCGATAAGAAAGCCAAGGAGCAAGAGCTTGGTCTCGATGTTATCTTATCTCTCCACAAAATGCTGATCGCGAATATTCGGGATGATATTGCCGGAAGATTTCGCAGGCATGATGAATATGTTCGGGTGGGAAGCCACATTGCACCGGCCCCGCAGGAAGTTATAGGAAGACTTGAAAGAATATTGGCTGAATATAATGCATCAAGTCATGAAAATATTATTAAACGCATCGCGCGTCTGCATCTTGATTTTGAGCATACGCATCCTTTTCTTGACGGGAATGGTCGCATCGGGAGAGTGATCAGCAATTACCTGCTCATACGAGAGGGATTCGTGCCGGTGAATATTAAATTTATTGATCGGGGTATGTATTATGATGCATTCAAGGAATATGATAAAAACGGATCAACGAAAACAATGGAGGCGATAGTCGGCAGATCACTCACAAATAGTTACCATAAAAGACTCGCGTATATCGAGGATGCCGAGATTCTAACGCTTGCAGAATATGGAAAGCTAAACAAGCTCTCGCATTCCAATTTGATCAACAAGGCAAATAGACAAAGTATAGAAGCTTTTCATGAGAAGGGCGTATGGAAGATTGGTGTGACGCGCAAAAAGCATAATCATGAATGAAGCAAAAACGAGGGCGGAATAAATTGAGGCGAAGCTGAAAGGAGTGGGGGTGGGGATTTATTCTGATCCTGTTTTTCCTATTCTCTAATTCGCGCGAATAGGCGAATAGAGGATGAGAAGTGGGCGGCGCAGTTTAGGCAAAAGTAGAAATGGTATTAGACCATGAAAAAGGTCAGAAATGTGGACTCATCCCCAGTTTCTCTGGAATCCCCAAACGAGCCCAATAACGGAAATGACGACTTATGACCTTCTGAGCACCTTGCTTCCAAAATGACCTAGACCAAGGCCAATAATGAGTGCGATCACGCCCCACGCATATTTAGCCGCGTCATGAGAATTGCTCTCGGCAGCACTTACCCCCGTACCTGCAATATCTGCCCCTTCAACTACCTTAAAATCAAACTCGGCTCTAATTTCGTTGTTATCCCCCGAAGGCTTGCTTTGCACAAAAGTGACTTCCGCAACGTAATCTCCCGGTTCTTGAATCGCTACGTCCATTTGTCCACCAGGCATAAAGTCTTTAGGTCCAACTACGTTTGCCAAAGCAATCAAACTACGATCTTTTTTGGCAAAAGCGATATAAGCATTGTCGTAAGCTACTTCGTTCTGGCCGCTCTTATCACGCAGTCCAAACTGATAGGTAATAGCGTATTTGGTATAAATTTCCGGAGCGTCAGCTGTGGCTTCGAAGGTGATTTGGTTATCACCGACTGCTTTATTCTGCGAGACAAGCATTCCGTGTGCCGACACGAGCGAAAAATTACAAAGAATACCTGCAAAACCTAATGTGACGATAAATTTTGTTATATTTTTCATGGAGTTATTGTTGTTTAATAATGACTTGCTCTGGTGTTGCCCCTTTTACCCCAAAGACTTCGTAGTAGCCGGATGTGGTGAGTGTGACGGTTGCCATGTTGCTTGTATTGTTCTTGAAATACCAGCCATGCGTACCGGGAAAAGAAGCGACAAATGATCCATGCTCATCTTTGGCGGCATCTTTCTTCTCGTAGCTTTCAAAATATCCCTCTCGGCCCCTTGGTTCACCATGAAACTCATACTCGATTTCTTTGCTTGCCGTCCACGAGAACAGCATCACTCCGCCTTGCTCTATAATGAATTTATATTCAAAGCCCTGATGCGGAGCAAGTCGAAGCTCCACCATATTTTGTTTGTACGTTCCGGATTGTGCCTGATAACGTGGAGCGGTATCTGCCGCACCTGTTTTGCTCTCTACAAGCCCAGAAAAACCGAGTGCTTTCCCGATCCCCGTTGGATCAACGCCATACTCTGTCGGTAATATGGCGACAAAAAGGATAATGAGCGCCACAGTCAAAGCAACACCAGTTGCCTTGAGAATTGACTTCTTGGAGTGCGCTTGCGCTTCTTTAGTTTCATTGACGATAGTGTTTTGCATAGTGTTTTATTTAAGTAAGAATCCTGAAATTTGATACCCCATAAGAAGAAATCCCCCGACCATGATAACAGTATTGGCCACAAAAGCGTGCTGTAAAAAATTTTTATTCAAACGCCAGTAACTCAAAAAGAGCAGCACGGCAGTGAGCGCAAGAATTTGTCCGATCTCGACCCCGGCATTGAAACTCAAGATGTTGGTCACCAGACCCTCTTTGGCAAGCGTGAACTCCTGAAGCTTGGTTGCCAAACCGAAGCCATGAAATAGACCGAAGACCGTGACGGCTACCTGCATATTAGGCTGGAATCCTAAAAACTTTTTGAAGCCCCCCATGTTGTCAAACGCTTTATATACAACAGAAAGACCGATGATGGTATCCACTATGTATGCATTTGCATGAATACCACCAAGTACGCCGACAAGGAGCGTGATGCTATGACCGACAGTGAATAAGCTTACGTACCAAGCGACATCTTTGAGTTTATAGAGAAAGAAAATGACACCCAACAAAAAGAGAAGGTGGTCATAGCCGGTTACCATGTGCTTTGCGCCCAAATAGAGAAACGAGACGATATTTGCCCCCTGATTGCTTTCAATGAACGCCGCGTCTTCCCCCGAAACTCCGTGAGCCGAGGCCGCAATTGGGAAAGAGGCGGTCATACATAAAAATACCGCAACGATGGCAACAGAAAAAGAAGTCCTAAACGTGGAACAAAATTGCGCACTCACTGACAGATTTGCATTACGGAATTTCATAGATTTAAAACGGTTGCTAGTCTTTTTTTCTAAAGAACGCAAAGCCCGTTCCAACAACAAGAATTCCGAGTACAGACATAACTGCTATTTTTTGATTTTTGCTCGCGGGCTGAGCGATCGCTTCTTCAGCGTCGGTGTGATCAGTGTGACCATCTGAAGCCTGTGCGAATGTTATGCTTGGTATTGCCAATAAGGACAGTGCGCCCGCTACCGCAAAAAACTTATTAATTGTTTTCATGTTTTTTCATAATTCATTAATAAAGAACACCTCTGTTCTTCTGCTCTCGGTGTTTTGTGTGGAGCTCCTGTTTTGTGGCAGTCCAGCCACTCTCATGAAACTTCCGCAGCAAACTGACGTATATAAACTCCCTGTTTAAGGTATTGTCTCAAAGAGCGTTACTTGAGCATGATGGAGCGCAACATATTTCTTCAATACGTAATTTTTACATACGTCGCAACTACAGATTCTGAGCAGTTGCGACTCAATAATAAAGAGACTCATTCTTTCAGAAGCCGCTGCCGCTGGAAGCTGCGGGGTATTAAACCCAGGAGAGAATAAAGTAGTTATATATTATTCAATATGCCTTTGAGTGAAGGATACCTCGTGAAAATAATAATCGGAAAAGATTTGTGGACGCGTAAGTATCATGGTTGTTTACGGCCAATATCCTCACAAGAAAGAGCAAAAAATATTCATGAAAAATGAAAGGGATCAAAAAGGCGGTGGCTATTACCAAAAAGGGGATGTCTTCTTTCACACAGCAATAGTGAGAGAGAAGTGGTTGCTCCGCAACATCATGAGCATGGCCGTGAGGGGTTAGCAGGTGCCCAAACATGCCCACTATAAACACAGAGAAAAACAAAGCTGAAGTTACGGCCCATGATTTTCGAGAAATGTTGAATTGCATAACATTAAGTATAACATGATTGAAAACAATGAGAAGTGACCTGTGACCGTCCTGTGTGAAAGAAAACTGACACAATACAAACAAGGTAAGCGAAACGCTTTCTTGATTTCAAGTATGGCGGGCGGAAAAAAATTGAGAGGGACTCTCCACCTACCGTGGCGGGTGGTTTCCTATTTCGAGGACTCAATAAAGGAGTCACAGATATTTTTTTGCTAAAAAATTCTGCGACCCCGCCTCACGCCGTCGCGCTCCGGCTCCCACAAAGCTGGGTTCCCGAAAGCCAGAGCTCACCCTTTCGAGTCCGCTACGGAGCAAAGCAGTTTGCTCCTATGGTCCACAGGAAAATTAAAAAATCCCCATTGGGATTTTTGTTTCCTGTGGACCATAGCGGACTCGAACCGCTCACCTCATCCATGCCATGGATGCGCTCTACCAGATGAGCTAATGGCCCTACGTGCTCCACATAGTAGCGAATTACTCAGGACAGCGCAAACGCATTGATACGTTCATTTGAGCTTCACAGGCGCTACGCAGTGTTAGGCAAAGATTGACAGTCTTGCTTAAAGGCATAAAATTATTTTCTTGTTCTTTGACAACATGAATTGGAGAGTACGAGAGTTAACGAAGTGAGATCATCATACATTTTTTGGAGGTTAACGATGAGAAATATAGGAAAAGAACTCTGGCGATATCGAATCTCGGCAACGACCTTTACGGTTATTTGTGCTCTGCTGCTTATTGCTTACGTTGTTACGAAGAAAGTGTCCACCCCATCCACACACACCGTTGTCATCACGACCGCTGTTCCGTCTGTCGCCCCAGAGGCTCCTCTAGTACCGACAATTTACCTTATCAAAAAAGGGGACACGCTCACCAAGATCGCTCGCAGCGCGTGCACGGGCGTGGAGACGCTCGCTCTGCGGAACAACATTCTCAACCCCGACAAAATTTATGCAGGAAAGAAACTCACTTACTTAAAAGGCCAACAATGCACTCCGGAATCGGTAAAGTCGAGAACTTTTCCGGAGAAGCATCTCGATCGACCAAGTATTCGAGCTTCTCAGGAAAAGTTATTACATTCCCCACCCACGAGCGCAAAGCAACCCGCGAATTCTGCTGATTCTGCAAAGATTACTCAACCCGCAAAGAGCACCGAGAGCACCAAAAACCCGAAGAGTGAAAAAAATTCTGCAGAACTGATGACTCCTGCGAAAACCCCAGCATCATCTCCCGAAGCACCACGTAGTGCCGTGAAGGAAGATGGTTGCAAGTCTGCCGGTGACAAAATTGCCGATTACGACAAGCGAATTCTTGCACGAGCTCTGTGTGTAAAGCTGTTGTATGGCGAGTTTATCAAGGATGCGGTGCTTCAGGACCCGCGAATCAGCCATATTGATGTTGTTGCAATCATGCTCCACGAATCACACGGAAACCCAAGGGCGGTGTCGCCATCAAAGGTTCCTTGTCTTGGACTTATGCAGTTGCAACCACCCACCGCCGTACAGTATGGCGTAGACGAAAGTATGATCTTTGACCCGAAGGAAAACATCCGAGGGTCTGTGCGCATTCTTTCTGCGTATACGTATCGGTATTTCAAAGGTAGCCGAGACTACGGACTCGCGGCGTATAACCGTGGACCGAATAGTAAGCTGCTCCGGCAAAAGGACTTTGATCCCAATTCGCTTGCATACGTGCAGCACGTAAAGAAAATCTCGCAAATTCTTATAAGCAATCGCTTCGCTCTATGAGCTGTCCCGTTTCTGTTTCTCTGACTTCGCCTCCCTACCCACTCTAATTTCTTGTTGCGTTCATCGTTGTATTTTCAAACCGTTCCTTAGTTGTGCGTCCAAAGCCTCCATGTGGAGGTTTTTTTACACAGCTGTGGTATAATTTTTACATAGCCTTCTTGAGAAAATCGACCGCACATTTTCGTTATTATATTTTTTTTACACGCTATTTATGGATACACAGGCAACACCACCTTTAGTTAATGAGACAGGCATTGGAAAGCTAAAATATATTTATATGTTTGCGGCCGCTCTCCTCATCGCGGCAGGAGCATACTTCTTTATGACTTGGCAGCCTGCTACTCCCGTTTCTTCAAATACCCCGGCAGAGCTCACAAATAAATTTGCTGGAAAAAAGATTGTTTTTGTTGATTCATACCATGAGGGCTACGAATGGAGCGACGGCATTACGACAGGCATAAAAAAAGTTCTTGGAGGCAGTGGAATTGAACTGCACATTATTCGCATGGACACAAAGAATAATACAAGCGAGGATTTCAAAAAAGCAGCTGCCCTTAAGGCGTTTGGGGAAATTAGCGCCTTTAATCCAGATGTGCTTATTGCCGCCGATGATAATGCATTCAAATATTTAATCAAAGAATACTACAAGGACGCAGCGCTTCCTGTTGTATTCTGCGGACTTAATTGGGACGCCTCGGTCTATGGTGCGCCATACTCGAACACGACGGGGATGGTCGAAGTAAGTCTCACCACGCAAATAATCGATCACTTGAAACCCTTTGCGAAAGGAGCACGATTGGGCTATCTTTCTGCCGACACCGAAACGGAGCACAAGAACCTTTCCAACTATGAAAAAATTTTTGGCCTCAAGTTTGAAAAGACCTACTTTGTGAAAGATATGGCGTCGTGGAAGAATGCATACAACGCGTTACAAACCGAAACAGATATCATTATTTTTGAAAATAATGCGGGTATTACGGATTGGAACGACAACGAAGCCAAAGATTTTGCATTGGCAAATATCAAAGTTCCCGTGGGTACTACAAATGCCTGGACGATGGAAGAGTCTGTGTTCGGCATTACAAAAATCCCCAATGAACAAGGGGAGTGGTCGGCCGCTACCGCACTTCAGATTCTTGCCGGCACGCTCCCCAAAAATATTCCACTTGTGAAGAATGAAAAAGGGGAGCTTATCATCAATCTTGGACTAGCTGAAAAACTTAATATCGTTTTTCCTCCGAATATTCTTAAAAACGCTAAGGTCACACAGTAGTACACCCCATCTATATGCACTTCAATATTCTGCAAAAAATTCTTTCCGGATTTCTCGTCGTGATCATACTGGCGACTATTATTGCATTCGGTGCGTATATTTCCCTCGTGGTTATCCGGGATACCACCGAGACGCTGCGTCCACGAGAAGTGGCTAGAGACAAAATTACTCATATTCAAAAAGTCCTTCGAGATACCGAGCATCATCTTGATCAGTACCTTACGGTGAGCGGCGAAGAATATCGACGACTTGTGAGGGAAGACAATGAGATTATACAGAAAGAATTTGATGAGCTTACGAAGGTTATGGGCAATCTGTCATTCGAGACCCGACCGTTTATTCAGCCACTTTTACTCCGAAGCAATGCGACGCAACACGAAATTACGAAGCTCCTGTCTCTTGACCTTGCCGTTGATGGAGCGGGACAGCTCAATACACAAATACGCACCACCTACGAGCAGCTCCAGATACTTTCTGACTCACTTGATACCCTGGGTAAAGATGTCAGTCTGCAGTTAAACAAGGAAGTAGTAATGGCAAGTCGGCTCATAGCTGAAACCACCGCAACAGTGTTTTTTGTGATGCTGTTTCTTGTTGTATTTTCGCTTGCGGTATCGTATTTCATTGCTCGCACACTCACGAAACCCACACTTTTGCTTACTGACGCAGCAAAGAAAATTGCGTCCGGAGTACATGGCGCTCGCGCACCCGTGCTTTCGACGGACGAGATCGGGCAGCTAGCACTCGTGTTCAACGAAATGGCGACCACGATTGAAAATTATACTGTGGGCCTTGAACAGCAGGTGCTTGCACGCACAAAAGAACTTGATGAAAAAATAGATACGCTCAATAAAGTAAACAAGGAGCTCGACCGCCGCTCGACGCTTCTCCTTAAACGAGACAGCGAACTCACGCTTGCAAACGACAAGCTCCACGAGCTTGATAAAATTAAGTCAGAGTTTCTTTCCGTAGCCGCACACCAGCTACGCACCCCGCTTTCGGCTATTAAGTGGATATTCAGCGTTCTTCTTGAGGAGGACATGGGGCAACTCACCACGAAGCAAAAAAGTTATCTTCTCAAGGGCGAGGAGAGCAACAATCGCATGGTCAGGCTTGTCGAGGAGATGCTGACGGTGACGCGTATTGAGAGCGGAAAAAACGATTATAAATTCTACACCCTTTCACTCGACGATATTCTTACAAATCTTGTTGCGGACTTTCAGCCTCGTGCAAAAGAACACGCGCTGTCCCTTACATACACACGCGAGTTGCCGCACGGCACATCGCAGGCGTCTGTCGACACCGAAAAAATTCGTTTTCTTTTTGAAAATCTTTTGGAGAACGCTATGCGCTATACAGGACGAAATGGAAGCATCAACGTCACGCTTGGTGACGAGGCCGACATGTTGGTCGTGCGCGTGAAGGACAACGGTATTGGTATTCCCGAGAGTGAGCAAAAAAACATTTTTACGAAATTCTTTCGTGCCGAGAATGCAATGAGAATGATTTCCGACGGGTCAGGTCTCGGCCTCTATGTGGCGAAGAGTGTTGCCGACAACCACGGTGGAAGCATCACATTTGAAAGCGATGGATCGGGGAAGGGGACAACTTTTATAGTTCGGTTTCCCCATGCGAGCACTGACGAGACCACACTGCCCGCAAAATCAGCATAAATTATCCTATTCTTTGCTTTTTTGGTAAACTTTTCATATGAGTAAAAAAACAATTCTTCTTGTTGATAATGATCCAGTACTTTCTGAAGTAATACAAAAACGCATTGAGGAGGCGGGGTATATTTGTCTTTGGGAACGAGATGGTAGGGAAGGGCTAAATAGACTCTCGAGTACTTTACCGCAGCTTCTCGTACTCGATATTATGATGCCCACCATGAACGGCTATGAAGTCCTCGAGTACATCAGTCTCCACCCGACACTCGCCCGCATTCCTGTTATGGTGATCTCAAATTCGGGTGAACCGGTAGAAATAGAGCGCATACTTAAACTTGGCGTAAAAGATTTTATTGTAAAGGCACATTTTTCGCCTGAGGAGGTCATGGAGAAGATTAAGAACATCATTGGCGAAAGCGATAACGTGCTTGCAGCACCGAATAAAAAGGAGACGCGCAAAGCACGAGGTTCTGCTACTGTCCTTATTGCTGAGGATGATGTAGTTCTTTCGGAAATCGCAACAGATCGACTGCGGCAAGAGGGCTATCAGGTGTACACCGTTTTTGACGGCACCGACGCACTGAAGGTGGCCACCGAAATAATGCCTGATATTATTTTGCTTGATGTGCTTATGCCTGGGATGAACGGCTTTGAGGTGCTCGAGAAATTGAAAGCGGATGAGGTACTGCGGGATATTCGCGTTATCATTTTTTCAAATCTTGCACAAGTAAAGGATATTGAAAAAGGGAAACAACTAGGGGCTGTTGACTATATTATAAAATCAAACTTCACGCCTGCACTCATTGTCGAGCGCATAGAGCGGGCTCTCGAAAACTCATAGTGATTGCTCCGCTAATACAAAAAAGACCCGATTTGGGTCTTTTGCTGTTGGGGATGTGCTCACAACAGAACGAAGTTCATGCCGCTACGGCATGTGGCGCGCAGTTCGCGCACATACATTTTTATAAAACGTGCAAATGAACTCATGAGCAATTCTTCGCTTTCGGGAGATAGGACAGGGCGGATGTAGGGGAGTCCCAAGTCCTCACTCCACGCCATCAAGTCTGGCTCGATCTCGTCGAGAAGTTCATCTTGACGATCTCGCACGACATCTTGGTCACAAAGAAAATATTCGGGATGAGCAGCTTTTGTGCAGCAGATGATCTGTAATAACCGTGAGATATCCATAATACTACTCCAAAAAATATTGAACGTGTGAAAATGAACTGCGTTTTCTACTTATTAATCATGCATGTAATAGAATAAATTGTCAAGTATTTATGCTTTTCTTGGGTGTGGGGGTAGAAAGTAGTGTAGAATGAATTATATGACCAGCTACTCACCACTACTACATTTTGCTTACGAGAGTATGGTGTTTCTTGAAGGGATTATCGGCCTTTCGATGCATGGAGCGCAGGCAATTGTGTCAAAAGGAGACACCGTGCTCTTGGTCCGCACGCGGTACCGCCCATTTTGGGAACTTCCTGGAGGAAAAGCAGAGCGGTATGAGGCGCCCGAAGTGACCGCTATTCGTGAGACAAAAGAAGAAACACGCGTGTTTATTAAGAGTTTTGATCGCAAGCTCGGAACGTATACCCACAATTATCTGAAACGCCGTGTCACTATCCATGTCTACATCGCCGATGAATGGGAGGAGCTCGATCTCTGGACCCCCAATATGGAAATCTCCGACCGGAAATTTTTCCCCTTAAATGAACTTCCTAAAGATATCTCCCCTCATACATTGAGGCGACTCGAAGAATATAAGGCGGTACCTGTGCACGAGTTGGTAGGGGCGTGGTAAGGCCCACTTTGGGTTGCGAAGCACTTGCGCTATAATAAAAAACGTCATGAAACTTCAGTATTCAAGTAAGCTTGGGTGGCCGCTTCTTCTTTTGCTCTCATTTGCGCCGCTTATTATTTGGGCCATTTTCCCCTACTCTTTTGATAAGCGTTTTATGCGTGGGGGAGAAATTCAATACGCAATGACCATGACTGCACTTGGGCAGGTACTCGGACTTGTTGGCATGGCGATGTTCGCACTCAACTTGGTGCTTTCTGCTCGGCTCAAGTCGCTCGAAAGTCTTTTTGGGGGGATGAATAAGATCTATATTGCGCATCACATCTTGGGCGGGCTTTCATTCATTTTTCTTCTCCTCCACCCGCTCTTTCTTATTGCGCGATATCTTCCGGGAGGTGCGGTTGCCGTCAAAAATACGCTCTATCTCTATGTGGTCAATCCTGTGTGCTTTGAGCGCTTCTCACTCATCAATCCTGACTGTTCGGTCACCTTCGGTGTCGCGGGACTTTTGTTCATGATTCTTTTTCTTGTGCTCACGTTTTTTGTGAAGCTTCCTTATGACACATGGAAGTTTACGCACAAGTTCCTTGGCATGGCCTTTTTCTTTGGAGCGGTACACGCGCTCTTTATCCCGAGCGATGTCACTACAGTGATCGTGCTCAAATACTATATGTTCACGCTCATCGCGGCGGGATTTATCGCCATTCTCTACCGCACACTACTCAGCTATTACTTTGTGCCTCAAGTGGAATATATTATCGAAGAAGTGCGCACGGTGAATCCATCTATTGTCGAGATCATCATGAAGCCGAAGAACGAGAAGCAATGTATCGGCTACATTCCCGGGCAATTTATTTTTGTCGGCTTCCCTGATCGACATGGCCTTGAGGAGGTACATCCATTTTCTCTTTCCTCGCAACCTGAAGGTGTGTGCATTTCGATCGGGGTGAAGGCACTTGGGGACTATACGTCGCACCTGAAGGAACTCAAGGTGGGCGATCGTGCGCTTGTCGAAGGTCCATTTGGTCGCACATCGTACAAATACTACAAAACCAAGGAGCAGATATGGATTGCGGGAGGTATTGGCATCACGCCATTTCTCGGCATGGCGCGCAGTTTGAAGCCTGATGATGACTACAAGGTTGACCTTTACTACTCTATAAAGGAGCGGAGCGAGGGAGCATTTTTGGAGGAGCTTGAAGCCATTGCGCGGACAAATCCAAATTTTCAAATTATCCCCTGGGTGGCAAGCGAAAAAAGCTTTCTTTCTGCTGAGGCGGTGGTGAAGGAAAGCGGTGGGGTGCTGGGTAAAGAAATATTTATCTGCGGCCCACCCCCCATGATGAAAGCAATGAAGGCACAGTTTGCCAAATGGAAGGTGCCTGTGGCCAAACTCCACTCAGAAGAGTTTGCGTTAAACTGAACATACGAAGCGAATATCGTTATTGTAAATATTATTTAATTATTTAAAACTCTTCCCTAGCGACTAGGGACTCAATGCCTATGTGGATCAAACAAGCAGTTGCAGCTACTCTCGTCGTCTTTGTGGTCGCCCTCATCTTCTTTCTCTTTGTATCCTTTGTATAGGCCGGGAGAGGTTTTTACGCCTTGGTTGCGAGTTGACTGATCATGACATAGTGTTTTTTGTGCCAGGCAAGAATTCCTCCTGATACAGAAAATGCATTTTCATAACCAGCTTTATGCATTATTTCGCAAGCTTCTTCTGAGCGGCGTCCGTCACGACTTATGAAATAAATTTGTGCGTAGGAGCTGAGTTGTGAGGCGTGGAGCGGCAGATCAACAAGTGTAATATGTGTAAAGCCTTCGATGTATCCCATATTCCATTCGTCTCCACGGCGAACATCAATAAAACCGATATTCTCTTTTGTGGGGGACAGCAGTAAGTCGTGTACCTCAGTCACGCTTACCTTTTTGCATGTGAGCCCTTTAAACCAAGTGGTTAACCCTTTGAACATATAGAGTAGTATAGTATTCATATGGACACTCGGCAATAATACGAATTCAGGTTGTGGGGACAGACGAACACTGTACTCTCGCTCAATTTAGTGAATAATGAACAGAGAGTGTTCACTATGGGGGGCTACCCTATGAGCAATTTTGGAAATAAATCCTGGGGCGAAGAATGTCGACAAGCCTATCTCTCGGACTTCATGGCGGCGATACGAAGTGTCGATGATGAAGTGTTTCTCAAAAGGGGACATCCCTCTTCAAGCATCGTGCTCATACCAGAGAGAGCAAATAATGTGCGCGGATATTTTGTGCAGCAGTTTGCGGGATACTATCCACGATATCCGAGCGGTTTTGTACGAGTGATTGGTCCTGATGGAAAAAGACGTACTACCTATATTGGTGCATATGCCATCATTGAGCCGCTTGTGCTGCGATGTGTCGAGAATAAGCTAGGACGATCGGCTGTAGATGGCATGGGTGATAATGAAATCAGAAAGCTCTGGTATATGTGTGCCATTCCGTTGGTACGCTATCGTGTACTTGCAAGCCAGTTGTTCCCCGACATTCGTTTGCGAACACAAAAAAGCATGGTAAAGCATCGTCATTTGTTCACCCAAACAGGTAATGATTTTGAAGCACTCAAGAATATTGCGCAGCAATTGACAAAGCCGGTCCGTGGACTGAACCAAAGTGAGCCATGGAGCGTGGACGTCTTTTGGACCTCGCAGATCGTGGCGCGTGTTGTTGATTCGGGTGCATCGTTCGCCGAAGCAGTGGCGTATGTTGCTAATGATTAGGCCACTCTTTCTCACCTGCCCTTTAGCCGGGGGCAGTTTTTTGTGCATATTTTCCCGTGATTTTGTCGTGGTACAATGCATGCATGTTGGCAACCGAAAAATTTGATGAGGCATATCGCAACTTGAACGACGAGCAGAAGATCGCTGTAGATACCATCGACGGACCTGTCATGGTGATCGCCGGACCCGGGACCGGCAAGACGCAGGTGCTCGCGCTCCGCGTGGGAAATATTCTTA
>JAYTCK010000010.1:0-35500 GCA_043736515.1 bacterium
CACAGGCCTTCAATGAGTAGAATGCACGGGCCTTCTGGAATATTAATAACGTTATTAATTGGTTCGTGCAGCTTGCGTGAGTATTCAGGAAGACTGAGCTCCTCGAGATCTCTAAATTTTTTTAGCATAACTTCGAGCGCTGCAACATCATATGTGTCGTTTCGGCCCTTCACTGATTTCAGTGTCCCTCCGACAGCGTGGTGACTTTCGAGATAGTCATTGTGAAAATGAAATGCGTCTATAGAAATAGGATAGATTGGAATATGCGGATAGTGTTCTTTGGCGACGGCTTGAACAAGTACGGAAAGCAGTGATTTTCCTGCACCCGAAGGCCCGGCAATACCCACAATTCTCCGTGAATCTCCTGATTGAAAATATTCGTCTACGATATCCTTGGCAATTTTTACAACAAAATCTTTTTCAAAACTAGAAAAATTTGAAATATCAACGCATTGATCCGTAACGGTAACTTCCTTAGGAAAATTCATAATGACACCTTTTGCTGTGAACAACTATATCCTGGTCGGGCTAGGCAGAACCTCGCCTTACTGGCGCAGTGCCCATTTCCCATTTTTTCAGATTAGTAAATCTTCAAAAATATGGGAAAAGGCTTCGATTCTGCCACGAAAGTACGCAGGTACTTTCTCAGCTCCTCCTTTCAGTCGGGCTAGGCAGAATCGAACTGCCGCCGCATGCACCCCATGCATGTAGACTACCACTATCCGATAGCCCGAGAATTATACAAACATTTCAAACTGCCGCCGCACTCCCGAATCGTAATATGTACACTTTCCTTACAGGAACTGTACACCTTTTGGATATTTTCTACGTTCTCAATTCAGAACTCGAAACTATCTCAAAAGTTCTTGCGCTCTGGCTCCCATGCGGACATGGGTTCCCAATGCCAGAGCTCACACCATCCGATAGCCCGATATATGTAAACGTAACCGCTTTCTTGCTATTGTTTGTTGGTGCATGCACCCTAATTTTCTTTGGCATGCAGTCCACCGTATCCGATAGCCCGAAGTGTTTCGAGTATAACAGAAATATCTAAAATTGCGACAAACCCCAACGCAGCTCTTGGGAGCGAGGATTTTCACTTTTAAAAACATTACGCAGACCGGTTTGGCATGGTCCGCCGCTTTTGGCGGCAAACCGTCTCGAGTATAGTGGCGCTGCTCGCTGGGGCAGCGAACATGTGTTTTTTAAAGTGAAATCCGAACGTTAGATCCCCTTGCAGTTTGCAGCAGGCGAGTACCCTCTCCCTTCAGCTTCTTCCTTGCTCTGAAACCAGACCTTATTCCCCTCTTTAATTCGTTTTGCGCCAGAACACCAGGGTAGATGGTAAGTTTTTCCTGATTTTGACCCAACATACATACCCGAAACCACTCCGATCGGTGTTGAGGATTTTGGGTTTTGTGCCGTTTTGAGCGAGGGAACTGCCTCGGTTGCGGATGCTTGTTGAAAGGGCACGCTCGTTACCGAAAGCTCGTTTTTAGCCAGAGTATCTTGGGCAGAAAGCCTACCGAGCACGAACGAACCGCTTCCAACAAGCAAAATAAGTAGTGCCATAAAGACATCTTTGGGTAGGTCGGGGCTATGTACAAGTCGGGATAACAAGGACTTGATTTTATTTGATGCATCTGTTAATCTCATGGGACCAATTTATACACGCATATTACGCATATCCACCGACTATGGCAACTAAAAAATCAGGAGGTTCAACAAAAAATAACCGAGACTCACAACCAAAATACCTAGGCACCAAACTTCACGATGGTGAGGCTACAGGTATTGGTATGATCATCGTTCGCCAGCGCGGCACACGCATTGTCCCCGGCGCAAACGTCAAAGTCGGCAAAGATCACACGCTCTACGCGGCAAAGGCAGGAACTGTGAAGTATAAGACTGTGCGCAAGACCCGTTTCGACGGCCGCATGGTTACAAGGAAGATGGCAAGTGTTGCATAATACAGTCAAGTCACAGGTTGTAAGCAGTAAGTTTTGAGTAAAAGAAAAACATCCACAACGTGGATGTTTTTCGCTTGTGACTTGATTCTTGAAACTTGGAGCTACAAACTTGTAACTATTCTGCTTCAATGACAACCTTAAATTCAGCACTCTTCTCCCCTACCATAGCGGAAACGGTGAATTCTCCAACTGCTTTGAGTGGTTTCTCAAGATCGATGTGCTGTGCTTCGAGAGCGGCGCCAATCGCCTTGCCAAGCTCGGTAGCGAGGTCATCCCTTGTAACTCCGGCATAGAGACTTCCCTCTTCATTCGCAGCGCGCTTGAGTGTGATGACTGCACCGGTAACGCCCACTAATGCTCTTTCGAGCAACGCAGTCTGGCGAACATTCTCGGCCGCTCGTTTCGCCTCAAGTGAATGTACGCGCTTTTCGTTGGACTTGGTAACTGCCTCACCGAGCCCTTGAGCGAGGAGGAAGTTGCGGGCATAGCCTGGAGCAACGTCAACGACGTCATATTTTTTCCCAACCTTGGGAACGTTTGATAGAAGTATAACTTTCATAGAAATACGTATTTAGTTCGTATAAGACATCCTTATGGCTGGAAGCATTCAGGTAAATAGATCGGAGTTGACCTAACTGTGCGGCTTATTATACGGATTAGCTTTAAAATGGCAAGGAGTTTGACACTTCATAAAATATTATGTATTTTAACATTAGATATTCCCAGGGAGCTCTCATGAGTGAAATGCTAATCGTTCTTCTCATTGTTACCCTAGTAGCAATGTGGTGGGTATACACAACATTTTCTCAGGCTTTTGCTTTGCGCGCATTCCTTCTCGAGGTATATGCGAGTATTCTCTCTTTTGAATGGAAGCCGAGTGAAGAAATTGGTAAGCGTATTAATGCTTCAAAAAACGAGAAGATAAGGCATTATGTTGATACGTACCATAACACCTCTTCTATTCACGAAGACCGGGAGTCACGTTGCAAATTACTTGCGATTCATGTCACTCCCTTACTTGTAAAAAGAGGAATGGCTGAAGTACATTGTGAAGCGGCAACCAAAGAGTGGTGTGACGAAAACGCCCCACTCCTCCGCGAACTGAGTCAAGAAGAGATTGATGGGTATATTAAGAAAAGCAAGGGAATCGAAGCAAATCTTAGCCTTGATCATGTTTTGCCGGATGAGATTCGAAAAGAGCTTCTCGAACTGGATAAAACGATTGCTCGGATTGGCCTTTATGACATTGTACTCGTAAAAAAGAAGCCTGGCGGAAGGCGTCCTCCGAAGTGGAGTCTAAAAACAAAAATGGCACATGGCGATATGCAAGGAATTAGGGCGTAAGAAAACAAAAGCGGACAATAATCCGCTTTTTATGGCTTCCGAAAGGAGTCGAAAGGATATTCATTATCGAGTCTTCGAGATTGAATATCACCTGCGGCGGTAAGTCATGCCACGCAAAGCCGTGGCACCTTGGCTGACTTTTTCGTATAGGTATCCGCCACCGCGGATTCAATGCACGACTCGCCTTCATCGCAGGAGCCTCTGAAGACGATCTCGAATAGCCGAGACTCCTGCCTACTAAGTTCTTACTGCAACAAGCTCTACCATTCCATTTTTCTAAAAAAAACCACAGTGGGGAAGAAAATTTCTACTATTGCCAATTAAAATATGTGTGATACTGTGCAAATAGATACAAAAGCACAGAGGTTGGTGTGTCAAAAAACATAATATGCCCGCAGAAGGAAGATCGCGTACAGCGACTTATGAAAATAGTCACGTTTTTAAACCTAGAGTCAGAAGAACTTAATTCTGACAAACCATTTATTTCAAAAGTTCTGCACGTCGATGAGATTGAAAAGGCAACTGGACTCACAAACATCTCCAACACTGAGCTAGAAAAATCTGCTCAACGATGCAGCACAAAAAAACTCAAGGCGACAGCTTGGGACGGACGTTTTCTGGAATACACTGGAAGTACCAACGTTACATTCACGCCACGCCAGAAAAAGCCGCGGGGCTTTGAATTAAGAGTCACCCGGCTCTGACAAAGCCCTTCTGGGGCTTTTTTGTTTACCATTTCTTTTTTACATGAATTCAAGTAGTATTCCACTGTTCCCACTCACCTGCCCAGGTGGCGTAATTGGTAGCCGCGCCAGTCTTAGGAACTGGTCTCGCAAGAGGTGGAGGTTCAAGTCCTCTCCTGGGCACAAGAAGGAACGTTCGCAAAATGGGTCGGAGAAAAATCGTATCGCAAAGCGATACGGCGACAATCCGAAATCCGTTCGCCCTTTGCAGCAAGGGCGAAATCCCATAAATCCCCCCAGTGTATGGAAACTGATTTGTCCTGAATTGTGGGGTTAGAGCCGATAGACTGAAAAAACTTCTTCCACTCCTCGTGATTGGAAGTTTTTTCTATTTCCCCAGCTCTCTGTAGGGATGAAACGAAAGCACGCAAGGGTTCGACCCAATTCTTTCTCTGTTGTCCAACATCCTTAAAACTTTCCTCAAATTTGGCTTTTTGGCGAAGGAGTACGTCTTTGCGTTCCAGATATGTCCCGCGCTCAATATCCCCATCAAGATAGACCGACACCAACTTATCGAGCTTCTCCTTCGATTCAGAAAGTTTCGTTTTAAGGTTTTGGGCAACACTTCCTCTCGCGGATATATCCTCATGCTCCCATACGCTAATCTGCTTCTCCATCTCCGCAATCTCCGCGAGAGGAAACGACACTGATTGAAGCAGTGCATGCAACTGTGTGGCGAGTGCTTCCTCTCGTATGTATGGCTGTGCGCACACTCCACCTTTCTTGGTACAGCGATAGTATGTATATCTCGTACCCCATCTATTGGTCGCATACTGCGCCGTAATCGCACAGCCACACTCGCCACACGTTGCAAAGCCCGTGAATGCAAAAGGAAGTGCGAGCTTCGACTTTCGTGGTTTCTTGCGCGCCATGAGCACTTTCTGCACTGCTTCAAACAGTGTCGGAGAAAGAATTGGTGCAAAGTTTCCGTTGTACCATTCGCCAAGATGTTTGATGAAGCCGATGTATGCACGATTCGACAACATCTTCACAACGGAAACTTTGGCAAGTGGCGTACCTTTTCTCTGCACCACACCATGGAGAGCCAGAAATTGTGCAAGGGAGACGAGTGTGTGGGTACCCTTGGCGTATTCCTCGAATGCACGCTCGATAACCCGCGATTTCACTGGGTCAGGCTCGATGTTGCGTGTTTTGACATTATTCACATAGCCAAGTGGCGCCAGTGTGAGCCACTCTCCCTTGCGCAATTTCTGGCGGATACCACGCTTCACATTTTCCACCAGATTGTCAGAAAAATACTTGCTTTGAGCGGGGGTGCCTGAGTGTCATTCCACATTCCTCTCGAAATAGGTTCGTGCAAACAGAAGCAAAAGAGCACAAAATAAAATAACCGCTTCAGGCGGTTATTTTATTTTGTCCCAGAGAAGTGCCCTGCGGCACTTCGCGAGAGGACTTGAAGACCTTGGTGATGTTTTGGCTTTGCAAAACCAAAAAGGGGTACCGTCCCCGTAGGGGAAAAGTCCTCTCCTGGGCTAACCAAATGCTTTAGTGACTCGTGACCATATCCTTTCTGTACATCTTTCACCCCAACCCCAAACCCATCCTGCTATAATACCAACATGACCAAAAAAGGAATCTCGAGTGGAGTAGCGCACCCAATCCCCGCTGATCTGAAAAAAGCCCTTCTCTCTGACAAGGCCGCATTCATAAAATGGGAAGATATTACACCTCTTGCCCGCAATGAGTGGATTTGCTGGGTTCTGGCAGTTAAAACCACGAAGACAAGGCGAGAGCATGTTGAACGCGTATGTTCGGAGCTAAAGGAAGGTAAGCGCCGCCCCTGTTGTTGGATAGGCTGCACCCACCGCACAGACAAAAAGATAAGCCCCACCCAGAAATTTATGCTAGATAAACACTCTAAAAAAGGGCACAGGCCCGCAATACAATAAACTTGACTTTAATGGCATTTGTATGATATAATATTACTAGATAAGTTTGTGTTAAGGTTGTTTGACAACCGAATATTTTAGGAGAATTCAATGAAAGAACTGATTGATGAGCTGCCAGCGATAGCCTTGGGATTGATGAATTTATTCCAGGGTCGTCGGGGTGGTCATGCATCCGGTGATGGTGGTGCTGCCGAGAAATCTTTTCTCGTCGCGCTCGTCGAGACGATTGTGAGGGTGTGGGAGGAAAAGGGTGGGAGCATGAAGGATGAAAGCGAAATGCTTGAGTCCCTCTTTTCCAATCCTGATCCCAGTGCCAAGAGCGCAAAACTGTTGCCGCAGGAACACATAAAAATTTCGGCCGTCATCAGGGCGATGACACCTGCCGAACGGAAGGTCTTCCGAATTGCACTCTTTCTCATGAACCCTGAAGTCGCGACGATCGAGACGCCTGGGATGCCGGAGAAAAAAGACAGCGATGGAAAAGTCGAAAAAAAGGGTGTCAAAGCAACCGTGCGCACAGAAAAGACGGGTGCAGATTCCCGCGTCAATGTTCTTCGTGGGATTGCCGAGCACGTGGATGACGATCTTGGTAACGCCGACGAAGTTGCAGCAATGCTACGAGATACCGGTGCTCTCGGTGGAGATAATGAAGCACTTTCTTTTCTGCAAAAAGCGATGACCGGTATTAAAAATCTTCTTTGTAAACTACTTGGAGTAGCGACGATTGAGGAAATTACACCGAGTCTCGTCTATGAACGACTCAAGGGTGAGCTGGACCAGACGCCTGTCCCCATGGGGCCGATACGATACATCATCAACTCCGTCTTGTTGGGAGGTGAAAATGCTGAATTGGTTTTGATTCCTCGGTGGATAAAGAACCTCAAGCGTAAGACTTCAAAATCACAACCACGACGTGGCCCGCTCGAATATCACGAGCGGATACCCCCTACCCTTTAGGAGAAAATTATGTTTGCAAAAGTTCTACGGGTGGTCAATGCCCCCTACCGTGATGGCGCTGCCGCCATTTACACATGGGGACTCACATACCTCGGACTCCTCTGGATTGCCGCGGTGTGGGATTTTCAAGCCTTTGCAGTCGGACTCATGTGGTTTGTCGGAATTGCCCTTTTCCCGATTGCATATTTACAACCGGCTAGTTTAGGCGTTCTTTCCACGATTGAGTGGCTGAACAGAAGGGACCCAACTAACAGATGGGATACCGCTCGTTTTGGTGTACTCCTGTTTATCTGCATCATGGGTGCTGGTGGGCTTGCTATTCTTCTGTCGTTTATCGATGCAGGGATGGCATTCCCCATTGTCATTCCGATGATCCTCATGATCGTCGCGTGCATGGGATACGCAGGAAAAGTAAACACAGAACGCTGGATGGTTGTGCTTGCAGTCCTGGCAACGCTCATCGCGGTTTTCTCAACGCTCAAGGTGATGCCTTACGACAAGTGGTCGAGAGGCATATACGAGAGCACAGGCTACTCGGTGGATGTCGCGCCTAGCAAGGGAGATGTCGCGGCTCGAAAGGCTTATGAAGAAAACAGGAGACTCGCTGACGTTGCAGTCGGACAGTGCATCGCTGACGCGAAGATGCGCTATAAAAACAAGGTGGTTAATGAAAGCATTATCGCCAAAGAAAATGCTGCATGCCAAGCGCGCTATGCGATTGCGGACGATCCCTCGGCTCATTCTGAGCCCACCCCCGAAGCAATACTTCAGGCCGAACGTGAAAATGCGGCACTGCTGAAAAGTCTCGAGGTGGGGTGTATCAACATGATCAAGGATGCAAAGCTGAAGCGTAACCCGCCACTACCACTTGATGCAAGCGATCGTGCCAAGATGAAAGAGTGCAGTACCAAGTACAAGCAGGTAGCCTCCTCACCTCCTCACAAGGATGGTGCAGCCAGCAGTCAGCGAGGAGCAGCAGGAGCAAAAAAGCCTGATGGGGTCTGGGGTGCATTCATGCACTACTGGAACCAGTTTGAACGCCTCAGGGAAACCAACTTCTGGTTATGGGCGGTAATCCTTTTAATCGCGCACGTTCCGCTTTGGTATCTCGGAAAGTGGATATGGAGGAAGCTACGAGGCGAGACGGAAACGACGAAAGTTGTAACAAAAAGCAGCGCAACGGGGACCATCTTCGGGATGACCGCGTTCGAATGGATAGTCGGTATTACGGCGATCTGGCTCGTACTCTCCATCGTAGCGGGGAAATTCATAACAAGTGGTGCTGAGCTTCGCGGGGTGTTTGAGGGCAAGATGTCGGCTGTGTCTGCTGAAAAAGTGACAGGGTATCCGGGGCAATTCTTTACCGCGGACGAATTAGGGCATTGGCAAGCACGAGTGGAAACGCCGCACATTCATCCTTTTTTTGGAGAGATGGGCGGCCCGCTTGAGATGGTCAAGCTTGTTGATTCAGGAAAGAGGGCGGATATGGTGAGCCAGTTCGAAAGCGGTAGAGGTTTCATCGTTATGGTGAATAAACTCGATCCGAAGAAGGATATCGTCTTCAATAACAATGTGTGCCCTGCGGCAAAAATTCCCGCAGGTGGAAATCGGCATCAGACGGTATGTACTTCGACTGGCAGGTCGGGTGATGGATCACTGCGGTTCAGTATTGAGATGGGATGGAGCGCCACCGAAAGGTATGCGGTGCTCATTCAATCTGATGGTGGTCCGGCCATTAAGCTCCGCTTCGCTCCGAAGTATCCCTAGTTCTTTGTTTTTGGTGCTTTTGCACAAAACCGAGCGTTTATCGCTCGGTTTTTTTATTACCGACGCAAGCCTTGTGAGCACAGGCTACGGGGTTGGGATCGTTGTGGGCTGCTGCGGCAAGGTGCCGAGGCCTGCACTGTTATTTATGCCGAGTTCAGTTTGTAACCAACCGAGAATTGCCCAAAATGTGATCATGACAAAAATGGTTATTAGGCCCCAGAAAATAATCTGCTTTCCTTCTTCGTTGCCTTTGACGTCTTCAGCGTGATTAATGAATTTTACTATCCCCCAGAAAAAAACAAGTACAGCTAATCCCAACAAAACAGGAACAATTGCGATGAGCACGGAAATGATGCCGTCAAATATGCTTCCCACATCCTGAGCTGATGCTGCTTGTGGAAAAATGAGCGCGGCCACTGCTCCCACGCTAAAGAGCTTTACTTTTGAGAGTATTTTAAACATATTCCATAAGACCTGAGTCCGCCCCAATACTGCTAATAATAAGACGCATGATGCTAAAGACTGAAACCATAATGAACATACCAACGATACCCCACAACATTGCTCGTCTCCCCTCTTCACGCTTTTTTTCATCATCAGGGCTCCAAATATAGCGTGCGACACCAAAAAAGAAATATGCCGATGCGACGGCAAACATCATTGCAATGAGAGGGTTTAAAATCTCTGTGCTTATCTTGCCAATGAACGTAAGAACAGGCTGCGGAATTGGTGGTGTCTGTGCCTCTGCTGTTTTAATGAAAAAATCCATATTTATTATTATACCAAGTACAAATAAATTTGGCGATTAGATTAGACAAAAAAACACCCCGATAATATTTGGGGTGCTTTTTAAGAATATCGTCTGACTATTGAGCAGTTGGGACCACAAATGCTGGAGGAGCAGATGTAACTACGGTTCCTTCCAATCCAAGCTGATCTTGGAACCAGCCGAGAATACCCCAAAGTGCAACCATGACGAAGAGAGCGATCATGCCCCAAATCATAAGGTTCTTGCCGTCGAGCTTTGAAGACTCGTCGCTTGTGCTTGAGATGTATTTGACCAAGCCCCAGAAAAAGACGAGGACTGCGAGTCCCATCACGATTGGGATGAGTGCGGTAACTAATCCCCCAAATCCGTCAACAAGGGTCTGTACTCCTGCAAAGCCCTGAGCGAATGATACTGTGGGGACTGCAAATAATGCTCCGATGATTAATTTCTTCATATTAAAAGAATTTATTTGTGTTAATAACACATAACTAAGTGAATAATTTAGCAAACATAAAATACAATACCCTCTAATAATAGCCCATATGACTCTGTTTCGCAATGATTTTATGGGGTTACCTGTGAATAAGTTCACAGTGTATATAATTAGCTCTTTTTTGACAAAAGCGTACATCACACACTCCATTCATGCGATTTTCACGGACAAATCTGATTGCCGTTCTTATCCACATAACATACCAGGGATGCGTCAATTCCAAGTGTGTCGACAAGAATAAGCTGGACAATTGCCCAAAGTGAGACTAACACAAGAAATGAAATGAGCCCCCAGATAATAAGGTGTTTGCCGGTTTCGTGTTCCTTGGTGTCTGCCGCGTTGTTGATAAACTTCACTAATCCCCAGAAAAGGACGAGTAGTGCAAGTATCCAGAAAAAATATCCCAGCTGTACGAGTATATTGTAAATTAATTGGCCAGCGTCAAAGATGTTGCTTACTTGTGCAAAAAGTGCGATCGGGATTAAAAACACAAATAGCGAGATGAGGATACTAGGGAAAATTGGTTTCATGATTTGATGTTAAGCAGTCGTACCCCCGGGTGGACTAATAATGGGTATGCCGACTGCTCCCCAGCCAAAAGTTGCAGAAAGGATGGCAAGCAGACCCCAAAGTCCAAATACAACAGCAATGCCGATAATGGCCCATAAAAGGTAGCTCCTAATACTTTCGCGCATTTTTGCATCGTCTGCATGTGAAAGATATACCACGACGCCGTATGCGAGTCCGACTCCAAGCGAGACAAAAAGCAATATCACGCCATACTTCACAATCGCGATAATCAGTTCTGCGAACTGCCGAAAAGTACCTGGTGCTTGTGCCACAGCAAGTGAGGGAATGAGTGCTACTGCTACAATCAGAAGTTGTTTTAAATAATTATTTGTCATATGTTTATTCCCTAAAAATGTCTACAGTGCCTGAAATAAAGTTTGCAATAACCGTAGCACCGACAATGATGGCGACGCCAACCAGGGTCCATACGATCGCTCTCTTTGCGTCGGTGATCTGCTTTTCATTATCACCGGCGGTCACAAGAAGATACCCGACGTAGACAATGGCGACAACGAGTACGGGTATACCTACTGCCTGAATGATGTCGATGAGTAACAAAATAAAATCCTTTAGGGTGTATCCTGCTCCCGGTGTAGGGTTTTGGAGCCTTGTCTGCGCAAAAAGCTGAAGCGGGATAAGCGTCATCGTGATTGCGGAAATGATGTGCGTGTAGCGTAACATAATATTTTAAGGAACACCTGCTCCGAGACTGAGGACGGTTGCTTCAATTGCCATAGCGATAACTTTTGCACCAATCAGCACAGCGGCACCGACGAGCGTCCAGAGAATCGTTTTTCGAGCCTTGGTAATCTGGGCTTCGTTATCGCCTGCCGTGACAAAAAGAAAACCTCCGTAAATGATAAAGAGCACAATAATAGGCATGCCAAATAAAAATACAATGTCGACAAGTGCCAAAAGAAATTCGGGTATCGTTTTTATGGGTGTGCCATCTCTCCCGGCTATGGTAATTGGATTTTCATAGCGACCCGCCTGCGCCTCTGCCACAAGAGCGACACTATAAAAAAGAATGGGGATATATGTTTTGAGAATGTTTTTTTGCATAACAATGGCGGTTTAAGGTGCGGCCTCTAAATAGTTGACCCTTGAGTCCGTGCCGACAAAGAAGGTTACGATCATATTGATCGTTAGCCACGCAGCGAGTGCGACGACGAGGCCCCAAAACACCATCCAGAAAACCTCTTTTGCTTGAGTAATCTTGCTCTCATTGCCCGCATTGGTGAGCCACAGAAAACCGGCATAAGCGAACATCACAGCGGCAATAGGTGCGGCGATACGGAATATAAGAAAATTGATAACTATTTGTGCAAGAAGAATAAGATCATCAAAGGTGCAGCGCTCTTCTGCTGCAACTGCTCCACCAACGAGTGCGCCGTTTCCGCAGGGAATAAGTCCTGATCGTGTTTTTGCCTGTGCAAGAGCTGTGCTCGGCATGAAGGCGACAATCATGAGGCTAAGGAGTACCGTGGCAAGTATTTGGGTGAAAAATTTCATATAAAACTATTTCTGGTAAGGAAGAAGGAGCAATCTAAATTTATTGTTAAGTTTGATTACTGCTTCAGCCACACTGTCTCGTCCTGATGAAATTGATTCAATAGCATCCTGAAGGGCCATATCGGTCTCGCTGGGCTGCGGGTCAAGCCATGCCCGAGAACGGATTGCGGAATCATAAAACACTGAAGTAGCGGCGTCTGTGGGACGAACATTCAGTAGATCGCGCCTTACGGGCGGAAGATTAAAAACAGCGGCGAACTCTTGGGATGGTTTCTGATCCAAAAGTCGCTGTACTGCAACAAATGCGGTTATTTTATTGCGGGAAGACTTGAGCACCGCGAGTCCGTGCACACGCGCAAGTGTGATCTCGGTGGTTGTCTCACGAGGTAGAGGCATGGGGGCTACAGAAAAGTTCAAGTGTGGATTCTTTTCTTGAAGTGCTCGGTATTCGCTCGTGTGTCCAAAGTATATTGCTAGGTCACCCTCGATGAACTCGTCACGCGAATTTTTGAGGGAGCGATTCCAAGTGTAAATGCTTTTGAGCGGATTGGAAAAATCCATGAAAAACCGCAGTGCAGAAACAACATTTTCATTTGGAACCACCTGCTCCCCTCTTCTATCAGAAAGCTTTTCTAACGGCACTCCGTCCACCATGGTAACAATTGGATTACCTACCTGAAGAAAGAGAGTTGCAATAATATCTTTTACATTTTCAACATTTATATATTCTCCAAAAGGAACTGCGCTTTGGGTAATATTTGTTGTCTGGCGGTCACGCTTGGTGAGCTTGGGCGACATGAGAAGAAGCTCATCCCAATATTCCGGGGGCTGCGTTATTGAGGCGTTATTGAACAGATCGCGATTCCAATACATCACCATGGGATCAATGATGAACGGGAGGGCGAGCACTCCAGTATCGCGCATGTAAATTTCTGATGCTTGCACAAACATCGCCTGAAAATTGCGTGGTGGTATCGAGGTATAAGGGATCAACTGAATTTTATCGGTGTGGCGAAGAAGGAGGTTGTCAGGAAGAAGAAGGATATCAGGCCCTTTTCCACTTGCAAGAGCTTCGACGATATCATTGTCAAATGTCTTCGGATCGTGAAAAACATATGTGACGGTAAAAGAGTCGCGGTAGAGATCATTAAAATTATTAATAACATTTTGAGTTTCAACAGCAGAAAATGTGCCCCAAATGGTCACATTGCCTTTTGCCCCACCAATGGTTTCCTCTTCTTTCGAGCTCGGCAACGCGGAAAAAATAATGACCGACAAGACGCCGACAACACCGAATACCGTAAGGAAAATATACTGAAATTTCATTCCGGTAGTGAAAAATGGCATTGCTCTTTGGAGCAAGTCTGCCGCTGATAAATAATGTGGGTAATCATATAGTTCATAAGTTTAATGTGAAGTAAATTTTGGTTTGGCTCCAATGCCATTTTCCACTACCGGATCACTGTATTATGCTGGTTGAGCCTTTTTAAAAATAAATCCGTAATGGTAATTCCCCGCATTGACCATTCTATCAAATATAAAGGCCACAGACTCGATGAGTTTACGAGCTTCGAGTTCCGGAAGTACCTGGTCAGATGTTGGTCCCATACTATTAAACGAACCGGACCAATCAACAAAAAGAAGAGCCCCCCCTGGTCTTAATACCCTCCTAGCCTCTTCGAGAACGCTCTTTTTATTGGGAGTCTGAAATAACAGATTTGAAATGATCACTGTGTCGACTGACTGATCGCGAAGTTTTGTTCCTCCAGCATCTTCAACATTGCCCCAAATAAATGAAACATTGCCGAGGTGTGCCTCTTGGCATGACTTTTCAAGCCGAGTCAGTAAATCTTTCTGAACATCAATTGCGTAGACATTGCCGGTGCCCTTTAAGGCCTTTGCCGCCGCAATTGTATAGGCTCCAGTCCCCGCTCCAAAATCAGCAACGATTTGGCGCGGCAAAAGTCTCAGCTCCTCGATATTCTTCTCAGGGGCAGAAAACATATGTATAGATTATATCACTCCTTTCATGAGAACATAAGGAAGTCTATCCCCATAATTGTGCTATGGAGTAGAACAGTGCATTAAAACGCCTACCCTCTCGGGGTGGTGAGCATCTTTTGGACTGCTTCTACTATCTCATCGAGAGTAAAATTTGCCTTAACAAAAAACTGGTCCGCCCCCAACTTAAGCGCCTTGTCTATATCCTCACGCTGTCCAAAGTTCGAAAGCATGGCGATCCTGGTTTTTTGAAGTGCGGGATTTGCACGAATGCGCTTTAGGACCTCATATCCGTCAATTCCCGGAAGAAGAATATCAAGGAGAATAACATCAGGAATCATAGATTCAGCAAGCGCGATTCCCCTTTCGCCATCCATTACGCTTTCCACCAAGAGTTGCTCTTTACGTAATTTTTGAGTTGCAAGGTCTCGGAGAAATTGGTCGTCCTCTACAATAAGAATCTTGGAGGCTTTTCGATTGCTGCTTTGTTGCGAAGTAGGTGGCGGAGATGAAACGTTAGTCTTGGATTCCATTCTGGGCTGTAAATGCTTGGTGATTTTTGCCATGAGTCTCTCTGGGTCAAGTGTGGATTTCACAAAATAGTCCACTACTCCAAACGGAAGTACGCGACCGATCTCAATTAAATCTCCGTTCTGTGATGAAACTATAACCGGGCATTTTGCAATTCGCGGATTTCCATGTGCGCGAAGTGCCTCAAGAAAAACAAAACTCTCGGCCCCGCGTCTGCTCAGATCAAGAACAATGAGGTCGGGTGCTATGTTAACGACCGTGTCGATAGCGGAGGATACACCGTCATAAATGATGCATTCGTAGCCAAGTGCGCTCAAGCGATCAAAAAGTAGGTGCTGCACTTCGAGGTTTGATTCCATTACAAATATTTTTTTTGTGAACGCAGGGGGCATTATGTAAGAAGTATATCAGATAGAGTACGGCAAAACCATATGGAACGTTGTGCCCTCATCGAGAGTACTTTCAAACCAAATTTTCCCGCCATGGCGCTTTACTACACTTTGAGCGATAAACAGCCCGAGTCCGGAGCCGTTTGTCTGTGTGCTCACTGCATTTGCTGCGCGGAAAAAACGAGAAAAAATTTGATCCTTTTCATTTTCAGGAATTCCTATGCCTCTGTCCTTTACCGAGAAATGAAGCTCGGCGCCTTCCATGGCAACACCCACATCCACCACACTTCCCTCTTTGGTGTATTTGATCGCATTGTCAATAAGGTTTTGCAGAACTTCGCGCATCTTGTCCGGATCAATCTTTATCCTTTGAAGCGGCTGCTCAGGGGCCTTAAATTCAACGCGAATATTTTTCTCTGTGGCAAGAGGCAGGAGAGAGCGTATCATGTCTTCAATAAGTTCCTCAAATTGTACCGGGACAAAGTTGTATTTGAGTTTCCCGGATTCAAGACGGTCGACTTCAAGCATGTCATTGATGAGCGTGATCATGCGCTCATTTGACTCAAATCCTTTTACAAGAAGGTCCCGCTGTGCAGGAACAATTGGGCCAATATCTTCGTCGAGAAGAATATTGAGTGTCCACTTCACAGCAGAAAGTGGGGTGCGCAGCTGGTGGGCAACGATAGAAATGATCTCAGATTTCATGCGGTCGAGCTGCGTTAGCTTTTCGTTCACCTTAGAAAGTTCAAGGTCTCGGCGGACTAAAAGTTTCGCACTTTGGTCAAACTCGGTAGTCAAGAATTCGAGTCTTTTAACGTGATCTTCTTCTCTTTTGAGCTGATCAAAAAAAAGAAGATCTCTGGCCTTGTGGAGGCGAGAAACATACCCGCAAAAAAATCCCGTGAGAAGGAAGATCAGAAAAATTATACCTGCTTGTGAAAGTGCTAGAGAAAGCTCTTTTGAAAAATATATTTTTTCAACATCGGAATTGATGAGCACATTGCCCACCCCTGAATGAACCAGAACTGATAACAACACTAAAAATCCCGAGAAAACGGCGATGGTGATGGCGCCACGAAAACCAAATAACACCATTGAGGCAATGATGGGGATGAAAAAGAATGAGTGTCCGATACTTTCTACTCCTCCGCCCGTAAAAAGAAGCACCACGAAGAACATCAAGAGATCAAGCGCCACTTGTCCCACGTTAAAGAGATTTATTGTCTCTGCTGATAGCTTTTCCTGATCGGCTCGCCGCAGGAAAATATAAAAAAACAAATTCAGTAAAAGCACCGAAAGAAACATTACAACAAGAATCGTAGAGGCACCCTCAAAATTATTTTCATCTCGGGCGACAAGTACCAGGAAAAACGCCAGCCACATATAATACCACCTCGCATCAACAATCCAGCCTGCCGCTTGGAGGGGTGAGAATCCTATGTATTTCTTTTTTGAGGGCTGCATGGTGTTCATATTCATGTTACGCGAGATGATGGCTACTCAGCAAGCGCCCAAATAAGTAATGCCCCGTTGTCAAAGGACACCTTCCCCGCTGTGGCACCTCCAATCTCGGCATATGTGTAAAGTCCAGCGATCGGCACATCTCGTCCAATGATCTGTTGAATTATTTGTATCTCCTCATCAGCATGGAGGCCAAGCATTTTTTTGCGTGCAATAGAATTCATGACTATCACCGCTTTGGGTTTTCTTCCTTCGAGCTTTGTCATGACTTCCTCTGCGGCAAGCCTTGCGGTCTCGAGTCCGCGCTCAAGATCTGAGATCATCAATCGAATTTCGGAACCTTCGGGAATAGAGGCAGTAAATAGCATTGCTCCATGCTGATCTACAAAAACAGGGTTTCGCAGTACAACATCGAGGCTTTCCGGCGAAAAAACTCCGAGCGGGAATGTGATTGCCAGAGAAGGCAAAAGTCCCTCATGTAATTCACTCAAGTGTTCCACGCCAAAGTATTCTTCGTAGATAGAAGATGCGGGCTTGCCATCAAGTTCGTGAAGCATCGTGCCGGACGACTTTGTCACCTTGCGTGCAATACCAATCGGCAAAAATCCGTGTTTCGTGACTCCAACGGACTTGTATTCACCCGAAAGGCCGACACCCACAATAGATCCGGAGTATACTTTTTGATTCAAATATTGATATGTCTCATAAAAACGGAGGTCATCGGCTGCAGCACCCCCAAATATAGGAAAGTTTTGTCCAAAGCGTCCAATTGCTCCATCGAGCGTTAAGTCCCCATTGCCTGAAAGGATATCAAGAAAAAGAAGGGCTGAGTTCACATATCCGTTTGAGTTGTATTCGATGAGATTTGCACAGTCTTCCCCTGCCTTGGCTGGACTCCAAAGGATGTGATGTCCGATTCCTTCCCAAAACTTCATTTGGTCAGAAACGATTCCCAGTACGACCACACTTTTTTCACCAGAAAAAGCTTCGCTAGAAATTTCTCCTGCTGTGGAACACCCAATAACGATGCTTTTGCCTCCGACATCATTGATTCCTTCGATGACCTTATCTTGGTCGAGAGTAATTGAGGCAAATACAAAAAAAATATCAGCAACATTTCCCGGAAGACCGGAGAGTGCCTGCTGGCACGCTTCCTGTCCCGCAATTTTTGCATCATATCCCTTCCCTATACCGAGACTGGCAGCGATCATATTGCTCTAGTATAACATGAACCCATCTCAACATAACCATGAATAAATCAAAGTAACATGAAAAATCCGCACATGTGGTGTGTGCGGATGTGTTTAGCTTGGTGGTTCTTCGGGTTTCTCGGGTGCTCCCGGTGTATCATCTTTTTTTGAGGAGACGAGAGTTAATTTTGGTTTTGCGGAAAAATGAGAAAACTCGATGTCAACTCCATGCTTGGTGCGTGCGTATTCATGAAATTCTTTTTTGAGGAGTGGGTCTTTCTCAAGCGGCGACGTGAGAAGAGCAAATAGACTGATGTATTCGTCCAGAGTATTTGATTGATACTCTGCAAGTGACTCATCTCTATCTATTAGGAGATTCTGAAAATGTGTTGGGGAATCATCAGGGTCATCATCTTCGTCATCTTCATCAAATTCCACAATACCAGCAATATCAATACCGTCGATGGTGGTATCAATGTCATTAAGAGGATCGATATCATCCATCAGGAGGTATATGCGTACGAGCGCAAAAAAAAGATCTTCCTTTTCTATGGGAATACTGCTTAACGGAGGAGATTCCAGCTGCATTTGTTACTCCAAATAACAATCTGCTTCTATCATACGAAGCTTCAACAAATACACAAGTTGAATTATTTCCTGCTTCGACGCACAGATTTTGCTTTGATCGGCTCGCCTTTGAGTATTTGAATCTCATCACGGAGGAGGGCGGCAGTCTCAAAATCAAGTTCTTTGACTGCGGCTTTCATTTGTTTTTCCTTTTGCTTTATGAGTTTGTTCGGGTCTTTTTCAAATTGTTTTTTATCAAGCAGGAACATTTCCTTGAGTGTCTTTTCGTGGATGTTTTCCATCTCTTCGGTAATATCGTGGATTTTCTTTTTGATCGATATCGGAGTGATATTGTTGACTTTATTGTGGGCAAGCTGCACACTGCGTCTCCTGTTGGTCTCCCCTATCGCAGCGGTAAGTGACTTCGTCATGACATCGGCATAAAGGAGCACACGCCCGGAAATATGACGTGCGGCGCGGCCGATGGTTTGAATCAGTGATGTTTCTGAGCGAAGAAAGCCCTCTTTGTCGGCGTCGAGAATAGCAACGAGTGATACTTCAGGAAGATCGAGTCCTTCACGCAGGAGGTTAACCCCGACAAGACAGTCAAATGTGCCCTTACGAAATTCTGTCAAAATTTTTATGCGCTCAATCGTTTTGATATCACTGTGAAGGTATTCAGACTTTACGCCCTTTTCTTTGAGGTAGAGCGAGAGATCTTCAGCCATTTTTTTTGTCAGCGTCGTGACCATCACACGCTCGTCCTTTTTGACGACCAGAGCTGCTTCCTCGATAAAATCTTTAATTTGCCCGCCGTAGTCACTTGTTGCGACTACACCGCGCACCACCATCTCAGGGTCGATAAGTCCGGTGGGGCGTATCACCTGCTCGACAGTTTTTTCGCTCACTTCGCGTTCAAAGTCGGCTGGTGTGGCGGAGGTAAAGAGAACCTGACCCACTCGCTCTTCCCATTCATGAAACTGCAGCGGGCGGTTGTCGCGAGCGGATGGGAGTCGAAAACCATGTTCGACGAGTGTTTTCTTGCGCGACTGATCTCCTGCATGCATAGCGCGAAGCTGTGGGATTGTCACGTGAGATTCGTCGATAATGGTAAGAAAATCGGGGCTACCGTCTGCCTTATGTGGGAAATACGAGAGCAATGTCTCCGGAGGCTCACCTTCCTTCTTGCCCGAAAAATGTCGAGAATAATTTTCTATGCCGCTGCAGTACCCCACCTCCTCGATCATTGCGATATCGTACTTGGTGCGGCGCTTCAGTCGTTCGGCTTCGAGCAATTTTCCTTCCTTGTCAAAAACGGCGAGCTGTTTTTTAAGCTCCTCTCTGATATCATCGAGCGCACGTGCGCGATCATCTTCGGAAGTAATAAAGTGTTTTGCAGGAAAAAGAAATACTGTTTGTTCAACACTAATAATTGCGCGAGAAATAGGATCGATTTTTTGGATGAGCTCGATGGTGCTCCCTGAGAACGTCAGATGGTACACGACAAGTTCTCCTGTCGGCATGATCTCAATCGTGTTTCCGATGCCGCGAAAGGTGCCGGGCATGAGGTCGGCATTGGTGCGATCAAAATGAATATTCACGAGTTTGCGAATGAGATCATTGCGCGAAAGGATGTCGCCTTGGGTAAGCTTGAGATTTACTTTGAGGTACTCGGCCGGTGACCCGAGTCCGTAAATACATGAGACTGAGGCAACGATAATCACATCACGGCGCGAAAGCAGCGCCTGGGTCGAGGCGTGTCGTAAGCGGTCGATCTCATCGTTGATTTGCGCATCCTTTTCAATATAGGTGTCGGTGGTCGGCAAGTATGCTTCCGGCTGGTAGTAGTCGTAGTAAGACACAAAATAATGCACGGCATTGTTCGGAAAGAATTGCCGATACTCCTGAGCGAGCTGTGCGGCGAGTGTTTTATTGTGCGCAATTACAAGCGTTGGTCTATCCTGATGTGCAATCACGTTTGCTGCGGTGAACGTTTTTCCCGAGCCAGTCACACCCAAAAGCGTCTGGTAGCGCATACCTTTTGTGAAGCCTAGAGTGAGCTCTGTAATAGCTTTTGGCTGATCGCCTGCAGGCTGCCAGTCGGATTTGAGTGTAAAGTTTGCCATACCGATGCTTGACAAGATAGCATAAAATTGTAGTTTAAGCAAAGTAGTTCACTGTGAAAGGACTTTCCAATGCGTTCGTCTTTTAAAAATTTTCCCTTTTTTCTCGCTGTGGTCATGTACTTCTTCGTTTTCAAGGAGTTGGTGAATACACTAGGAATTGACAGCGAATTTGCTACTACCTTAATAGAAGGTGTACTGACTTTTGGTCTTGGATATTTTACATGCTGGGCAACAAGGAAAAAACAATAAGGACAAGAAACCGCTCATTGCGGTTTTTTTATGATGATATTTCCATTGAACCCATTGTTGGGTATACTCAATAATAGGTATTTTCGGGAGAAATTGTGTATACAATCTGCGATAAGCCCATCTTTGGGAAACGGATGGTAGTGCGAGGTCGATGTGGACTTTTCGCGAACCACTCTGGCCAATGCGCGATAAAGGTTGAGACGAAAACGCCAATTGAGACAGGTGCTCAGGTACCACTTGACCTCAATCTGGATCAGCATGATCCGGGTGATACATGGAAACCCGGACGCGACTTACCTCTCTATTAGCACAACATTCTCCGTCAGCACAACTGGCGGATTTTTGTTAGATGCTACAATTTCTTATAATAGTTACGTAAAGTTTCTTCTTTCAGTGCTTCATAAGTACCGTCAAAGAGTGAGAGCCTGATGCGCTCAACCAGATTGATTGCAAAATATAAATTATGAATTGACCCCAGTGCGGCACCAAGCATCTCGTCTTCGCGAAAAAGATGTGCGAGATAGGCACGGGTGTGGTGGGTGCAGGCATAGCATGTGCATCCATCATCAATCGGCGTGTGATCTTCGGTATATTGCGCGTTGGTGATATGCATCCGTCCGTGCTTTGTATAAAGCGAACCATTGCGCCCCAGTCGGGTGGGCGATACACAATCAAACGTATCAACGCCCGCTTCAATGCCGTAGAAAAAGTCGATCGGCTCACCGATGCCAAGAAGGTGTCGCGGTTTATATTCGGGAAGGATGCTATTCACCCACCTTACGGCTGTGCCAATATCGTCTTTGCTAAATGATCCGCCGATGCCGAAGCCGTCAAAATCCATCGCGCCGATAGTGCATGCAGCCTCTTCGCGCAAGTCTTTGTGCTTGCCGCCTTGTATAACACCGTAGAGCGCCTGATCGCCACCGAGGCGTTTGTGTTCGGCGAGAGAGCGCTTTGCCCACTCGTGCGTGCGATCAAGCGAGCGCTTTTGTTTGTCGTGAGGCGCATGCGGAGATGTACATTCATCGAATGCAACGATGATATCTGCACCAATATTGTGCTGGATCTGTATTGAACGTTCAGGAGTGAAGCGGTGCGTGGAGCCGTCACGATGTGATTTGAATGTCACACCCTCATCGTCAATCGTTGCAAGCTGGCCGTGATCAGTGTCGGTGTCCTCTTCGTTTTCTTCTTCGGTCGCAACTTTGCCAATCCCCTTTCCGAATGCGACGCCGAGGGAGAACACTTGAAAGCCGCCTGAGTCTGTAAAAGTCGGACCATCCCAGTTCATAAATTTTGCGAGGCCTCCAGCCTTTTTTACCAGCTCATCTCCCGGTGCAAGATAGAGATGGTACGTATTTGCCAGCACCATCTGGGTGCCGAGCGTCTTGACCTGCTCCATTGTAAGGGATTTCACTGTGGCCTTTGTGCCCACGACGACAAACGCCGGAGTCTTAATATCACCATGCGGCGTATGGATAATTCCCGCCCGCGCTAAGGAGTCCCCTCCCGCTTTTTTCTCGATGGTAAACCCGAATTTCTTCATGAGTGTGACTATACCACATGTCGGATTTATTGTGGAAAATCCATATGCTATAGTACAGAAAGCAAAATTCGTTTATCACAAAGAAAAGCACCATGAAACAATATCTTGATTATCTACGTCATATCAAAGCAAACGGGAAAGTAAAGACCGATCGTACCGGAACGGGAACGAAAAGTGTTTTTGGCTATCAAATGCGTTTTAATCTTGCCGATGGATTTCCGCTTGCGACCACAAAAAAGCTGCCGTTTAAAACCATTACTCATGAACTACTGTGGTTTCTGAAAGGCGACTCCAATCTTCGCTACCTTGCCGACAACAACGTACATATCTGGGACGAATGGCCATACAAGGCATATCTCATTCGCAATGGAAAACCGGTGCCCAAAACCAATTCGGATGAATGGAAAACGGGTATTGCCGAATTCATTGAGCAGATCAAGGCGGATGACGCATTTGCAAAAGACTACGGTGAGCTCGGTCCAATCTACGGTTATCAGTGGCGTAGTTGGCCGACACCAAATAACGGACATGTCGATCAGATCACCCAGGTCATCGAACAAATAAAGAAAAGCCCCGACTCACGGCGCTTGATCGTCTCTGCGTGGAATGTCGCCGATATCGAAGAAATGGCGAAAGCGGGACTTCCGCCGTGCCACTGCCTCTTCCAATTTTCTGTCACTGACGGCAAACTATCGTGCCTCCTGTATCAGCGCAGTTGTGATTCGTTTCTCGGTGTCCCTTTCAATATAGCGTCCTATGCCTTACTCACGCACATGGTTGCACACGTGACAGGCCTTGAGGTCGGAGAATTTATCTGGACGGGAGGCGATTGCCACATCTACCTCAATCATTTTGAACAGGTTGATTCGCAGCTTAGTCGTACGCCAAAAAAACTCCCGAGACTTGTGCTTAGTCCCGATGTGAAAGATATTTTTTCTTTCACGATCGATGATTTTACGCTTCTTGATTACAACCCCGATGCGTCAATCAAGGCGCCTATTGCCGTTTGAACAATCTTGCTCTACACTCGCTGTAGAGTAATTTTTCTTTTATGGTGAACGAAATGAAACCTGAAATCATTCTTATCGCAGCAATGGGCCACAATAATGTCATCGGAATCGGTGGCGATATCCCCTGGCGCGGAAAGCTGCCCGCTGACATGGCGCATTTTCAAAAGCTCACTATGGGTGAAATCGTACTAATGGGACGCAAAACATGGGAGTCCATTCCCGAGAAGTTTCGTCCGCTTCTGGGGCGTACCAACATCGTACTGACGCGAGATCAGAAGTACCTTGCGACAGGGGCAATCACCGTCAGAGATGGTCTTCCTGCGCTTGCACGTGCGGGCAACAAACTAGTCTTTATTATTGGCGGCGAGGAGATCTATAAACAATTTCTGCCGCTTGCTGATCGACTGGAGATCACTATTGTTGATACCGTATCTGCCGGAGATGCATACTTTCCCTCATTCAACGAATCAGAATGGGGTGTCATTCACGAAGAAGCGCATGGGCCTGACGAAAAAAATCTTTTTTCGTATACATTCCGCACACTGGTGCGCAAGTAACCCCTGAATAACCCACTACACGGCGGGTTATTTTTTTGACTCATTTTTGGTTCACAAACGCCAACGCACCGTGAGCACCCATCCCTGCATCACCCAATACCTCGAGATGCTGCGCCAAAAGCTAGTTTTGGTTGATATTTAGGATTTTTTGCTCGAGTTCCGAAATATCCTTTTCTAGTGTGATAATCTTTTGCAGATAACTATCTTTATCTTTCTTCACTTCCTGAAACTGGAGATCTTTCCGTGCAGATTCTTTTGCGAGTTCAATGCGCGCCTCTGCATATTCCTTTGAGCTAATATCCAACGAGCGATTCAGTAATGCGCGTTCATCATCGGCAGAGAAATACGTTTTGCTCACAAGTTCAAAAAAACGTTGCCAACCTGTGGTCATTTGCTTGGAGTCTAGTTCCCCGAGTGTTTTCTTCATTTGCCTTTCTAAGAGTGGGTGCATTATATCACTTCAGCAAAAGTAGTAATGGTCATAGTTTGATTATGTAACTGACACTGCTTTTCTGTTGCCACACTTGGACACAATTCTCCGTACGAATAGAAACCGGTGAGTTTCACCATACCCCCCAGCGTCGAGCGTACTGCTTCAATTTCCTCCTCAATGCGTTCTCTGAGCACAAGCTTGCGTCCGACGCAGCTTATCAATATTGCGAGCTCAGGCTGAACATCGCCTAATTGCGACAAACTAGTAGTGCTCGCACCCGCTGCACCGGCTACCAAGCGATCAAAATTTGCTTTCATGAGCGTAGCGGGGACTCCAAGAGGCATGTCGCCCGCAAAAGTCATACTCCGAGCTTCTTTGTCTACAGCAAGTATTGTGCGTACCACCTCTACCTCGCCATCACCACTTTTAATGCGAAGTCGTAGCGGAAATAGTAATCCACTACTTGGAAGATCCTTGGCTTGGTCCCCCAGATATGTTTCATAAATATCAAGTGCGGGTTTTCCATCAAGTTCATAAAGTACATTGTTCTCCGATTTGGTGATAATGCGTTCAATGCCAAATGGGTCCCATCCTCCCAGCGAGCCGTAGCCAACCTTAAGTGCTGATCCATAAAAACCAATTGCCACGGCCTTGCCTTCCTCTGCAGGAGAATCTAAGCCCAATACTGTTTTTTTGAAATTTGCACCATCTCCAACAAGACCGCCTGTCACGGCAACGTTTGGAGGCAAGGCGCTATTAATACCCAGTACGAGTTTAGTGCCATTCACATGTAATCCATCTGAAAATACTATGACATGCTGAAGTTGATCTTTTGGGAGTGATGTTGCAAGCTCTTTTCCTACAGCCTCACTTTCTTCAGGATGCATGATATTTGCTGTCGCAAATTGCAGTGTTGTCTTTTCAAAAAATATTGCCGTGATGGTCATCGAATCATCATAAACATGTGTATCAATAATTTCCCCGGCAGTGGAACACTGAATAATGTGAGAGGAAAGATACATAGACTGTATTTCATTGAAATGGACTGGGTCTTCGAGCAGTACCCTTCCACCGAATACTAAAACGATCTGTGGGGTATCAACCAATCTTGGTCCGAGTAATGTCCAGCCACTTTCCTGTTTCCAAAATTTTTGCTCAATTCTCATAAAATAAAATTAATACGTATTAGTCGTAACGAACCCTGTAAGTACCATTCTATTGTAAATTTGTGTTTTGTGCATCAATCTTTTGCGTAATGTACGCCAACGCACCATGAAGCCCCCCTATATCACCCAATGCTGAGTGTTCTATAAGGGGTAGTTCAGGATAAATCTGCAGAATACCTTTCAGGTGAGCGCGGACACGGTCTATGGGGATGCCGATCTTGTTCATCATCGAGCCGCCAATGACGACGATGTCGGGCGACCAATGCACGATGGTATTGTTCAGCCCATATGCTAAGAGTCGGGCCATTTCATCCCAGAATTCCACTTCAAGAATCTCATAGGGTTTTTTGTGGTAGCGATCGCTGATGGCCGTTCCAGAAATGTATCCCTCAAGATCAATTCCCGTTCCGCCGACCGAAGTCGCATGGAGTCCCCCTCCAGCATCGATGATCTGGTGTCCAATCTCAAAACCCATTGCTGACACATCGATGGATTGATTGACGATACGCACTCCACCTACGCCTGTTGAGACGGTGACGTAAACGACGATGCCGTGGCCGCGTCCGGTGCCCGCCACTGCTTCCCCGAGGCCAACTATTGCAGTATCGTTCTCGATGAATGTGGGTGCTCCGAGCGCTTCTTCGAGTGCTTTTTTGATCGGCTTGCCGTTCCAGCCTGCAAGATGGGGCCCGTTCTGAAACACAGAGCGGTCCCGAGACAGTGTGCCAGCGATTCCTCCCCCCGTAGCGTCGATCTTTTCTCCTCGAGCAAGTTCGGTGGTAATATTTTTGATCGCAAGTATTCCTGCATCAAAATCCTTCGGTGTGGGAACAATTTTCGGCTCACCAAATGTTGTTCCATCACGCGAAAGTGCAATACGCATATTTGTCCCGCCGATATCGAAAAGAATATAATTCATATTTTTATTTTTGATTTTCTAATAGATGCTTCGTCACTTTTTTGTAATCCTCCACATTTGGCTGATCGAATGTATTGACGTGAAGCATCTCGCCAAGATACATAACGGTCATCATGTGGAGTTCAAGGAACATGCCGAGTGCATAGGGAGAGATGGCGGGGAGAAGTATTTCTCCATAGGGAAATTTATGCGTATCGTATGCGGCAATAGTGCCATCATATATGGCTTTCATAATAGCATCGGGAGATTTATTTTTCAGTGCAGGAGCGAGATCGGTAAAAAGTCCTTTCTCGGGGATACGCAGGGTAGACCTTTCAGTAATATGCAAAAAAAGTGTCATTTTATCTCGCGGGCCGCCAAAATATAATTGTGCCATGGAGTGGAGGTCGGTGGAACCGATCGACACGATGGGGGTTATTCCCGCACGAATAACTCTGCCCCCTCTGTCTTGTTCCTTTCCCAGACTTTCTGCATAGAGCTGGCGGGCCCATTTGCCTAGTGACTCAAGTACGGGATTGAAAAAGAAGAAATTAAGTATTGATGCACCGCTTCTGTGAGCAAGATATATTGATTCAGCGAGACGGAGGGCCGGATTATCTTTTTGGGTTGATGAGACAAGCACATCCCTGGCTCCTTCTATTAATTGCATGGTGTCGATACCGGAAACTGTAAGTGGAAATAGTCCAACAGCCGAAAAGACAGAAAAACGGCCACCAACCTCCTTGGGGATAGGCAAAAGCCCCATTCCCTTCTTTTCTGCTGCTATCCAAAGTTTAGATCCGTGGTCCGTCGTAACGACAATACGAGAAATAATCGACGGAAAACGGCGTACAAGCATCGCATATATCAGCTCAAAATTGGCAATACTTTCTGTTGTGCTTCCTGACTTGCTGATAAGGTTTATCAAAATTTCCTCAGGATAGGAAATCTCTGTTTGAAATATTTCTGCGGTGTCACGCAAAAATGTTGTAGAGAGCGTATCTGCAAAAATAATTTTTGGGTGCCCCAGCGCCGCTACATAATCCCCCGTGCGCAGTGCATCATAGATAGCTTGGGTGCCCAAATTGGAGCCACCAATCCCGACGACAACGACGTAGCGCAGCTGTGTAGAAAAATAGCGCTCAGCGTGATGTCTCACCTCAAGCATGATGCTGGGGTCAAGTGGGAGACGAAGCGAGTGTTCAGGAGTTTTGTATGCTCCTGTTTTTTGGGCAGCGATCGCTTTTATTTCCTCTGCAAGTCGCTTCGCGCCCTCAGGAACAGTGCCTTTGGGAATATGCTTGTGGTGAATGTGGAGCTCTTGTTTTGTCATATGTGTTCAATGTGCGTGCTTCCAGTAATGCCAAGCTCAGCTAATTTGCGCATGTACATGATAACAGTGCGGATGTATTCGGCATGACTCCAGGTGAGTGGCGCGGCGCTGATCTGATCGCGCGTGTAAGGGTTAAGCTGTTCGGAAAGTATGCCACTACGCAGGGCATTGCGCTCGACCCAATTGAGATCAACTCGCGCCTGATCAAGGTCGTGATCATTCTTTGCAAGAGTGATCGCATATTGGGTAAACCACAATGTCGTGATAAACCAGGGATTGCCAGGCACATCTGAACCCGTCCTGAAATACTGGTCCCCTTCGTAACGTGCAATACCGCCCACCGGTGTGTGTACGGTGAGACGCTCCTTCGTAAGCTTCATTGCACGCACAAGACGTTCATCATCAGGTGGGAGCACCTCGAACATATAGATGCCGTATGCGCTTGAGGCGTCGATTGTTTTGTCATATACCGTAGCGCCATTCGCATCGACAGAGAGCGAGCGATAAAAACTACCATCCTCTGGATTGTACAGATGCTTAAGTATCGCCTCTTTCATCTCTTCCGCAACATAGTTGAAATTCTGTTCACTTCTGTCTTTGCCTAACATCTCTGCAAATCTGCCAGCGGCTTTGAGCCCGGCATATGTCGCGGAAGCGGTGTAGGTGTGCACACCAAATCGCTCTTCCCATAGATTGTATGATGGCTTCGGAAGGCCGGTATATGGATCGCGATACGTCGTGAGAAAAAGCGCTGCCTTTTTTATAAAAGAATCATAAATAGACTCAATAAATTCAAGATCCTTGGAGACCAGCCAGTGCTCCCACAGCGCCCACAAAATGAGTGCAGTTTCGTCCTCCTGAATGGGGAGCTCAGGCTTGCCACCCACTATATAGCCGTGCCAAGATGAGCCGAGTGAGCCGTCTGCGCGATACTTGTGGGATAAATATCCGTCTTCAGTAATGGCATTATTGCAAAATTCAAAAAATTTTCGTGCGCTATGCCTGTCACCGACCCAATCGAGGGCAGTGACCACATACGCGCCGTCTCGAGGCCACACATAGGCGTATGTATCACGTCCGCCTTGAAGCATGTCAGAATCTCCGGACGCAAGCGTGCCGCCGTTTTTATCGACGTGCGAGCGGACGAACAGCTGTGACTTTTGGAAAAGATCAATTGCTGCTTCGCCAAGCCCATAAAAATTCCACGAATTCCTTCCAACCCATGCACTCCAATAATCGCGCGAGGATTTCATTATTGCTTCTGGTGAATTTGCGAGCACTGATTGATTCATTTTTTTGACTTCCTCGATCGATGTGCCGATGGCAAGCCAATAATTGATCACGGAAACTCCGGATGATGGTATGTTAAGTGTTATTCCGATCGTTGAATCAACGCGGCCGTGCTCGATGGTGTTTTTTGCGAGTTGCCCATCCTCGGCATCTTTGTAAGTACCCTCTTTGCCCTCAATTTGAAATATCCCAACCGCATAATCATCAAAGCCTTTGCCGTCTGACTGTGCGTTCATAAGAAATGCGCGCCGCCCTTCGTAGTGAATGATGGTATTTCCGGTGGGATCGTAAAAGGCTGTGTCCCCTTTTTCTGAGTGATAGATCTCAAACTGATGATTCATAAACACGCGAATTTCTCTTTCTCGGTCAACATTGTTCAGCACCTTTATTCGTCGTAAAAAAATATTGTCTTCATTGTGGAGGACATCAGTAAATTGAAGCTCCACAGATAGGAGCGCTGAGCGTGCGGTGGTAAGGCCCGTGTACGCGGTGTCGGAGCGAACAGTTATTTCCCATGAACCGTCATCAAGCCACGAAAAAGTATTTTCAATCCAAATGCCAATGCGATGAGCATAAGGAGCACCGACGTGATTTTCAAGACCGACGTAGGGAAAATACACATCGCGCACACGAGCGAATTGATCGGTGCAAATGAGGACTGTTCCGTTTCCAAACGCAAGGGACTTGGGCATATACTTAGTATATCAAACGTTGCTCAACTTGCACCGCGGAGCAAGAACGCTATGTTCGTTTTAGTATTCCGTAACCGACAAATGCAAGCGCGGCAAATGAGCAACGTGCAGCAATCGCGATGTAAATTGTCTTAAACATGTCTTCGGCTATTTTTTTACAGCCTTCTTTGCAGATTTTTTAGGTGCTGTCTTCTTTTTTTGAGCGGGTTTTTTTGCTACACGAGCTTTCACTGCCTTTGGGAGTTTTACCGGCTTTACTTTTATCTTATCCTTCGACTTAGGCATCTGTTGTGATTCTGTGATACGCAAACGCAGATCATGGAGCACATTGTTGAATGCAATGAATGCTTCGTATGGTGTATCGTAGGGATTAAAGTATTTGTGCACATCACCGTCTGAAAACCACTTAGTACACATGTAATAGAAATGATCCGATGTTTGTAGTTTGCGCCAGTCTTCTATGATTTTCTTGTCTCCTGTGGCAAGTACATCTTTCTCAAGTGCATAGATGTTGTTCATTGCTTCATGCTGCATACTGTTTGAAAGCCACGCAGAAAGGTCGCGTTCGACGTCTGCCCATGAGACGAAATTGTGCGCGTCGAATTCTCCGACGACGGGATAGCGTTTTGCTGCTTCAGTGACAGTGACAAAATCATTGTCGGGGTGCTTCAAGAGCTCTCCGGGAAGTGCGCGCATAAAATCAAAAATTCCGGTGTGTTCCCATTGGTGCTCGCCGAAGGTTTCGTAGTCCATAAAGAGATTCACGAGATTGCCGTTGCCGTTCACGTCGTTCACCCACTTGGCAAACTTCTCCGAGGTAAGTGGCCAATCAGCCCAACTCTGAGAGGAGAAGCGGAATGCAATATCATCGGAGAGGCGATAATTTTTGAGCAAAGTTTTTATCTTGGAGGTACCCGGGGAACGATAGATAAAGTTTGGGCTTCTCCAGCCAAGCAAGTGGTCTGCACCTTCGGCGATAATTGCCTTGTACCCCATCCCTTCGACAAAGCCTGCGAGCTCGTTGTTGTAGATAAGCTCGGTGTTACGAAATGCAGTGGGAGTTACACCAAAAAGTTGTTTAACCTTGGCACGATGAAGCTCAATCTGGCGGACAAATTCTTCCTTTGAGTAAAGAAATGCGAGTGAGTGGTGGTATGTCTCATCGAGTATCTCTACGCGACCAGTTGCGACAAGCTTCTGGAACGATTTTAACGTTTCGGGAGAAAATTCCTCCATCTGCTCCATGAACACACCCGAAAGTGAGAAAGAGGCTTTGAATTCTGGATGTTTCTTGAGAAGCTCGAGCAAGAGTGCGTTTGTCGGCAGGTAACACTTCTTTGCTACCTTGTGAAAAATTTTCTCATTGTTGATGTCCTTGTCTGAACGATCAATAAAATATTCATGATCATGGCCGACATCAAAAATCCTATACCGTTTCAGACGGTAAGGTTGGTGTACCTGAAAATAGAAGCAAATAGACGCCATGTGGATTTTTTAAAAAGTAATCGAATTTAGAACAACGTTAGCAACCTTATTATTGAAACCGGCATCTGCTTTGAGATGCGCATCATTCGGATGATGCCCTCCAGGATGCTCCTGTGAATTTGCATCCGTTTAGACTATAGCTGGAGGATATCATGCGCTGTTCAGTAGTTTGTTGTAGACCACCCCGCATTTACCGGCTGCACTCTCCCATGTCACATGCTCAACATCCTTTGACCCGAATTCTCCTAATGTATCACGAAGTCCATTACTTCCTACAACATTGAGAATTTTGTCCGCCATGTCATCGATATCCCAGAAGTCAGACTTCAGTGCGTGTGTGAGCACTTCGGCAACACCGGACTGTTTTGAAACTAGTATGGGTGTGCCGTTTGCGAGTGCCTCAAGGGCAGTAATTCCAAACGGTTCAGAGATCGAAGGCATGACGTACAGATCAGCAGCGCGGTACAGCTTCATGAGTTCCTCGCCTCTTACGAATCCTGCAAATACCACCTTATCGCCGAGACCCATGTCGGCAGCCAAACGAATGATCTGGTGCTCCATATCTCCTGCGCCTGACATAACAAAAAGTACATTTGGATCGTATTCGAGTACACGACGAGCGACTTTAATAAAATAGTCGGGTCCTTTTTGTATAGTGATACGCCCAACGAACAGCACGATTTTTTGTCCTCGTGTTCGTATATGCTCAAATACCGGTGGGAGATCGTGACGATGATCTGCATGATCGATACCGTTGTGGACCACGGTAATTCTGTCGGCCTCGACACCGTAGTGCTCCACGATCATATTCTTGGTGTGCTGCGAGACCGAAATAATGCAATCTGCGGCATGCATACCACGGCGCTCTTCTTCGTAAATGTATTGATTGGGATGTCCGCCCGTGCGGTCAAACTCAGTGGCATGCACGTGTACGATAAGTGGCTTACCTGAGACGCGTTTAGCCTCGATGCCTGCACGAAATGAAAGCCAGTCGTGTGCGTGAATAACATCATGCGCTTCCTCTCCTGCGATGATGCGTGCCTGAAGACCATAGCGACGCACTTCGTCAAAAAGGTTAAGTCCGTAGACTTCATTTTCCGGAGCAGTTCGCAAATGCTCGTCGTATTGTTCGGAACTAATATATGGGGCAAGAAGCGACGTTACGGAACGTATTTTTATATTGCGAATATTTGCAAAAACAATTCTAAGAAACTCGTGGCTGAGACCTTCGAGTTTTTTGGGGAGAACGAATGTCACGCGTACATCGGCGCGCGAAAGTGCTTTGGTAAGTCCAAAACATGCAGTGCCCAAACCGCCACTGTTGTGTGGGGGAAACTCCCATCCGAACATGAGCACGCGTATATTTTTCATGGGAAAATGTAAAAGAAGATACGGCACCTCTGGCACTCGTCGAGAGGGCGCTTCTCTTCACCTCGACAAAATTATACCATGATTTTACTCAATAAACTGTGTATAAGTATCTATCAAAAATAGACACGAACACATAAATTTGTATTCGGCAAGGTTTTGTTGTTGGCTGCCTCCATTGCCACTTGAAGAGGTTGCACCGCAATGCAAGTTCCCCTTCGGCCGAGTGTAAAAATCTCCTTTAGAGTGCCCTAAAACGGACGATCGTCACACGATCCGAAGTAAGTGGTGGGAGGTCGGAAAGACGATTGAAAATCTCATCCCCATCATCATTGAGAATAACGGCGTAGTAAGTGCTGCCCGTCACCGTGGTGCGAAGTAACTCGACTTTTCCAATAGTATCCCCTTCATGCACGCGTGCTGCACCCATGATCCAGCCTGGGGCGCCGCTACGATCATCGTAGACTCCGATCCATTTTTTGCCGGTAATTGTAAGGCCAGTTACATTCACCGCTATTCCAGCAGTTTGATCTGCTACAGCAAGTCCGACGCGAATATTTGCGGGAATTTCAGGGGGAAGTGGCCAAGCGCTTGCCTGAGAGAGCACTGAACCGGTCGTCGTTGCACGAATCGCATCACCAGTCGCCTCTTCATCACCTTCTCCGTTTGGGGTTGTGTGAGAGGTCTGTTCTGAGTTGCTCTCTACTTTAGCCTTGTCGAGTTTCCAGAGCATTACTGCTGTTGTTCCAATAAGTACACCGATAATAAGCATGAGCACGAGTTGTTGAGTTTGTTTTGGCATAGTAGAGATAGAGTAACAAACGAAGGTGAAATTTCAAAGTAGATAACTCAAAGCGCAGATAGTAACCCCAAAAGTCAACGAGACCGAGGATTTATGAATCATTGATACGCAACAAAAAAACCCAAAAGATATCCAACTTCTAAGCGCCAGACAGCTTCTTCAAGGTAAAAATTTTGGGATGACAGGAGGAAATTAAAACCGGCCAACTTCTTCAAGGTGCGACCTTCCAGGGCTAAGGTCGGACCTTGGTCCGTTATTAATTCAAAACTCCTCCAGCGGCACTGCTTTGTTAAGCGAGGGTAATTATCATTTCGGAAAACCAAACCGGTGGGCAACTTCTCCGAGGTACGACCTCTCAAAGCCGAGGTCGGACCTCAGGCCACCCACTCGAACGCCACTCTTAAGAGCGAGGGTTCACACTTTAAAAAACATTGCACAGACCGGTTTGGCTTGGTCCACGGCTTTGCGTGGCAAACCGTGTCGAGCATAGCGCAGCCGCCGCTGGAGCGGCTGACGCGTGTTTTTTAAAGTGTGAACCCGAACGGGAGTTATCCCTTGATGTAGAGCTCAAAATTATCCAAATTCTCCCCCGGAGCAGCTTCGATAAGATTGAGAGTGATTTCCTGACCATTGAGAGTGGCGGAAATATGTGCGTCCTTCGCCGCTTTTGCAGTAACTTTAAACCGTGAGGGGGTGACCACCTGCGCACAAATCTCCTCTGTCTTTACGCTTGACGTGAGTGCGACCACAACAGTTTTTTTGTCAGCAGAAACATTTGCTACGGCTTCAAGAATATGACATGCAGTTGAAAGTGGCACTTCTCCTGCAACTGTATGAGTACCATTTGCATAGGCATGTTTAGCGGTCACAACCGTCTTCTGTGTAACTACGATCTGGTCGGGTTTTTCTGCAGGCGTATTTTCCCATGCACTCGTGCTTGCCATGTCGCCCATGTTGGCCGTATCAATTGAGGATTTTTTAAATGAAATAACGACAAAAACAATAACGGCAACTATCAAGATGCCCAATATGATGAATGTGCTTTTTTTGTCCATATGACAGCGTTAAATTTTGTGCGCTCTGATAAGAGTCAAACAAGAAAGGCCCCACAGTGTGCTTCGAACGGCCAACCCCTGAATATATGCGCAAAAGAGGATGACTCCAAATGTCGAAGGTATGAATAATTTTACCACTTATGAGAAGAAAAGTCTAAGGATCGAGCGGAGACTGAGGAAAATAACAAGTAAAATAAAGGGATAGAAGATATAAGGAGACGAAGTGAGCGAATAGTAAAGCTGAGCGGTAAAGAGCTTCACATACGTAAATGGGGTTGTGAAGATTTCGCCTTCCTCCACCCCTTTTGCGAGCAGTGTCCAGCCTCCTGCCGTCTGCTTGTTGCTGTTTGAGGTTGATGATGCTGTTTCATTTGCCATTACTGCCTCACGTGCTGTATCAACACTTGCGGCTCCCCTCTTGGCTTCCCCAATACGGAAATCTTCAATATGCCCAAGCACAGGAACTGCTTTGGAAAGGATGGGCGTGGGAATTGCTGTTTTGATTTTCTCCTCAAGTGCCTCTCTGCTCCCTACAATTATTTTGGTGGTTGTTGCTACAGAAATTTCAGTTTTATCGAAAGCAAGCGGACGTTTATCTGTGGCATCATTCATGCCGTCGCCATCAGTATCGGGATTCAACCTATCAGTATGCAATTTAGCTTCTGCTTGATCACTGAGCCCATCACCGTCATCATCAGTATCAATGGCATTACCAATACCATCAGCATCAGTATCGCGGTCCGCAAAGCGCTTGATTGGGGCGGTTTTCGTCGCAACAATAGTAGCACCACTTTGCACTTCCCCTCCACTCGCTCGGAGTTCATTTTGTGTGATGAGTACGCTAAATGAATGGTTGCCTGGTGTTACCTGCCATGGAAAGACGATGGTGTTTACTGCTCCACCCCCAGGCACAATAAATTCTTTTTTACTGATCGTCGTCGTACCATCCTTGAGTGCTGCTGTACCACTTAAGGTAAAATTCGTTGAGTTATAGACAACGGTGAATATCGAAATCGTTTCCCCTGCAAAGAAAGGCTCTTTTGAAAACCACAGCGCGCCGGGAGGGACGCCCGCAGGCAATTCTTCGGCAAAAAGAGTTGTCGGGTAAAAAGAAACAACAGCAAGATATCCTATTAACGCGAAAATACCAAAAGAGCTTTTCGTGCGTCGGAGCATATTCAAATAATAACATACTCCGGAGAGAATAGCGGGGGTGTTCTTTTATTAAAGCTTGAACTGCACGAGAATCTCTCTTGGCAAAAAACGCCAAAAGTGCACTGAAACGAACATATCCGCCGAGTATACTGGTGTTGTTA
>JAYTCK010000011.1:0-34866 GCA_043736515.1 bacterium
TGCACACCGACCTTTTCGACCGCGAGGAATGCCTTGTGTTTCGAGAGCGGGGCACAAGCTTCAATGCGCACGCGGTCCCCGACCTTAAACTCGTTCTTCGGGTCATGCACTTTATATCGCTTGTGGCGCTTAATGTACTTTTTGTACTTGGGGTGCTGTTCGTAGCGCGTCACCAAGACAACCCGGGTTTTGTCCATCTTGTCCGAGACAACAACGCCAACGAGCGATTGCTTCTTTGTGCTTATCTGCGGTGTGACTTTCTGTGTAGTTTTCTGTGTAGTTTCCATAGTCTTGGATGATTAATTTGCGCTGCGAGATGAAAGTTCGGTGACAATGCGAGCAACAGTTTTGCGGGAATTTCCACCTTCCTTGATATTCTTGACCTTACTTCCCGTAACATCAAAGCGGAATTGGCGTACTGCCGCCCGCTTTTCAGCAAGGAGTTTTGCAAGTTCTTTGTCGGAAAGTTTTTTGAGTTCTGTTGTTTTCATATAATTACTGTGTGAGTGCCTCTCGAGAAACTAATCGTGAGCGTACGGAGAGTTTTGAGCCTGCCTTGCGAATTGCTTCCTTGGCAACCGCTTGTGTTACACCGTCGATTTCAAAAATAATACGACCTGGCAGTATCTCAGCGACATATCCTGCAGGGTCTCCCTTTCCTTTACCCATCGGTACTTCAGCTCCCTTTCTTGTAAATGGTCTGTCGGGGAAAACGCGGATCCATACACGGCCTGTTTTGCCTACGTTGCGAGAAAGTACGCGACGAGCGGCTTCGATCTGGTTTGAAGAAATACGATCAGCTGTTTCTGCTTTGAGTCCGTAGGTGCCATACGCGAGAGTGAGGCCTCGCGTTGAAATACGATCACGCTTGGGGTTCCAGCGATCCGATTGCCATTTGCGATGTTTTACTTTTTTGGGGAATAACATAAGCCTTTTTTGAAATTACGCGCGCTGTGGTGCGTGTTCAGCAGTTGCGTGTCGTCCTGCCTTCGCCTTCTCGGCAAACACTTCGCCCTTATAAATCCACACCTGAATACCGATCACTCCGTAAGGAAGATATGCCTTCTCTTTGGCAAAATCCACATCGGCACGGATAGTCTGAAGAGGGATGTTTCCTGCACGTACGTGTTCGCGGCGCGACATGTCTGCACCACCTAAGCGTCCGGCAATTTCTACACGCACTCCCTTTACATCGCGATTGGCCATGACCTTTTCAATCATTTGCTTCATCACGCGCTTAAAGGGAAGGCGCTTCTCGAGACCCTCGGCGACCATTTGGCCGACGATTGCCGCGTTTGATTCAGGATTGCGCACCTCTTCGATCTCGATACGAAATTCCTTTGGCATCTTAATCTTCCAGCGAGTGAGGCGGGACACGGTTTCTGCCTTCAATTTTGTTGCACCCTCACCGCTTCTTCCGATGATAAGTCCGGGGCGCGCAGTCTTGATGACCACCTTCCACATTTTGTCATTGCGCTCCATTTCAATATCTGCAACGTGCATTCCGCGAAGGCGCTTTACGAGATAGTCGCGGAGTGTGACATCACCCTTGAGATATTCCTGATATTGTCCGGCGTCGGCAAACCAGCGTGACTTCCAGTCGCGGAGAGTTCCGAGTCGATGCGCATATGGGTGAACGTGGTGTGACATGGTAAGTCAGTAGCTAATTATTATTTGCTCTCCTTGGGAGCTGCTTTTTTCTTGGTAATTGTTTTCTTCGCGACGGGTTTCTTCTCTGTTGTAACTTTAGCTTTCTTTTCAGTTTTTGCAGAAGATTTTGGAGCGTGAGCTGAAGGGGTATCAACGAGCGTAATCATAATATGGCTCGTGTGCTTATGAATTGGAAATGCGCGGCCTTGAGCACGAGGGCGTGAGCGCTTGAGTATAGCTCCCTTATCAACACGAATCTCTCCGATACGAAGAAGTGAAACATCCATACCCTGAGCCTTTGCGTTTGCAACACCTGAATTGATGAGCTTTGCAAACACAGGAGCAGCACGTTTTGCGCGATTGTTGAGCTCAAGAAGAGCGTCAGCAACAGACTTACCCTTTACGAGGTTAGCAATGAGGCGAACCTTTCGGGGTGCCTGACGATATTGAGAAAGTTTTGCGGTAGCGTGCATGATGGTGTTGGATTATTACTTCTTCTTTGTGTCAGTTGCAGACTTTGCGGACTTTGCAGCATCAATTTCTGACTGCTTCTGCTTCTGTTCAATTTCCTTCTGCATCTTACCTCCGTGGCGGTGGAATTTGCGGGTAAGTGAAAACTCGCCAAGACGGTGTCCTACCATGTCTTCGGTGACCTTCACCTCAACAAAATCCTTACCGTTGTGGACACCGAATGTGTAGCCCACCATTTCTGGAGCGATCTGCGAGTCTCTTGCCCATGTCTTAATTATTCCTGCAACATCAGGTTTTTTGCCCTCAATTTTGGTGAGGAGTCTCTCATATACATATGGTCCTTTCTTGAGTGATCGTGTCATGTTGTTATTTATTGTATTTCGGCAGTTTTTTAAATAATCTCTCCCAACGTCCCTGATCCTCCCACGACGTAGATGAAAAAACTATTGAAATGTCTTGGTTGCCATACTAGTCGAAGGGGCAAAATATGTCAAACTTTTTAGGACATCATTTGACTTTTATTATAAATACTGTATAGTTAATAAAGGAATGCCCCTAACTCAGAATGGAGATTGTCATGGTTGCTACCTTTGTTCTCTGCACAAGAGAGGATGGGCCAAATATGAAAGTGTTGCTTGGCCAAAAGCATGATGGCGGAATGGGTGGCAATGGACTCGCCGTACCTGCCGGAAGCAAGAATAAAAGCGATTCGTGCCTGGAAAACACTGCAATTCGTGAGCTTTGGGAGGAAGTAGGGATTCTACTCACCCCCGACCGCCTCGAAGCATTCACAGTGGGTGGAGACCAGTGGTATCACGTCCGTCTTCACATCGATGAGGTTCCTCGAGAGGGGCCGGAGCTGACTCGAGACGGGAAACCGCTCTGGGGTCCCGCGCAGTTCTATCTTGCAAGCAAGCTCCCAAAGGCCATCGCCTACTGGCAACGCAAAAAACTAAAAAAAGCAATCGCGCGCATACGGCCCGAATGACCCGCACCCCGACCCATAAGTCGGGGTGATTTTTTCTCACTATCTTTGACAGCACTCATGCCGGTGCTAAGCTCAAAATAGTTCTTTTACTTGGAGAATCGCTATGGATATGTTGGGATTTATTTTCCATTTTCCTGAGGTACGGGATTGGCACTCCGGAACTGCCCTCACACTCATCATTAACCTCCTCACTGCTGTTCAAGTAGGGACGCTCATCGCTCAAACTCGTAAGGTCTATGTGTTGCGCTCGTCATTGGGTCTCTCGGTGATTACGCTGACGTTTTACGGATTCTATTTTGCGGCATTCTTCGTGTATGGGATACATAAAGAGTCTCTGAATATGATCGTGAGCGGAGCCCAGTTTGTGCTCTATGTCCCCCTTCTTATTGGATTGTGGAAATATAGTGGTATGACGGAGCAGAAACAGATGAAAATCTATGGCCCTTTTTTGGCCACCATCCCTTTCATCATGATCCTCGTCCCTTGGAAAGAAGCATTTATGCTTGGTCTCTTTGCGGGAATCCTTGTCTCTATTTGGCTCATGTACCGTGAATTAAAAAATATTATGGGGATAGGAAGCGTGGTGATCGGGTTCCAGTATGCATTTCTTCTCAACACCATATTTTGGTTCGTGTATGGAGTAGCTATCACTGACTGGCCACTGATCATTTTCAATCCACTGGCCGCTATTCTCCTTACGATGACCATTGTGCTCTACGCAAAAAAGAAGCGGCTCTGCTGCCCAAGATAAAGTCTTCTTTGCCGCATAACATGCGGTTTTTTTGTATAACTTTTGTTTTCACAAAATAGTGCCAAAAATACAAAACCGCGTTATGCCATAACGCGGTTTTTGTATGTGCTCGTCGTCATCCTTCGATGAGCGTGCATCGTTTGCTTTCGAATGTTCTACAGGTCATTCTAAAACAAATGAAACGATTTTGGCTTGTGCAAAAATTTTTAGTTTGCACAATCGTTGCTTCAGCTCTCATGCATAAATCGGCGAGCGTCCAAAAAATTTTGGTGCAGAACCTGCACAATTGGCGCATTATCGACCCTCGTCGTACTGCATCAATTGTGCAAGTCCTGCGTTTCTCGGTAACGAATCTCTCCAAAGGTCCCCTTCCAGAGCACTGTAGCACTAAGACAAGTTGCTTTGTTGATACGAAAGATGATAAAGCCAGCAGATAATTCACATGCCCGGAGCGTCCAAACGGATGAACTACTTACTGACTCTGAGAATGTAGTGTGAGAGAAACCATTGGGATGGAATTTGATCACACACTACGTGTTGCTTATTTTGTTTTTGAATTAACAACAAAACACTCAATGCACAGCATGCGAAAATGTTCTTTCTATTATATATCGTTTTGAGCCGTGCAAGAGGTAGTTATCCACTGTTTTGCGTTAATAGAAAAGTTCATGGAATACAAAGAGCTTCCATGAGATACTATTTTGATGACACTTAAGGACTTTGCTCGTCATGCAGCAACACTAGCCGAAGCATCTAGCGAAGTAGTACGCATGCCTGCACTTTTTGTTGGACACGGAAGCCCAATGAACGGCATCGAGGATAATATATATACGCGCGGATGGAGTATGCTTGGCGAAAGCCTCCCTCGCCCCACTGCTATCCTCTGCATCTCTGCGCACTGGCTTACTCAAGGCACGTTGGTGCACAGCGCCAAAACTCCCCGCACGATCCACGATTTCTGGGGCTTCCCCAAAGAGCTTTATGACCTTCGATATTCTTGTCCGGGATCGCCTGAATATGCAAAGGAGGTACAGGAGCTTCTTCCTGCGCGTCACATTGAAAGTGACTCCTCGTGGGGAATAGATCATGGGACATGGATTGTGCTTCGCCGCATGTTTCCTCTTGCCGACATTCCTGTTTTTCAAATGAGTATGGACCTGTCACAATCTCCGGCTTTTCATTACCAGCTTGGGAGAGAATTGGGAGCGCTTCGCAAAAATGGGGTGCTCATTATTGGGAGTGGTAATCTCGTGCACAACTTGGGACGCATAGCGTGGGAGGAGGGGGCAAAGCCATATGATTGGGCAATAGAGTTTGATGAACGCGCAAAAAATTTCCTCACTGACCATAATCACGACGCTCTTATAGACTACGGAAAGCTCGGTGCGGAGGCAGTGCTGTCCATACCTACACCGGAGCACTACTGGCCCATGCTCTATGCACTTGGAGCGGGTGGCGCAAATGTACCGATCTCCTTCCCCGTAGAAGGTATCGCGCACGGTTCTGTCTCCATGCGTGCCATCAAGATTGGGTAGGGCTCGATAAAAAGAAGCGAACTATACTTTACTTCCGCGCACTAAAAAAGCCCCTCGTGTGGGCTTTGTTGATTTCACTTACTTACAACTGCGGAATACTGAAAAAATGTTCTATGACGTACAGGTGGCCGAGCAGATTCTGGAGGATAAGGAATGAACCAGCTACCACGAAAAAAATGATAAGCAATGTAAGCAAGCACGCAAGCCAAATTGGCATGGGGGCTTTTTCTGCACCTTCGTTCTCGCCATCTTCAATGTGCATACCAATGTTCCTTTCAAGAAAACTAATTACACACTAACTCAGGAAAATATTCTGTCAAAAAAAATTGACATTTACTAGATTTTAGTGCAGAAATAGACCAGATAAACGATCCTTGATACACAGGAGAATTGTATGGATTCAGTCTCTCCCCCCATTAAACAAGATTTCAACAAAGAGCATGTCTGTGCGCCCGTCAGCGATAGGGCATATCTCGAACAACGAGGTGCAATAATTGTTGAGGAATCTGTGGGTACTATCGAACTACGGGGCGAGCAATTCACGCTGCCTGTGTTAGTTTTCGTTCCCGATCACATCTTCGAATCTATCGACCCAAAACCTTTTCCTCGTAACTGCGAATGTCGCATTGGCGATCGAGTCTACCCTTTCTTTACACAGAAGGCTGGTACGGCAAAAATTGCCGACCGGCCAATCGAAGTGGCGAGCGAAATGATTCCCGAAACCAGCGTTGAAAAAGTACTCGGCCCTATTTTTCTGAAATTGCTCGAAGAAGTGGCAACGAACGCACTGGGTGGAATGAATATCATTCTCCACCCACGTATTCCTTCGTGCATGCATTCACCTATCACGGACAAAGCGGACACTATTCATATCTTTCTTGAATGCACGCCTGTCACAATAAAGGGGTACATAAACCCTACAACCGCTTTCGGTATTCACGTCTCCATAGATGGCGGGTACGAACCCTGCTTGCTTCCTTCACCGCGGCGAGGTATTACATTTTCCGACGGCACACATGATGTGGTGCAAATCATTGGGAACAATGTGTATGTGTTTTTTAACCCGTTCAAGCTCCATAGTCTTGGGATAGAGACAGCGTCGGTGATTTTTCAGAAGACTGTCGCACTTGCGATCGGTGGCTGGTTGAAGCGCGGCGAGCTCACGAAAAACGAAGACGACATTCCCATGACAGATGAAAGTCTGAAAGCCCTTGCTGTCGGTTTTGTCACCAAGCAAAAAGGTTTGGTCACAGAACTTGTGAAAATCAAGCAAGAAAAAATTCGCAGAATTGAAGGTTTGCTGCGCGAGGAGAAGAGGGACCTGGCACATCTTGTACGTTTTTACCGCGCCATTGAACAGAGTGACTTCGATCGCCACGGGATAGATCGCCTCATCGCAGACCATGAACGCATGCTCGCGCATCCCCTCGTGGAACGTGTCATTATCATCCCCCTCGAGGGTGTCGAAATACGAACAAAGATGATATGTATCGAACATGAAGGAAAGAATTATCGCATTGGAAAATTTTTCATTCGTTTCGGATTCGAAGACCTACTCCTTATTTGGGCGGAAGAACCATGCCACCACACGGGTGAGCCGCACCCACACCTCTCAGCGCCGAATGGTCCATGCTTTGGAAACATTGGTGGTGCCGTTGATGATGCGCTCGTGGAGTGTCGATATGCTGATGCACTCGACTACATCATGATGTGGCTTGGGAGCTACACGCCAGAGCTTGTTCTTTGGCACAAGATCGAGGAGTGGCCGCTTGAGGAAGTGCGAGAGCGGGTATGTATGGCAAATGAAATGGAGATTGCAGAATGAGCACTCATGAACTGAATTTTTCTCAGCAATGTAATCTTATTGATCCGAACGACACTCGTCCCGTGACTCTTTTGGGAGCAGGCTCAGTGGGAAGCCACGTGGCTTCAATGCTTGTCCGTATTGGTGTGACAAACTTGCGTGTCTTTGATGATGACTCGATCGCTTCACACAACATTGGTCCATCCCTCTACGGCAAAGATGACTTTGGTTACTACAAAGTTGACGCACTCGCGGCAATCATCAAGCGCGATACGGGGGTAATCATCAAAACGGAAAAGAAAAAATATACCGATGAGCCGCTCCGCGATACGGTTATCTGCTGTGTCGACTCCATGGAGGCGAGGCAAGCGATCTGGAAAAGAGTGAGAAAAAACCCTTTTGTGGATATGCTCATCGATACGAGGGTCGCCGAGGAGTTTTTCCAAATCTTTAGTGTGAAGCCGTGCAATGAAAGGGACGTAGCATACTACGAACACTATCTTGCGTATAGTTCAAACGAAGCAGCGCGACAAATGTGCGGCAGACATAGCATAATCAATGTCTCGAGCATGGTCGCGGCGGAGGCTGTAACAAGCTTGGCAAAATTTTGGAAATTTGGTAGAACCAACCTACACATCGAAAGAATGTGCGGATCGGAAATCTTCATCAACACAGGAGAATCAGATGAGTGAGAAAGAGATGGAAATTGAAGTCGAGATGGTCCCCCTTTCTGGGAAATCCAAAACGCAAAAGCACACAGTTCCGGTCACCGTGACTGGAACAACGGTAGGCCAGATCGCAAGCCGGCTTGGCATCGACCTCAACAACAGAAGCGTCAGCATCAACAGAATGCCAGCAACAGCCAGCACGATGGTCAGTCCGGGTGAACGACTCGAAGTGACGCAGGTCCGTGTCGCTGAACGCCCGCAAGGTTCCTAACACAAACCGCTCCAATGGAGCGGTTTTTTTTATAGAACTTCGCGCGGAAGTCTCCAAATATATATTGCGAGAAGAAGGTGCACGGCGGTCATCACATAAAAAAGCGGAACGAACCCAAACGCTTCAATAGCGAATCCTCCAACAAGCGCCGAAATGCCGACAGCGATCGATGTAATACCCTCATAACCTCCCCATTGTCCGATCGAGTCCTCACTCGTTGTGTGTGCACTATATATCGCATCGAACGCAGGCACTCCTATTGCAACTGCGATTCCCCACAGTACTTGTGTAAGGAGGAGTTGCGGCAGGCTTGCCATAAACGCGTAGCTCAAAAACACGACGGCACGGATCACATACCCAAGTGCAAGGAGAAGCTCTTGTTCGCGCACACGAAGCGACCACTTGGTAAAAAAGAGTGTGAGGAATCCACACACGAGGTGAAAGACCGCCCAGCTCATCCCCGCGAAAGCAATATCTCCTCCCAATTTCACTACATAGATAGCATAGAATGGCGCAAAGACTCCGATCACGAGCGTCATCAGCGTATTCAGCGTGAGCAATATCCGCAAACTGTGATTAAGGTGAACCTGCGGCAGTGCCATTTTGTATATTTCCTTAAAAGAAAGCATTCATCCATTATACCCATAGCGTAAAACAAAAACATCCACGCCGCTTAGGCATGGATGTCAGTTGCTCTTCCTTCTTTGCTCATCTTCAGGAAAATTTTGCGATTCGTGTTCCTGAGACAGAGGCTTTTTTATGCTTTGTTCGTTTGGTTTGGGCTGTGAATAGCTTTCATCAAGCGAAAACATACGGATGGGATATTTTCCCGTGATTTGACCTTCAATGATCCAGCTCACTTCGCTGTGATCGAGCTTTCTTCGGGCGGGACGGCGCACAAGAAATCTCCTTATACTAGGGGTTATCTCATCTGAGACTACCAGAAAGAAGAAAAAACATCCACTCCAATGCTTCTTAAGTGTTAGCGCCACAATTATATTCCAAGTCTTCTCTCCGCAGTGCTATAATTACTCACAGAATAATCAGCATCATATACTTATTAATAAGCTCAAAAATATGGGACGAGGAGATCACAATATAAAAAAAGAGACCAAAAAACCAAAAAAGGTTGCGAAGAAAAAATAGCAACAAAAAACCGCACGTGGCGGTTTTTTGTTAAACTTTCAAAATTTGGTGCAATTCGGTTTTTTCAAGCCGAAAGTGTCCGATGGGGTGTACTCGGAGTACATCTCTTTTTCGGTGAAAGGCCGTAACCGATGGAAGGGCATATGATTATCCTCACTTGTAATTTGCTATACTTGTTCAATGGAAACAATAAATACAGTCTTTCAGATAATTGGCACATTGGCACTTTTATTTTTTGCGATTCTTGCCGTAATTACCATAATTGCCTTCTTTTTTCTACGTAAAAAATATTATTTCTACCGAACACTTTGGCGAGGGAAACGCAATTTTTTTACCATAGTTATTTTTCCATTTGCTGAGTGGGTTTTCAATGCATATGCGTATGCAAATAAGGGTGGTGACATGACAAAAAAAATTTATGATTACAAGGCAAAACAATTCTTTCTCACAAAGCCTGAGCACGACTGTTTTGATGCACTTACAAAAGCAGTAGGTAACGAGTATCACGTCTTCCCACAAGTGAAACTTGATAAATTTCTCGACGAGCACACCGTGGGTCAAAATTGGAGTTCAGCCCTACGTCACATTAACCAAAAGTCGGTGGACTTCCTATTGTGCGACAAAATCTATCTCAATCCCAAACTCGCAATCGAACTCGATGATTCGACACACAGCCTACCAGACAGAATCGAGCGCGACACCGAAGTCGAGCGCATCCTTCGCGATGCAAACTTCCCCCTCTTGCGTATCACGCATGGCGACCTATCGACCCCAGAGAATCTCAAAGAAAAAATTTTACTAAAATTTACTAAAAATAATGACTGATTGGACAAAACCAAAATATTCGAGAGGGAGTGTCGCCCGTGCAGGAGTAGTGATAACGAGTAGCAGCGATAATGGCCCTGAGTTAGACCGGGCACTAGAAATAGTAAACAACTGGCGCTCTTCTCATGCTTTTCCTCTCAATACAATAAAAATGGGTTTAAAAAAGGCATCGAAAAAGATTGACGGTGGGGCCACAATTGCACAACGAATAAAGCGCCTTTCTTCAATAAAACTAAAGTTAACAAACGAACCCACGATGCAACTCTCTCGCATGCAGGACCTTGGTGGCTGCAGGGCGATTGTGGACTCAATAGAAAGTGTTAATAAATTGATAACACACTATAAAAAACTTAGTAAAATCAAACACAAACTTGCCAACGCCAAAGACTACATTAGCAGTCCTAAGCCAAGTGGCTATAGAGGCATTCATCTCGTATATAGATATTACTCAGACAAGAACACAACATATAACGGTCTCCAGATTGAGATACAAATAAGAACGCGGCTGCAGCATGCTTGGGCAACTGCAGTTGAAACCGTCGGAACATTCAAAGCCCAGTCATTGAAATCTAGTAGAGGCGATGCTGATTGGTTGAGGTTTTTTCAGTTAATGAGCAGTGCCATAGCTTTAATAGAAAAAGCCGACCTGGTCCCCAACACGCCGAAAAATGAAAAAAAGATTATTTTGGAACTTAGCGCATTGGTAAAAAAACTAAATGTTATTTCGGCGCTTGAGACGTATAGTCTTGCATTAAAAATTGCTCGCGACAGTGAGGTAGCTGGCCAAAATTACTACTACCTTTTAAAACTTGAGCCATCTAGGGGGCAGTTAAGCATCAAAGGGTACGCTCAGAAAGATTTAGCAAAAGCCGAAAACGAATACTTAAACATTGAAAAAAGTCTTGACCCAACACAAGAAGCCGTACTTGTTTCTGTTGAGTCATTTACTTCCCTTGAGAGAGCTTATCCAAACTACTTTTTAGACACAAAGCAGTTTATTGGGCTAATTAAAGCGGTGCTCGGTGCCCCCAAATAACAAAACCGCCCAGTGGCGGTCTTGTTTTTCCTTCGAGCCTCGAAGGAAGTAAATATTTTCGATGCAGTACGGGGCGTCGAATTAATAACCCGGAAATGTAATATGTGCGGTATTTCTCAAACTCAGTTTTGGATGCACCACAGGGGTACTACTAAATTTCAATACTCTACGAATCGATGAGATTTATGGTCGCGAGCGAGGCGTCGAGTTGCGATGCCTCCCGAGGCGTATTCATATACGGTGAGCGGGGGGCAAATAAACTATCACCGAACAGCTTCTCCAAGGTCGCACCTTCCAAAGCTAAGGAACGACCTTAGTTTGGTGCAACAAAAAACCGCTTCGGAGCGGTTTTTTGTTTGTAGGTTTAAATTACTTTTTACCCACCTTGCGTCTCGAAACGATAAACACGTTCGAGTACTTTTTCGGGCTTCGGGTCTTTTACTACTTACGCGTGGGCAGTGGGAAATGGGTGTCCGTAGACTTCTTCGAGGGTTTCGAGGGATGCCAACACAGAGGGGTTGTCGCTAGGGAGAAGCGCCATGCGTTCACCAAACTGTTTGTAGAGATTTGCCAGCACTTCGTCACCCCATGATGGTGAGAACGTAATGACTCCCGTGAAGTCTATTTCTATCAACTCATCCTTCGATACATCCGCAAGAAGTGTCTGCATTGCCTTGTACGCCTCGCTCCCTGTCTGACGAGAGACGAGCATGGTGCCAAATTTCTGTAGTGCAATTTTCATAATAGTATTTTATTTAAAAGCTCAATAATGCGAAACATCCACGGATATTTTCCTCGGTATTGCTCATGGTGAGTGCATTGTTGCCATCACCAATTTCAATAGTGGTATTCCCAGACTGAAAATGAAGACGATAATCGTGCTTGGCGACCTGACTGCGCACAAACTTTAGTCCATTGCCCCGTGCTTCTGGTGCACGACCGGAGACCACTTCGGTAAATGCTACCCGCAACGCATCCTCGTCATTTGTAAGTTCTGGGCGCACGCGACGTAGTGTGTGCAGTACCCCTCGTCCACGATCAGCAAGTACAACTTGTTTTTGTACTGGATCATATGCAAAAAATATCCCTGGCACATCCGACCAGTTGCCGATGTTGTGCGCAAAAGAGTTGTCTCCAATCTCGCCTACTATTGCCACGATAAGCGGGAAGTTTTTGTCGAGTACTTTCATTTCTGCGAGCGCATTTTGCATCGACATGAGTCGAGACTGAAATACTGCGCTATTGGGACAGTAAAATTCATCGGGGATTTCAATGGAAGGACGCGAAGCCCATTCTTTTGCCATCGACGCGGCACTACTTCCAAACAATGCTATCTGCGAGCGTTTATAGAGGCGGTGCCCACCAGGGGTTTTCACTGCAGGAAATTTACCACTCTCATCCCATCGACGGAGAGTCATCATGGAGACACCCAATATCTCCGCTGCTTCACGGATGGGCACTAATTGGCCACCTTTTTCATTCATGCATCAATAATAGCAAAATAACTAAAACTATACAAATTTTAGTAAAACTATACAAATCTATACATTTTTTATAAAAACTATACATAAGAAAAACGCTCTGTTGAGCGTTTTTCTTATGTTTTTGGAAAAAACTACTTTTTCCCAACCTTTCTTCGACTGACAATAAATACGTTTGAGTATTTCTTTGGAGAACGCGTCTTCTGACCTTTTCCTGCGGGCTTGCCCCACTTGGTCTTTTGGCGACGAAGTCCACGACCCATGCGACCTTCACCTCCTCCGTGGGGATGATCAACGGCATTCATTGCGCTACCGCGCACAGTAGGCCTAATGCCCTTCCATCGGTTACGGCCAGCCTTTCCTTCCTTGCGGAGCTTGTGCTGGTCGTTCGAAGCTTCACCGATAGATGCCCAGCAATTCTCAGGAACCTTGCGTACTTCAGATGACGGCATCTTAAGGTATGCATATCCAAGATCATTCGCGATAAGCTCGACGTGATTGCCGGCTGAACGCGCGATTTTGGCTCCGCCTTCAGGCTGTATCTCCACGTTGTACACAAAGGTACCAACGGGGATTTTGTGAAGTGGCAAGCGGTTACCCATTGCCACAGGCGCTTTCTCCGATGTGAGCACCTTGTCTCCCATCTTCATGCCCTTTGGTGCGACAATGTAACGACGCTCACCATCCCTGTAGACCACGAGTGCGAGGAAAGATGTGCGAAGCGGATCATACTGAATAGCTTCTACTGTTCCGGGGACATCGCGCTTGTCGAATTTGAAATCGACATCACGGAAAAGATTTTTGTTGCCTCCACCGCGGTGGCGCATGGTGATGCGTCCTGCATTATTGCGGCCCGCAGTACGCTTACCTCCAGAAATAAGTGCCTTGGGTTTTGCTTTCTGATCACCCGAGAGTAGCTCCTTGTAAGGTGTGAGCACGGTATTTCGACGACTCGGAGTTGTTGGTTTAAATGTTTTCATATATTAGGTCGAGAGATTATACGAATTCGATTTTGTCTCCCTTCTTGAGGTAAACAAAAGCTTTCTTTAGTCCCTGTTTCTTTGTCTGCACTCGACCAGTGCGGGGATTTTTTGCGTATTTTGGCATGATGTTTATCACCGCCACTTTGACTGGTTTCACCTTGTAGAATCTCTCTACAGCCTGGCGAACATGCATCTTGTTGGCAAGCTTGTTGATCTCAAATGCGTATACACTACGCTCTGAGAGATCTGTTGCTTTCTCGGTAACATGCGGACGAAGAAGCACCATCGTGAGATCAAGACCGCCGGATTTTGTGTATGCTGCATCACGCTCGGCTTTCACCTTTGTGGTGATTTCAGCTTTTTCAACTTTCGCCTTCGTTACTTCCTTTACTTCCTTTTTCTTCTTTGGCTCCGCTTTTGCAGTCGCCTTTTTTGAAAATAGTGCCATAGGATTATGCAGTTACTGCTTTAGCGGCACTTTTTGCCTCAATAATCTTGACCGCCTCTTCGGGAGTTGCGAGCAGAAGGTATTTGTATGTGAGTACATCAACTGGATTGAGCGTGTTGACTGTTCCCACCATGACATTACCCATGTTCGCAAAACTCTTTTTCACATTTGCATCAGCCTTCGGAAGGATGAGGTAAAGCGCTTTGTTGCGACGTGTTGCAAGAGACTCGTATCCGGAAATTGTTCCGAACTTTGTGAGCATTGCGCGAGCATCTTTTGTTTTTGGTGCTTTGAGAGATACATCTGAGATGAAAAGCATTTGTCCGTCGGCAAACTTTTTTGAAAGGACGGTATAGAGTGCCTTGACCCTCATCTTGCGATTGATCTTCTGTGAGTAATCCTTGTCATTGCGTGGTCCGTGAGTGACACCGCCGTGGCGCCAAATCGGAGAGCGTGATGAGCCGTGACGAGCCCGGCCTGTGCCCTTCTGCTTCCATGGCTTGCGTCCTCCTCCGCGCACTTCGGAACGATCCTTTGTGTGCGCAATAGGCTGGCGAGCATTTGCCTGCATTGCTGTTACCACCTGGTGAACGAGGTCTGCATTCCAATTAAGTCCGAAGACCTGCTCGGGGAGCGAGAGTGAACCTGCCTTTTTTCCGTCAGCTGCGAACACTGTTGCCTCGAGATTAAGCGGCGCCTTTGCCTTTCTTTCTGTTGATTTTTTTGTTGTCATATGAGTTTCTGAAAACTTTTAATTTTGGATGCACATCAGCTTTGGGATGTCTGCATCATTCTGATGATGCCCGTCCAGGATGCGGCATCCGTTCAGACTGATAGCGCGCCAAAATTAAAAGTTTTTATGCATGAGCAGCGCTAATCTCGATTAAAGTCCCGCGTCGACCCGGAATTGCTCCCGATACGAGAAGTAAGTTGTTTGTAGGATCAACGGCAAGTACCTTGAGGCCCTTAATCGTCACGGTATCTCCACCCATGCGGCCTGCCATGCGTGTACCTTTCAATACTTTTTGTGGTCCTGTGGCACCGATAGATCCTGGTTCACGTTCGGAGTGCTTCTGTCCGTGAGTACGGTCGCCTCCATGAAAACCGTGGCGCTTCACAACACCCTGAAAACCTTTTCCTTTGGATGTGCCGGTGATGACAATATCATCTCCGGGAGCAAATGCGTCCACCGTCACTTTGTCGCCGACTTTTACTTCCGCAATTGTCGCCTCCTCGCTTGTCTTGGGGCGATACTCACGAAGGTATTTGAACACACCCAATTCCTTGAGTGCGCCGAGCTGCGGCTTGTTGACGCGCTTTGGAAGCTGCGTGCCAAATCCGAGCTGTACTGCCTTATAGCCGTCACGCTCCGTTGTTTTGAGCGCAGTAACCGTCACCGGTCCAGCAGAAAGCAATGTTGCCGCAACGCACTTCCCGTCCGCCGAGAAGTACTGCGTCATTTCTTCTTTTGTTGCCAATAAGTATTTCATAATTCAGGGATAATTTCATTGATAGCCAATACAGCAAGTAACGAAGTAAGGGGTATTTAACCCTTTCTTCGTCGTCACTCGGACGAAGAGCAAATGAAGACATTTGCTCTTCTTCCTCGCTAGACGAAGGAGCCGCTTTTCGTTTAAAAAAGCAGTACTACTCCGATATTGAAGAGAGCAAGTAGGAATCGAGAAGGTGATAAAGCTCACCAACCTCGAACTTCCTTGAAGTCAAAAATGGGATGCAATTCGGGTAGGACGAGGGCGTGATGTCCGAGTGGACGTACTCAGAGTACGTTCGCCGGACTCACGCTCGAAGTCAAACCCGAAGTGCGCCCATTTTGGGCTTCAAGGATTACATCATCTTGACGTCGATATTGACGCCGGAAGGAAGTGTCAGATTCGTCAGCGCCTCAATAACCTTCGGTGTGGGGTTCAGGATATCGATAAGTCGCTTGTGTATACGCATCTCAAATTGCTCGCGTGCATCCTTGTAGATGAAGGTCGAGCGATTGACCGTATACTTGGTGATCTGCGTAGGAAGAGGGATGGGTCCCAATACTTTTGCATCGAAGCGGAGCGCAGTATCCATGATCTGACGCACTGATGCATCAAGAATCTTGTACTCGTATGCGCGCACGCGAATGCGGAGTTTGGTGACACCCTCTGCCTTTTTCGCAGTTACCTTTTTTGTTTGTTCGGCTGTGGTCATGGCTTTTCAATGGGGAATAACAATGGGTGGTTAGAGTAAACACTACGTGAGCATCATTCAGTTTGGGATGGAGTGCGAAGGTGTGGACCGATGGGATGTCGTGGAGACGTATTCTCATACGTTGACGCGACTCACCATCGGGAACACCGAGCAATCCGCCCAAAATGGATGATGGGTAATTTATGCGACTATCTTAGTCACAACGCCGGCGCCAACAGTACGGCCTCCCTCGCGAATAGCAAAGTGCTGCTGTGCTTCAAGTGCAATAGGTGCAATGAGCTTCACCTTGAACGTCACGGTGTCGCCTGGCATTACCATCTCGACGCCTTCTGCGAGAGACACTTCTCCGGTCACATCAGTTGTACGAATGTAAAACTGTGGCTTGTAGCCGGTAAAGAATGGTGTGTGGCGGCCTCCTTCTTCCTTTGAAAGAATATAGACTTCAGCTTCAAAGTCAGTGTGGGGTAATACGGAGCCTGTTGCTGCCAATACCTGGCCGCGGGTAATGTCTTCCTTCTTCACACCACGAATAAGGATGCCGGCGTTATCGCCTGCCATACCCTCTTGGAGTGACTTGTTGAACATTTCGATACCGGTCACGATGGTCTTTGCAGTCTTAGTAAAGCCGACGATCTCGACTTCCTGTCCAACCTTCACAACACCGCGCTCAATACGTCCTGTTGCAACAGTACCGCGTCCTTCGATCGAGAAGATGTCTTCAACGGGCATAAGGAATGGTTTTGCAATATCGCGAATAGGAACAGGGATGTAGGAGTCCAGTGCTTCAGTGAGTTCAAGCACTTTCAATGCCCAAGGATCATCCTTCGATGTTGCCTCAAGTGCTTTGAGTCCGGAACCACGAATAACGGGGCAGTCCTTTCCGTCAAAGCCCTGCTTTGTAAGAAGTTCACGAACTTCCTCTTCAACGAGCTCGACAAGATCCTGGTCATCAACCATGTCTACCTTGTTCAAGAACACGATGATCTTGGGAACACCAACCTGCTTTGCAAGAAGGATGTGCTCGCGCGTCTGAGGCATAACACCGTCAGTTGCGGCAACCACAATGATCGCGCCGTCCATTTGAGCGGCACCAGTGATCATGTTCTTAATATAGTCTGCATGGCCAGGAGCATCGATGTGTGCGTAGTGGCGATTAGGAGTCTCATACTCATTGTGTGAGAGGGCAATTGTAATACCGCGCTCGCGCTCTTCTGGAGCGGAGTCGATTTCATTAACTCCCTTCAACTTGACCTTGTTACCGGCCATGTGGAGCACGTGTAATATCGCAGCGGTGAGCGTGGTCTTTCCGTGGTCAACATGACCAATGGTACCGACGTTCACATGCGGCTTCGAACGATCAAAAACTGCTGCTTCTGCCATAGTTTTTTGATTAATTAAATAAATAACAAGAGGTAATGAGCGATGGGCCCATTACATTATTTCACGTGTGCCTGCTTGTTTTCCTCCAGTTTTAAGCCATATTTTCGACAATATGACCGCCAACCAAAACTCACAAAATGCAACGTTTATCAAGGATACCAGATGGAACAGAATCGTCAATACTTTCCATGTTTCTACGAATTCACATCCTGTCCCAAGCTTATCCCCAGAGTTTTCCACAATTCAGCTACAATGTTGACAGAATAGTCCAATCGTTCTAGTTTAAAACTAGGGTGTTCCTTTCTGTAACCATAGGAGACAATTATGGCTTACTTCAAGCTTCCTTCTTGGTTTATCCGCCTAGCAATAAGCTATGCGAAAATTGTTGCTTCCATTGTAATACCACCAAGAGAGACGATTTTGCCCGCTTCCGTCCGTCGCCGCATGATGGTTGTGCCACTTCAGTATGACGAGCTTTTTATCGATGATTTATATCTGCACGTTTCTGTGGCACCGGATACATACACGCTCAGTGTGAAAGAATTTTCACTGCTCTGTCGTCCTAAAGCGAGCCGTCATCAATATATGCCGCATCTTGTTGGTTTTTTTGCAAAAGATTCTGCGACCCGAAAAGTTAGTTTTATCCACGTGGAATCAGTTGGACTTGATCCTCTCATGCGAGAGAATTTCCATAGGGTGTTTTCTTCAACAGATGAAGCACGCTATGCCATCTGCCGCATTGTGAACCACAATGATCTTGCCGGATATTTCTCGCTGATACGGGAAACATTCTCCTCAAGAGAGTACGAGATTTGGGTGGAATCCGCCGCGTCCCGCAAGAAGAGTCGCGGGATTCCAAAACCTGCTGTTCACGAGAAAAAGAACGGTAAGGAAATTCCCCCTGCTCCACCGCCACAATAAAACGAAAAAAACCGCTTACTGCGGTTTCTTTTTTTTCTTCCCCGTATTCAACCCCAACAACCTTTGCTCGCTGACGTGCCTTGTGCCACCAGTAACCATAGAAACCAAGAAGTATGATGACGTTTGGAATAAATATAATAGGCGTTCCCCAACTTATGCCGGCGAATTTATAATCGAGGAGTGGCCAAAGAAATGGCGTTGGGAAGAACGAGAGGCCGTGAGTAAAGATGTCTAAAATAATATGGAAAGCCCATGCGCACATCTCCCACATCGGTTTTTTGCGTATTGCCCATACGAGAAGAAATACTACTCCAAAAACAATCAGGCTGTGGGTGATGTTGTAGAGTGAATCCACATACGAAGGAATGCTCGACGGGTCGACGGGTCCAACCCCCCAATCCGGACCACTCACAAATCCAAGCCAAACACTTGCGGTAAAGATTCCGAAAGAAAAAAGATCAGGTGCAATGCCGAAAATAAATGCAGTCCAAAAACGCTTTTTGTTTTTTTGCCCGAATAGGACGCCACCATAAAGTCCGTGTGAAAATATATCCATCCCGTTAGAGGCAAGTCGCGATCATCTCGCCACCTGGACAATTATACTGATACGTTTTTGTTCGATTCTTTTTCATAAATAACACAATTTTGCCGTGACCGCGGCCTCTAACGGAATCCATAGTTTAACTATGTCCTGCGCCAAGTAGCACGAGGAGTTCACTCCAGTTTTCTACACAATGATATTCTTTTTTATCCGAGCACAAGTTACGTGCATCAAAAAGTATGCGGTTCGGTACTGATTCTAAAACGTCCAGCACCCGGAGTTCGTCATCGACAAAGTGCGTGAGTCCGAGCTTTCGCGCCACATTATCTTTATCTTCTGGCTCGTCAACAAAAAAAGTATTTTCTGGAATAAAATATTTTCCCCAAAGCTCACGGTTCTCAAGTAAGTGTATGGCGTGAATAGGTTTTTTGCGGCGAGAGACGAGAAAATACGGAATATGCTGCTCACGAAGTTTTGCAAGACCTGCATACGCACCTTCCATGAGTGGTGCGGAGAGTGCCTCATCGGTATCATCATACATGTGATTGCGAATTTCCTGATTGAGTTCAGGAGGAATAATCTTCCACATCCGCGCCGGTGATGTGTCTTCGAGCGAAAGATCGATGCCGTATCGTGCAGCAATTTTTATTTTATTTTGGGTATGGTCAATAATCACTCCGTCGAGGTCGAGCCCGATGATCATACTGTTTTCCTTTCGATCCATATTAAAAAGCCGTCATCTTTATCGTATCAGACGAAACACCTTGTGGGAAAACATTTATGCACCTGTTCCCTGGTTGAAAAAAATTTTTTGAACCATCTCCCAGTCAAACACTCTCTCGAATTCTTTTTCATCCTCAAACTGACGGAATGAGTCGAACAAAAATCGTGTGCGTATATCCGGCATCGCCGCGAGCACCTTGCGTTCATCATCAATAAAATGGGTTACTCCTTCACGCACTGCAACAACATTCTTTTCCTCAGGTGTCGCGACAAAAAATGCGTTTTTGTCGGAGAAGTATGTCCCCCACAATCCGCGACGAGTGAGGAGGGCAATCGCATTTTCAGGTTTCTTTCTGCGTGAAATAAGCACAAACGGAATTCCGCGATTTCGGAGCCAGCGAAGTGTTGCTTCAGCACCCACCATGACCTCCGCGGAAAGGGCGAAATCAGAGGTACCATAGAGCTCCTTCTGAAAATCTTTGTAGGCGTCGCGCGCTATTATTAGGGGAAGGCGCTCCGAGTGCGTGTTCGTGAGTGCAAGGGTAATACCGTACCGTTTCGCTAATGCTATTTTATTTGGTGCATGATCTATGATTACGCCATCCATATCGAACCCAACAACACAGCGTTTCTCTTGTATAGTCTTCTCAGTCATCATAATTCCCGTATAGTAACACATAGTTACGTACCTAATGCAAAAAGGAGTCTGACGTGGAACAGCAAAAAAACGGCGAAACCTTGGAACTCATGATCGAAAAGCTACATAGCTACTTGCGTACCGATCTGCGCTATGGTGATCAATTTCTCCCTGCTCCATTCATGATCGAATTTACAGGTTCTCCCGACTCAGGCAAAACGACCTGCATTAAAGAGCTTGACAAGCTACTTCACCGAAACGATTTCCGCGTGTTTATTCCGCAGGAAGGAGCCGAGGTCATCCGTCATATCGGCCGCGACACACCTGAATACAATATTCGTACGGGGCTTTATGCGCTCAACATGCTCATGGACTTCGCACATGGCCACATGTATGACATTGTTATTTTCGATCGTTCCATTTTTGATGCATACACATGGATGATTTACTGGGAAGACAAGAGGTTGCTTTCTGCGACAGAGCGCGAGACTATTCAAAGCTTTTTCCTCTCCCGATTCTGGACTGACCGACTGATTACCTCATACATTGTCCTGTGCGAGGCGGAAGAAGCGGTGCGGCGTGGCCAACGCATTGCTGCATCAGATAATCTCGGTGCCTCGTCAAATCCGGAAAGTATTCGAAAGTCTGTCGAACGCCATAGGAAAATGTACGCGGAACTTTCACCACGATTCCCACAACTGCATCTTGTCGATACAACCAAGCTCGGTGAAAAAACCATGGTAGAGCATATTACAACCACCACAATGCAGGCCCTGCTCGCGAAGGCGCGGCAACGCCAAGAGCGAACGTAATCAACATCGTGACCCAACCCTGGGTCGCGATTTTTTTAACAAAAAAAACGCCGCGGGAATGCGGCGTATTACATGAACTATTTTTTTGCAGGAAAATTTTTATCTATGAACTCGGTGACTAATGCTTCCCAAGTAAGCACATCGTCAACATCTGGTCCGAACCTTGCACCGTACGACAAGCCGACATCAACAGCGTGAAGGAGCGCATCGTTCGCGTCATGGTCAAAAACACACAGCACTCCCTTGTGTTCATCATTCTTGCGCTGCACTTCAACTTGAAAGCGTCCGTCTAATTTTGACGCCCACACCAGACCGTTAACTTCACTTGGGTCAATATTCTCCCATGACACCATCGGCGTGCGTGTGGGGCTTGGAATATCCGGCTTCCGCTCTGTGTAAGGAGTCAGGACCATTCCATTTAAATCCACACGTTTCTCACTGTGAAGCCCTGCGACAACGGTGAGCACAGTGGGGATTCCCATATCAAACATCTCGGCAACATGCTGCACATACAGCCAGCTGCCTTCCGTCTGACCCACATACTCACCCTTATTCCACACGCGATCGCACAGATCAAGTATGGCATCATGAAGCACCACACCATTCGCGAGATACTCGGCACCCACTTGTTTCCGTCGTTCTTTTCCCCATGTCCGTTTACGCTCGCAATCAAATGTATTAACGAGCATGCGTACACAGTTTGCTTCTTGTACTCGATGAAAGTCACACGCACATTTGAGATGCGGCTCATCTTGTCCGCCTGCTTCTCTTGTCGCATTATTGGAAACACCAACAAGTGCGACATGCTTACCATCCATGACACGCACTTCCCGCAAGCGCTGAGTGAATCCGACATTTGCCCATGGAAGGGAGTCCTTATCGAGCACTTCCTGTGCAATGGCGATGTCATTGGCTTTGGCGCACGTCATCGATCTTACTTTTTTACCTTTTGCTGACATAATATTTCCTGAAAAGTACGTCCTCTATTACGCTATCATGAACCCAACAAAATAAAAAACCGCCCATGAGATAGGCGGTTCAGTCAGCACGTGCCGTTACCGATACCCCATAAACAAAGTGTTTGCCTTGAGAGTCAGGTGGACGTTTGTGAATTACCATTGCGTCCAAAAATTCAGGAAACGCATCGGTAGCCTTGCCTGAAAAAGGACAGTACCCGACAAACACACGACGATCATCATCAAGTGCCCATACGGCAATTTGAGAAAATGAGAGTCTGATCTCCGGAAGCGCACACAGATCTGCCGCTAATTGTTCGCGAATGCGTTCACATTCACTTACCGTCGGGATGCGATAACAGGGCGAAAGTTCTTCTTCCCATAGCATTTCAAGAAGTTCGAAAATTGAAGGCCTCTGACGCATAAGAAATTCGTCAGACTGTTCCTTTTCTCGAAGCCGGAGAATGGCGGCCGATGCATCGAGTGCAGTGACCCGGGTCTCGCCACATCTTTTCCAAAACATAGTTTTTGACGCTGTGCGAAAATTGCGCCGGCGACGCATACGCTGCGGAAACGATACAACAAAATACACAATACAGAAGAGCAGATAAAAGGGGGTGGTGAAGAAGCGGATGACCGCTTCTTTCGGAGTGGCACACGGTTTTCTCATGTTCCTCCACGTATATTTTCTTTTCCTAGATTGCCCCTTCTCAATAGTTTTGTCAAAGACTTTTTAGCCGCAAAAATAAAACGACCTTAGGGTCGTTTTATTTTGTGAAAATGGCAAATTGTTTATTTTCCTCGGGATTCGATGACCGCTGCTGCGACGTTCGAAGGGACCGCGAGGTATTCTGCGGGTTCCATTGAGAATGTGCCGCGGCCTTCAGTCATTGAGCGGAGTGTGGTGGCATAGCCAAACATTTCGGCAAGCGGGATCATTGCTTTGGCAACCTTCATCATGCCGCGCTCTTCCATTGCATTCACTTGTCCACGGCGAGAAGCTACTGAGCCGGTAACATCACCCATAAATTTATCAGGGAAGACGATCTCAACGGCCATGACCGGCTCAAGCAACGTCGGTCGTGCTCGCTTACATGCATCCTGAAGTGCCATAGACCCTGCGATCTTGAAAGCAATTTCTGATGAGTCGACTTCGTGATAGGAACCGTCGTAGAGCTCGACGGAAACATTGACGAGCGAGTATCCTGCGACAACACCGCGCTCCATGCCTTCTTTGAGACCTTTTTCAATTGCGGGAATATATTCCTGAGGAATAAGTCCTCCCTTGATTGAGTTTACGAATTCGAAATTGCCGCTGCGCTTCGTATTCTTTGGAAGATCTTCGGGGAGCACACCGAGCACCATTGGCTTCACGCGAATCTTGACGTGACCATACTGACCGCGACCACCGGACTGCTTGATGTACTTGCATTCTGCTTCTGACTCGCCCTGAATTGTTTCGCGGTATGCAACCTGAGGCTTTCCTGTCGATGCTTCGACATTAAACTCGCGCTTCATGCGATCAACAATAATTTCGAGGTGAAGTTCACCCATACCCCAGATAATAGTCTCGCCTGTTTCCGTGTCACTTGTGACGCGGAATGTCGGATCTTCAGCTGAGAGACGTCCGAGTGCGATACCCATTTTCTCTTGATCAGCTTTAGTCTTCGGTTCAATGCGCATGGAGATAACTGGCTCAGGAATGACGATACGCTCGAGGATGATCGGTGAATCTTCGCTACACAGGGAGTCTGAGGTCAGCGTGTCTTTGAGACCAACAGCAGCTGCGATCTCACCTGCAAACACTTTCTTCACCTCTTCGCGTTCGTTGGCATGCATGCGGAGGATGCGCGAGATGCGCTCTTTTCTTCCCTTGGTCGCATTGTAGACATACGAACCGGACTCAAGCGTACCGGAATAGACACGGAAGAATGCGAGCTGTCCGACGAACGGGTCAGTTGCGATCTTAAACGCAAGGGCAGAAAAAGGTTCAGAGTCAGATGAGTGGCGAAATATTTCCTCACCAGTTTTTGGGTCATGACCTTTTGTCGGAGGAATATCCATCGGGCTTGGAAGATAATCGACGACAGCATCGAGGACGAGCTGCACACCTTTGTTCTTGAGCGCTGATCCGGTGAATACCGGAACTAGGTCATTAGCAATCGTTGCCTTGCGAAGCACACGCTTCACATCGGCGATGGATGGCTCCTTGCCCTCAAGGTAGTCATTCATCAATTTTTCGTCCTGCTCAACGATCGCCTCGATCATGAGTGAGCGATATTTTTTTGCATCCTCGAGATGACTTGCGGGGATCTCTCCTTCAACGATCTTACTCCCCATATCCCCTTCAAAAGTGATGTACTTCATGGTGAGGAGATCAATGACTCCGGCAAAATTCTCTTCCTCGCCGACGGGGATTTGCATACGGACGGCCTTCTTGGTCAGACGATCGAGAATGCTCTGGTATGAGCGCTCGAATGATGCACCCATGCGGTCAAGTTTGTTGATGAAGCAGATGCGGGGCACCTTGCCTTCGTCGGCATAGCGCCAGTTGGTCTCTGACTGAGGCTCAACTCCTGCAACTCCGTCGAATACCACAACGGCACCGTCGAGCACACGAAGCGAGCGCTTCACTTCTATAGTGAAGTCGATGTGTCCGGGAGTGTCGATCAGGTTGAAGCGATGCTTTTTTGTGGCATCATCTGTTGCGTAGGTGGGGGTCCAAAAACATGTCGTCGCAGCAGACGTAATCGTGATACCGCGTTCGCGTTCCTGTTCCATCCAATCCATGACGGTGTCCCCTTCGTGCACTTCACCGATCTTATGCGATACGCCGGTGTAGAAAAGCACACGCTCTGAAGTCGTTGTCTTTCCCGCATCGATGTGGGCGATAATACCGATATTGCGAACCTTCTCCAACGGATAATCTCTCTCCATAAATGATTCAGTAAATTAAATAAATGAGGGCTAACAAAAACGCCACGAATGGCTGTTATATCGCGTCACTATATAGAAAATAGATCTTTTCGGCAACCCACCAACCCTTTACAAATTCACATTTTCGGGTATATTATTCCTCAGTCGCACCTCTTGAGCCTTAACCATGGAGAAGCAATATATGCCGAAAACCCCCCACAAAAAGGGAGAGCAGGAAGTTGATAATGTACTTCGCGAGAATGATCGTGTCCGTCTTCTTTCCAAGCCGACCGGGTGTATGTCTAAAAATCTTCCACTCACTGTTGGTAAGATATATATCGTTCGCTACCTTGACGGGAGCAACGTTTGCACATCGACCGACGCCCCCGGCGACGGAAACTACTCTCGCGACCGCGTAGAAAAAGTCATCAAGAAAAAATAGAAGACTCACAACACCCTCAGCTTAGCTTGAGGGTATTTTATTTTATAAAAAAATGGGCACCCTAAGGTACCCATACATAATCTCACAAACATTACGGTGAACTGTGTTCCGGAAAATCGATCGCAAGGAGCGCGAGGACGCGTGTCGCACCATGAGCCTGGGCTGCTTCTCTTGCTAACCGCGAAGAGGCGTCAGCGCTCACTTCATCTCCGAGTGCCTTCTGCTCAAAAAGAGCAAGCTTATAAAGTGCGGCACCTTCTGCTCCCGATACGGAGAATGATGAGAGTGCGCGTGCACGATGGTAAAACCTCTTTGCCTCGTCTTTGTTCCCAAGATCATGGTGCGCCTGCATAAGTGCGAAGCATGCTATCCGATACTCCGCACTCTCGGTGTGGGAATTACGATAGTCCTTCGTGTACTTCCAAAGCGCAAAGCTCGGAAAAAACTGTGCCCAGAAATCCCCTTGAAAAAAGAAAGCCTTGAACATATCACTCCCAGTGCAAAATTTTCTGTTACCAATCTACAATATCTATGTATGTTTGTCAAAAAATAATAAAAACAGCCCCCGAGCAGGTGACTGTTTTTTGTGGCCAATCTTGCTGGATTACATCGAGGCCTTTATTGATTGTGCGAGCGCATCAGCACTCACTTCATCCGTCGCGCTTTCGAGTTCGGTTGCAGCTTGCTCAAGTTGCACGAGATCGGAATCAAGTTCCGCGATTTCTGAATCAAAGGTCTCTTTGATCTCACTGGCTTCTCTCTCCATTTCTTTTTGTTGGGCCAGAACGTCGTCGCTACTATTGAGATCTATTCCCAGTTCAGTGCCAAGCGCATCAAGTGTGCGTTCTTCTTCTTCTAGTAGAAGAGTCTTGATTTCACGAAGAACCTCATCGGGTACCGTGTCCCCAGGAATACTGTCGAGAAGGTGCGTGAACTTCTCAAACACAACATCATCTAAACCGAGTGCCCCAAGAATATCAAGTACTTCTTTTTTTGTTTTCATATATTTTTATAAGCGTAGTTTAGAGCGCTGCTATTGCTGCACGAACGTTGTTAGCTCGCGAAAGTAATTCCGATGCCTTCTCGGAAATTTGCTGGTGCTCTCGTTCGTATCGAGCAAGCTCAGACATAAGTCGGGCGCGCTTAATGGCGATCAACTTTTCCTTTCCTTTTTCCCATACTGATTTTATCCCCTCCTTTGCCTTATCTTTTACGGCAATACCCGCCTCCGCCACAAACGTGACCCCGCTTTGTAGTGCTTCCTTTCCTTCGTTGATCTTCTGTGTTGTTTTTTCTATAACTGCTGTTTTAGCAGCGTGTACCGCGTTTGTTGTTCCTGTTTTTGCTCTACTAAATATTGAGTGAGCTTTTTCTTTTGCTGCCTCTGCTTTTGCGACTCCGCTCGCTACAAATTCTTTGCCCGCTGCAATTCCTCGCTCTCCGAGCTCAGCTGTTTTATTAGCCAAAGCCTCTCCCGCAAGAATGCCGGCGCCAATAACAAATTTTCCTGTCTCACGGGCACCAGAAGCAACATCGCGACCAAATTCAATTGCTCCGTCTTTTGCATCGGAAATAACTTCTCCCACCCGATCTGCTGCACGCTCTACGCGCTGGGGCATCCCCGCGGTGAACTCGACAGCGCGTTCGGCTTTGTGTCCGATCTCATCGGTAACCTTATCTACGGCATAAAGTCCGAGCCAGGCGGCATCTTTCAGGGCACCTCCTGCACGAGAGAATAATGATCCAGCGCGATCAACCACATGTTCAGCCCCGCGAGAAACATTTTCTTTAAACTCGTCAAAATCTGACTTCATCACTTCGGGAGCAGTCGCTCTGGATTCAACTAATGACTCAGCGTTGCCTTCCAGCTTCGTTTCAGGAGTATCCCCACCCGTTTCGGGCGAAGCATCTTTGGGTACCAAGTCCCACGCTAAAGGCACATTATCAACCGGATTTTCTGTATTCATATGTGATAAATTTTAGCATGTAATCTATAATTACTGCAAAAAAGGGTGGTTTTTAGAAAAAAAAGAACCACCAGAGGGGTTCTTTGCGTGTTCTACTATTCTTAAATACAGCCCATTTTTGCCCAAGTAATACTTTGCTTACAGAGCGATTCCAAGGTGATGTGCATGGGAAGCAGGTGGGGAGCAAGGCGCTCAATGTCGTCGAGAAGAGTGTGAATCTCCCCGTTGTACACACCATCTGCACCAAAGGCAATTCGCAGTGTCTTGTCGAGTGACGCGCGCGCGATCCAATACCCCAATTCAAAATACACCTTGTCAGGAAATTCCCTCACACCCTCTTTCGGAAGCCAGAACAATAACCCCGCACTCTGCACCGATGGTCGATGTGTTTCAAATTCCCACTCCTGTTGTCGCGTGCATGTCCGGTTAATTCGGTTTGGGGGAGGGGTTGTATCTGAGCCACGCACCAAATGCTCCTTACGCTTCGGACAATTAATTCGCAAATAGATTTTCTCCTCATCTTCTTGTGCCAGTCGCACGAGCATATCAATGGCATCCTCATGCCATGAAGGCGCGTTGCGAATAGGACCCGACAGAAAGCACATTTCTGCCCCACTGTTTTCCGGAATGGTCTTCGGGTGGATTACCGTGACATAAGAATCAGCTGACATGGATAGCCTTCAAAGTGAACAAACTACCGATACCCTAACATATATACACAAAAGTGCCACCGCAATTTCTTCAGCTTTTCGATGAAGCGCGAGGAGGCAAAAGCCCGAACGCAAAAAATTGTTTCAAAATCAGATGCACTACGAGGCGTGGAATAAAAAATAAAAGCCAGTTGTACATTTGAGTACTACTGGCTTTTATTTTTACGAACACAACGACGTAGTGCGCTGATTTTGGAACAATTTTACCAGGCGAAGTGGGCGAAGGCTTTGTTGGCTTCAGCCATCTTGTGCACATTGTCACGCTTCTTGATTGCTTCACCTTCACTCTTTGAAGCAGCAATAAGCTCGTCGGCAAGTCGCTTGGACATTGCGGAGCCGCTTTTGTTGCGAGCTGCGTCGATAATCCAGCGGAGGGCCAGGAACGTACGGCGCTCAGGGCGAACTTCGCGAGGCACTTGGTAGTTTGCACCACCAACACGGCGAGAGCGAATTTCCATAAGTGGGCCTGCGTTTCGGAGTGCCGACTTGTAGGTTTCCATGGGGTCTTCGACTTTGAGTGTCGTTTTGATCACCTCAAATGCGTCATAGACAACGCGCTCGGCAACGGTTTTTTTGCCGTCGAGCATAACGTAGTTAATGAGTGTTGAAACATCAACAGACTTATACTTGTTATCGGGCTGGCGAATATTACGATTTTTTACTTTTCTGCGCATAGTATTTTTTTAGCGGTGTTTGTTCCCAGGAAGCATGGTACTCACCGCATGATTAAAAGTTTGGCTTCCACTAGTAAATAACTTGCAACTACTTCTTTGCTTCAGGGCGCTTTGCTCCGTAGAGAGAACGTCCTTGGACACGCTTCTCAACACCTGCAGCATCGAGACGTCCGCGAACGATCGTGTAGCGAAGACCGAGGTCCTTTACACGTCCACCGCGCACAATAACAACAGAGTGCTCCTGAAGCTTGTGTCCGATACCGGGGATGTATGCGGTGATCTCCATACCGTTCGTAAGGCGCACACGCGCAATCTTTCGAATAGCGGAGTTTGGCTTGCGAGGAGTCATCGTTGTCACCTTCGTACATACACCACGCTTAAAAGGTGAATTGTAGTAGATTGGATGATTTTGAATCGAGTTGAAACCGCGACCCATGGCGATGGCCTTGGACTTCTGCTTTACAATCTTGCGACTCTTTTTTACTAATTGATTTATTGTCGGCATATAATTTAATGATTGACTCGATACTTTATTCGCCAGCCAGGGCATCTGGTGAGGAAGCCCGTACAAACAAAGAAACGAGGTGCTGATACTCTAACGTATTGAGCAAAAATTGCAAGAGGGCACCTACCCTCCCACAAACAGGCGATAAATCCCCACGATAAGCGGCATAAAGAATTCCCACAGGAAAAAGGCGAAAAAGAGTATAAAGACGAGCGAATAGCGTTCAAGATAGTCTACGACATAGCGATAGCGGTACGGCAGCGCATTCATAAGGACTTTTGAGCCGTCGAGCGGTGGAATTGGCACGAGATTGAATATCGCCAAAACAATATTGATAATAACTATAGTGTGCATCAGCGTCTGCATTGGGCCGGTAAACAGCTCTCCTCCTAGTCGCAAAAATAAGGCAAACACTAATGCGATGGCAATATTCGTAAGTGGTCCCGCGAGTGCAACCTTGGCGTCACCCCACTTTGCGTCGCGTAAATTATATGGATTGTATGGCACGGGTTTTGCCCAGCCAAATACAAAACCCCCGGGCATGAGTACTGTGACAATAGGAACCAAGATCGAACCGATAGGATCAATGTGTTTAACAGGATTCATCGTCAGTCTTCCTGCCAAACGCGCTGTCGGATCGCCGAGATATTGCGCCATATATCCGTGAGAAACTTCGTGGGCAACCACGGAGAAAATGAGTACGGCAATCGAAAATATAGCCTGAATGAGGTCGAGCTCTTGCATAGTGTATCCCGTCATGATAGCATGCGAGACACAAAACCTTAAGGAAGGGACGTAATTCCAAACGTATGGCAACAACACATTTCTGTATAATCTGTGAAAAAGGAAGTCGCATGGCAGGCGGCTATTCGAACCGCATCCGCGCAACGAAATTCAACCCCAGCGGTAGCACCAGGAAGTACCCAAATCTCCAATGGGCAACAATTCCCAAAGCTAACGGCGGAGGTCGCGTGAAGATCTGCACACGCTGCATCAAGGGTAATAAGCACCTCGCCCTTAAATCAAAGTAATTAAAAAAACATCCGCAAGGATGTTTTTTGTTGCAAGCCTAAACATTCAACAACGTTCGGCCAAGAAAAAACGCACCTCAGAGAGGTGCGCTGCACATGAGTGCAAGTTGAACGGCTTACGCCGAAGTCTGTGCCGCGGTGCGGGAGGAGGCGAGCAGTGCTGCCTTTTCGGCACGTTGCACTTCTTCCTCCTTGTTCCGTGAGCACACCACGGAGTCGTCCACGATCCGAAGGCTGTGCATCGGCAAAAGAAGGAATGGCGCTTCCCCCAACTTCTGTCTGAATTCATTGCGAACCCAAACCTTACGTGGGGCTTTGTCGTCCGTGAAGCGAGCCTCGGGAGCGTTACAGTTGATCGAGACCGTGTGTTGCCCTTCGACAACACTACCGGTAAAGTAACGCGGGTTGAGGAAGACAACTGCGTTGAAGAGAAAGCCCTTCTCTTCTTCACGCAGCTCCGAGAGCATCTGCTCCATCATCTCCCCACGATTGGGGTCTTCGGGCGGAGTGCGTCCGAAGATGTACTGCACCACACGGCGAGTTGGGCCACCAACTTGTTCAGTGAAGCGCGTACCGACAAAGACGAGGTGATACCCCGCCGCAAGCAGTCCGTTGCTCAAGCCGTCGATGCAGGTGTTGCCGGGTGGCGGAGTTTTCACCACCTTGTTCGGTCGGCTGTTCCATGCCAGATTGCCGGTGCCTGCCGAAGTGCCGGAGTTCGTGACTGACGGACCTTGAACCAACTTGTCGTCGATCTGGCTGCCATATCTCCAGGCATAGGGCGGAACATAATTTCCGCAAAAATTCACGTATACCACGGGGACGTTGTCGCCCAAAGCGACCGATGCATGCTGAGCTAGTTCCATGGGAACCTCCTATAAAAAGAACAAACAAAAAAGATGCATTGTTATACTAGCATATCTTTCCTGCTTAGTCAAGTTATCCGTAGCGAGAAAAATCCCTTTGTTGAGGGATTTTCAGCGAGTACTCCCGGGGTTTCCTACGAGGTTGAACCTCGTAGAAACTACTCTTTGCGCATGACGCGAGTGCCATCGCTTTCAAATATAATCGTCCCCTCGTCGTAAGTTCCAAGATGGGGAATCGCGAGTTTGGAAAGGAGCGCGAGTACGTCGGGATGCGGGTGGCCATAACTATTCCCTTTTGCGGCAGAGATAACGGCGACTTCTGGAGAAACAGCACTGAGCCAATACTCACTCGATGAGGTGCGTGAACCGTGATGTCCAAGTTTGAGCACGTTCGCACGAAGACCCTCACCCCAGATGCTTGCCTGATACTCCTCAATTCCTTTTGGCAAATCACCCGAGAAAAGAAAGGCGGTGTCCCCATAGCGCACGCGCATCACAACAGAGGCGCTGTTCGTATCCATCGTTGCCATATCGCGGTCGGGGTAGAGGATGTCGGCAAAAACGCCACTCCCTAAATTGATAGTCATCCCCTTTCGTGCGAGCAGGCGCCCACCCTTTTCATTTACAATCGCAACAACACTCTCGTCATAAATTCCGTTGTCTGATACTGCGCCGGATTCCATCATCACATCAATCTTGTATCGCTTGAGTACATCAAGAAATCCGCCGATGTGATCCATGTCGGGATGGGAAAAGACGGCTACATCTATTGAGCGGTCATAGAACGGCATCACTCGCGCAAGCTCCCGAAGCACAGCTCCCGAGGGCGGTCCAGCATCATAGAGAAGTTGATTGCCGTTCGGTCCTTCAATAAAGACTGCGTCACCCTGCCCTACATCAAGAAAAGAAACCGTGAGCACACCGCGCTCATGGCGAAACAGCACAGTGGCAAGCACCAGAGCAACAACAAGAAGCAAAACGATAACGACAGAGAGCGGACGTTTTTTCATCCATACTCCATATTCTTGAAATGACATTTTCGTAGCGTAGACGAGAAGCGCCTTCTTTGCAAACAAAAAACTAACACACTCCTATGATCTATTGCTCGCAAAACACGTACTCAGCATTTTGAGAATTATGTTAACCACAGCGACCGCTGTGCTTAACATAATTATTTTTAAATACGATTGAATTACTATTAAGTTGACATTGGATTGATGCGGAGCATGGTTATAATTTTTGATAGAGCAAACGAAAGAGTTTTTTGTGAAAGTCGGCAAGTTTCGGGCTTTCAATGATGAAGCTCGTCTCAGTATTGAGATCAATGAATGCAACCTTGTCGGCATAGATAAGTTCAATCACGTCTTGCTCAAAATGGTCAGACCCTGGGGGAATGAACTTCATCGCACGCTCCATGCGCGCTTTCTTTTGTTTCCCTATTGCGGGTGAAGATATGACAAAGCGCTCGAGCTTTTTCTCATCACGGATCTTGCGATAATCGCGCGGGAGATAGGTATTGGTATGGTCAAGATCTTTCTCGGAGGTGATGCGATAAAATGTTTCTCCGCGTGCACTACTTTCTACGAGATCGCGAAACACCTGCGTCACCCCAGCCTTGCCCTCATGCACACTGATGGCTGGCTGCACTTTCCCCTTGTGATACTCCCGAGTAAGCTCCGGCAACATTCGTTCTGTGGTTTCTGAAAGAGAGGCGACAATGTCTTTTAATTTTTCCGGGGACGCAGCTGCGTACTCCTGTCGCTTACCCCGCATGTGCACCTCGACAAGCCCACGTGCGCGGAGTGTCGCAAGGAGCGCATAAACACGTGGTCGGTGTAACTTGGCAAGCTTCGCAATTTCGACTACTGAAAGGGTGCCTTTTGTAAAAAGTAATACGTAGAGTTTTGCTTCCGCTTCTCCGATGCCGAGCCCACTGAGTAATTGTGTTAATTTTTCCATAATGTACTAAATATAGTACATTTAATTTCTTATTATTACAAGTTTGTACAACGTATTCTACATATTCACATAATTTAGTTCATATTTCCATACATTTTCTGACCCATTACAAAATACTTGTTACAGTAACCCCGGATTGATCGTCCATTGAAAACCGAAAGGGCTCATCATGAAAGTGCTCGAAAAGGGAAAGTGGAAAGAATCGTGGAGCTTTGTTTGGAAATGCAAAGATTGCGAGTCGAAGCTGGAGGCCGATGTTGACGATGTGAAGGTGGGATATTTCGGCGGCGGATACTGCGAAACGGGTGATCGGAAGTATTACGTCACCTGCTCTGAATGCGGAGCAAATGCCTTTGTTGCTCCTCCCGACAAGCTGAGTGTGCTGGTTAAGAAGGAGGCCGACAAGAAAGAGAAGAAATAAAATTTGTGCCGGTCGTAGAACACCGGCACTCTTGTTATGTGTTACGATTCATTCATCAACTGAAAGGAATTTATATGAACCTCAAACCATTTATTACCGCTGTTCCTAACTTTCCGAAACCGGGAATTCTCTTTCGCGACATGAGTCCCCTACTTGCGAGCCCCGAAGCATTCGCTGACACGATAGCGCAAATGGAGGCACATTGGAAAAACAAAGGAATTACCAAGCTCGGTGCATTCGACGCTCGCGGATTTATCTTTGCTGCGGCACTCGCACACAAAATGAATCTCCCCTTCTTTATGCTCCGCAAAAAAGGCAAGTTGCCCGGAAAAACTGTTTCGGTTTCTTACGGACTTGAATATGGGAGCGACGTGATTGAGATGCAAGAAGCTGCTGTCGATCAGAGTGATGTCGTACTTCTCGTCGACGACGTGCTTGCGACAGGAGGAACAGCAAAAGCCGGAGCGTTGCTGATCGAAAAGTGCGGTGGCAAAGTCCTTGGACTCGCTACCGTTATGGAACTTGGATTCTTGAACGGACGCACTGTCTTCGGACGCGACGTACAAGCGCTAATCACTTACGGAGAGCACGATGCATAAATCACCTCAAAAAAACGTTCGCACCGCAGATGTCATTGCGACATTACGTGGAAAGTACGTGCTCGTCGAGCGTCAAAAATTTCCATTTGGACTCGCATTCCCTGGTGGTCATGTTGAAAAAAGTGAACGTCCTCGCCAAACTGCAATACGAGAGTTCGCGGAAGAGACGGGAATGAAGCTCGACAACGTGACGTTCGTCACGCGTCGGCGCGGTAAGCATCGCGACCCGCGCTATGCGATGAGTGAGACGGATGTCTATGAGGGCAAAGCGTCGGGAATCCCCCGAGATGAGAAAGGGTTCACGAAGGTGGTTCTGCTCGCAAAGAAGGAGATCCTTGCGCTTCCCTCCGAACGATTTGTGTTCGATCACTACAAGATATTGATGCGCTTTCTTGAAAAATAGACACATCTTCCACGGGACCGACACATCGGTCCTTTTTGTACGATCTCCGTATTCTAATCAATAGCTTGGAATCACTTTGTAACTAATTGTATTGGCGATTGGAGCGAAATCCCCAAATGCAGCCGCTTGGTATTGTAGTATGGT
>JAYTCK010000012.1:0-4856 GCA_043736515.1 bacterium
AAATGAAGATTATCTGAAGAGTACGGGACATAATAGCGGGATAATTGAGTAATTTGTAGTGTATAAACTAACATTATTTTCATAAAACGCAAGTCTCCCTAGCTCTCCCCCAGCCAACGTCAGCGACTTGATTTTTGGGATGAAGTTTATTTTTTGCAGGACACAGAATGTCTGCGAGGGTGAGGTGCGTGAAAAGTGCGGCGCAAAAAACGAGCCCGATGGGGAAAATGCGGTGCATATAGTTTAAAAAAAATGTTTATAAACCGTACTCTATGTAAAACTATCACCAACCACATGAAAGACGAGTGATTTGCTCAAACAACACAGGGACTTCTAGAGTCCTTCCTCTTTGAGTTCTTCGACAAGTTTTTGGGCTTTGCGGGAAAGTTTTGTGGGGGTTTTGATTCGCACGGTGATGAGTATGTCGCCTGCACGATTACGACTCGTAGCGGGTATCCCCTTTTCGCGTAAACGAAGTACATCACCATATTTGACGCCCTCAGGGATCTTTAGGTCAAGAGGGTTCCCTTCAAGATTTTTTATCGTGTAGGTAGTACCAAGAATTGCATCCGTAAACTTGACGTCGAGGTCCATAATTAAATTATTCCCTTCTCTTCGGTATGTCGCATGAGGCTTTGCGTGAATTCGGATATAGAGGTCTCCCGGAACACCATGTGCGACCGCCTCACCCCTGCCACTCATGCGTAACATTTCTCCACCACGGATACCGGCTGGTACGTTGATGGCAATTTCTTCCTGTTTTTTAAGCACTCCAAGACCAGAACATGTCTTACACTTTTCTTCAGGGAGGTCACCTAAACCGTAACAAACATCACATGTTGTGACAGTCGAGAAATTTCCCAGAAATGTTTTGCGCATTTGCGTAACTTTACCTTTACCACTACACGTGCTGCACTTCTTCATTTTTGTGCCGGGCTTTGCGCCTGACCCACTGCACGTATCACATGCTGAAGTTTTACCCAACACTACGTTACGCTGTGCGCCATAAATGCTTTCTTCAAAAGTAATTTCGATATCAATCGATATGTCCCCACCGCGCTCAACTTGCGGACCTCCCCCTCTGCCGCCTCCGAAAAAATCGCCAAAAATATCCCCGAGGTCAACGCCATCGAAACCTCCTCCGCCAAATCCACCGTTATTAAATCCGTCGAAACCGGGATGACCCTGCCCAGCTCCACTCTGTGGAACTTGTCCGTAGGTGTCATATTGCTGGCGTTTGCTGTCATCGGAAAGTACCTGATACGCTTCATTCACTTCTTTGAACTTTGCTTCATTACCACCTTTTTTGTCTGGATGATACTTGTGAGCAAGTTTGTGAAATGCCTTCTTAATCTCCTCTTTCGAAGCACTTTTTTCAACGCCCATTATTTCATAGTAATTTTTTGCCATGTGGGTCAGTAGATAGTTGATAGTTTGCCGTAGTCAGAAAATTCAATCATCACAGGAGGCATTATACAGAACACGACATGATTTGACAAGTTTAGAACTTACTGTTATTGTCCATTTTAGTTGTTACTTGTACAAAGAGTCCGAATGAGTGAAAATCCAAATGTAATTTCAGATGTAGAAATCAAGTGGTATGCACAGTATGGGTACGTAGTCCCTACATACAACATCGTCCGTAGCGACTTTGCCATCATGCCTCGCGATATGCCTTCGGAGTTCGAACACTTGTGGAGTGCGTTCGAGCACAGTCAGACAGAAGTTTCTGCAGCGTATATCCTTCGCTACTGCCAAGAGCAAGGTAACTGGGCTCCCTTTAGCGAGGCGCAGATTAATGCGTTCTATCGAAAGAGGAGAAAAGGTGGAGGTGTGTTCTATTTCAATCGGCTAATAAAGCCAGACTGGAATTATGTCACGCTTGGAGAGCGGAATCTTACGGGTGGTGGGTGGATTGTGAGAAACCCCTCAGACGGACTATTTTACGTCACGGATGAATTCATCTACTGTGTACATCGGTCACTAATTAAAAAATAAAGACCAAACAAAAAGCCGGACACATTGTCCGGCTTTTCTTTTTAGCCATTTACCCTACCAGCTACTCACGAATATCTTAAACATCATGTACTGTTCCATTAGGACTTTCTCCTGATGCGGTATTCTCATCTGGTGTGGGATTTGGATTTCCCGCAGTGTTTTGCTGGCTTGCTTGTTTTGCCATTTCCTCACCAATCTTTTGCAGGTGCTCGGAAAGCTCTTCGGTTGCTTTTTTGATCGCTTCAATATCGGTACCGTCTTTCACGGCCTTAAGAGCAGTAATTTTTGCTTCCACATCAGTTTTAATTTCTGCGGAAATCTTGTCGCCGTTATCCTTAAGCGCCTTCTCTGCGGTGTAGAGCAGGCTCTCTGCAAGATTCTTGACTTCGACAGACTCCTGCTTTTTCATATCTTCATCAGCGTGGAGTTCAGCTTCCTTCTTCATGCGTTCGATATCATCCTTTGAAAGTGAGGAGCTTGCTTCAATGCGAATAGACTGCTCCTTCCCCGATGATTTATCTTTTGCCTTCACATTCAAAATGCCATTTGCGTCGACATCAAGGGTAATCTCTACCTGGGGCATGCCGCGTGGTGCAGGTGGGATTCCTTCGAGCACAAAGCGACCAAGCGATTTGTTGTCGGCAAACATGGGGCGCTCTCCTTGAAAGATGGAGACATCAACAGATGTTTGGTTGTCTGCCGCGGTCGAAAAAATTTGTGAACGTGAGGCGGGGATCGTCGTGTTCTTCTCAATAAGCTTTGTCGCAACGCTTCCTAGAGTCTCAATTCCAATAGAAAGCGGGATAACATCTAGGAGAAGAATGTCATGAACATCGCCCTGTAAAATTCCTCCCTGAATTGCAGCTCCGAGCGCAACGACCTCATCGGGATTGACGGTCATGTTTGGTTTCTTCCCAAAATACGCCTCGACGGCCTTTTGGATCGCAGGCATGCGGGTCTGACCGCCAACCAAAATCACTTCGTTGATTTCAGGAATCTTGAACGGTGATGCATCCATTGCGCGCTTGCTGATTTCCATTGCGCGGTCAATAAACTCCTGCGTCAGTTCTTCGAGTTTTGCGCGTGTCAGCTTGATAACCAAGTGTTCTGGGCCATTTGCGCCCGATGTAATGAATGGGAGATTAATCTCACTTTCAACCGCACTCGAGAGCTCAATCTTGGCCTTCTCTGCCCCCTCATCAAGGCGCTGTTTTGCGAGCGCATCGGCGCGCACATCAATACCTGAAGTCTTTTTGAACTCTTCGGCAAGCCAGTTGATGATCTTTTGATCAATATCTTTTCCTCCGAGATGGGCATCGCCGTCGGTGGCCTTAACTTCAATGACGTCATTGCCTACCTCGAGCACCGAAATATCAAATGTCCCGCCTCCGAAATCAAAAACAACAATCTTTTCATCCTTCTTTTTATTAAATCCGTACGCAAGCGCTGCTGCTGTAGGCTCATTGATAATGCGCTTCACATCGAGTCCTGCGATCTTGCCTGCATCTTTTGTTGCCTGGCGCTGTGAGTCGTTAAAGTATGCTGGAACGGTAATAACTGCCTCAGTGATCTTTTCACCGAGCTTCGCCTCAGCGTCCGCCTTGAGCTTTTGAAGGATCATTGCCGAAATCTCCTCAGGTCGGTAGGGTTTATCACCCATTTTTACTTCAATGCCACCATTTGTTGATTTGTTAATTTCAAACGGCACTGCGCTCCTGTCTTTTTGCACAGCATCCTCGTCAAAATTGTGCCCAATAAAGCGCTTGATCTGATAAACCGTATTTTTTGGATTGGTTACTGCCTGACGCTTTGCAGAAAGGCCGACAACGCGCTCACCCGTTTTTGCGATCGCAACAATTGAAGGCGTTGTGCGGGCACCTTCGGCATTTTCAATAATGCGCGGCTCACCACCCTCAATGATTGCCATTGCACAGTTAGTTGTTCCGAGATCGATTCCAAGTATTTTTGCCATATTCGTAATATTATTTAACTTATCAATTTTATGAAATTTTAATTCATTTCGCCATACTCATTTAACTCTATCAATTGAGCTGGGGTCGCATAAACATGTACTCCAGCACTAGGACTCTTCAGACGCATCACCATAAATTTTTACCTTTGGTGATTTGATAAATCTTCCACCAAGCTTATAACCCACCTGGATGACCTCAGCTATGGTGTGATACTTGGAGGTATCAGTGGTTGGCACAGTCCCTACTGCGGTATCTTCTTTGGGGTCAAACATCTTGCCAAGTGGATTTACTTCAGCTAAACCATAACTCTCTAGTGTTTGCGTGAGCTGCGTGTGAATATGTTCTACTCCTTTTCGCCAGGACGGATCCACCTTCTCCCATGACTCTTTGTTTGAAAACGCCATTTGAAAACTCTCGAGCACCGGAAGTAAGTCAGTAATGATTCCTTCACGTGAATACTTTATAAAATCAGATTTTTCCTCCTCAGCTCTTTTTTTGTAATTAACAAAGTCGGCTTTAAGGCGCTGCCAGCCATCTAGGTATTCTTGCTTTTCTGCTCTGCATACGTCCAGTTTCTCACGAAGCCTTCGTATGCGCTCTTCCGGGGTAGCCGCACGAGTTACAACCCCATCATCATTGTACATTTCGATTTCCACATCATCATCCTCCGTGCTGTTTTCAGGCTGAATCAGGCTGATACCTGCACCAAGCTCGATATCATTATTCTTGTTTTGTTCATCCATAAGTGGGTTATAGTGTAGCAGAAATTAAGAATTTGTCAAAGCAGCCGTAATGGTTCAATAGCTTGGAATCACCCTAACCATTAGGATGATTCATATGCCATACACCACAAACCCCCACATGCCCCGTATCAGGAAAGACGCC